>NZ_UGYM01000002.1:933082-1244109 GCF_900456975.1 Shewanella baltica
TGGTTTAGGCAGCGATAAACCCGAGGGCACCCTGCGCATCGCCGCGCCGATTTCGATTATTTCCATCGTGTTTATTCAAGCTTTGAATGAATTTGGCCGCCTGTATCCCGATATCCGTTTACACATTTCCCAGAGCAATGAGTTAGTGGATTTGATCGACAAGGGCATAGATGTGGCGATTGTCGGCGGGGCTCAGCCTGATTCTTCGTGGGTGTCGAGTACCTTAGGCGAGCTGGATTATTGCCTGTTTGCCACGCCAGAATATTTGGCTCAGGCACCTAAACTTGAGCATCCCGATGATCTCGAAGCCCATCAACTGATAAAAGTCTGGCCGCTGTTTAATTGGCATTTAAAGCATCCGAGCGGTGAGTCTTTTTATTTTAATGGCCAAACTAAGTTGACCCTCACGGATTTACACGGTGCGATTCAGGCGACCTTAGGCCATGGTGGGATCTTGTATGGTCCCGAACTATTTGTAAAACAGCAGATTAAAGAAGGGAAACTTAAAGTGTTATTGCCAGAATGGATTGGCGAGCAGAGGCGGATTTCGATTTTATATCATCAGCGCAGCCAGCAGCCGCTAAAGGTCAGAGTCTTTATTGAGTTTATGCAGTCAAAGGCGCCAGAGTTATTCTCTATGCGTTGATTTAACGAGGGGGAACTGATTTTTAACGTCTTTTAGGTTTTACCGTGTTTTTGCTCATAGTATTTTGCGTTTGTTTCGCGTCCTGCAAGCTGGAGCGTGTCGCGGGTAATATACCGAGTTCCAAGAAGTACCCCACTAAACGCCGCAGTTCGAATAAAGAGCCGATACGCTGTTGATCTTTGATGGTCAGTTTCCAACTGTCGGTTCGTCCTTCGCTATTGGTTAAGACAAATCCTTGATAAACAATCTTTTTCATTGGAATAACTCAATATTGGCTGATGGAACTTGCTAGCTTTAGTTTTACTCGTTTGGGGCTTGCTTGAAAGTGATTGCAGTCGAGACTAGAGGCTTATTGTTTAGAAACATTATTTAGAAACATTGTTTAGACATATTGTTTAGAAATAAGGGTGCCTGAGTTATCCCAAGCACCCCATCAATTAAGCGACGCTGATGCCGATATTTGATACGCCCGCTTCGATAATGTCTTTGCGTAAACCTTTGACCAGTTCCGCAGTGATCTTTGGATTTTCTTCGATAATTTCCAGCAGAGAATTTTGTAACTCTTTCTCTTCTTCCATAACTTCATGGGCAAAAACAAAATCATCTAATGCTTCATCGACTAAATCGACATCGCTGATGGCTTCGATATAGTTAGCCACTGTGCTCGATGACAGTTTGCTGATATTGACGATATCTTCTTCAATCTTGCCTTGAATCGCACCCAATAAGGTTGATATGGCGACCACAGCGTCCATGGCTGGATAGACGCCATAGGCTTCAAAATCAGCGGGTTCTGGGGTGTTATCTTCAAGACGTTGCAGATGCACATCGATATTGAATTTAAGCTTAGGGTCGTACAGGGATTGCCAGAGTAGTTCTAACGCAGTACTCAACACAGCAGGGTCACCAAACTCACAGACTTCGGAAAATAGTTGATAGTTGGGCAACATGCGTTGGCAAAGTGCAGTGGCGAAGAGTTGTTTTTGTGGCAATGTTAACGCCTTAAGACGTTTAAAGAAGCCCGTTTTTTTGGTCATCTGTTATTTCCGCTGATAGCTGTGATATCACTTGATTTGCCGCAGATTCTACCTTAGTTAACTCATCAAGTAACTCTAGTATTTCGGGTTCGAGATCTTCGACCGCTGTTTCACGTTTTAGCGCCGATTCAATTTCTTGGCATAATCTTTGGGTTGTAGGCACGCCGCAGTAGCAGCTCGCACCATGCAACTTATGGATAGTACTGAGCATGACGGGGTGATCGTTTTGACTCAATGCCGTCTGAATTGTCGTCACGGTTTGTGGCAAGGAGTCGAGCAACATTCTCAGCATGTCTAAGGCAAGATCTGCCTTATGATTGGCTTGGGTTAAGCATAAATCCCAGTTCAGCGTATGCAGGTCAAAATGGGTGAATTTGGGGCGAGTGATCCAGCGATGGATAACGTCTTTTAGCGCCGCTTCATCAATAGGTTTAGGTAAATAGCC
Organism: Shewanella baltica; assembly: GCF_900456975.1. Lineage (NCBI taxonomy): Bacteria > Pseudomonadati > Pseudomonadota > Gammaproteobacteria > Alteromonadales > Shewanellaceae > Shewanella > Shewanella baltica. The sequence continues at coordinate 935,211 of NZ_UGYM01000002.1, forward strand.
ATCCATGCCACTGCCTAAAATCAGCTCGCGTTCTTCAGCAATCGCATGGGCTGTCACGGCAATAATCGGCGTGTTACGGTTCATCGAGCCTTGGCGAATTTGCTTAGTGGCGCTGATACCATCTGTGCCTGGCATCTGAATATCCATAAAAATCAAATCGAAGGTGCGAGTCTTCGCCTGTTTAACCGCTTCATCGCCACTGTTGACCGCAACTACCGTGGTCACTAACTCGCTGAGCAAGGTGTCGATTAGCTTTAAGTTAGCAAAGTTATCATCCACCGCCAGTACGGTTAAGGATTGGCGCGCCGCCGGCGTGGCTATGGTCACTGGGGCTATGATGTCGTATTCCATCGGTGGATAGAGTAAGTTGCGGGCAAGTTGATGCTCACTGACGGGCAGAGACAACACCACATCGGCATTCGGGCGAATAAATTGGGTCAAGGCATCCTGTTCTTGGCAATCGTATAGCACCACAAGACAATCGGTTTTGGTCTTCGCCAAGTTAAGTGTACTTACCAGTTGTCCTGCATCGCTAAACCCATGGCAACTCAAGAGAACATAGTCGTATGGCGCTTCGGCCGTGTTGAGTGTGGTCAGCAAGCTTGGGATATGCTGATGGTGAGTCACTTTGGTATCCCATTGATTCAATTGGCGGCTCAAGACAGCATGAGTCAACACTCTGGGCTCGTAAAACAGTATGGTTTTGTCTTTGAGTTTTTCGAGCGGCAGTGAGTCACCGATTTGGAACTGACCTAAGCCGAGCGGCAAACTGAACCAGAAGTTTGAGCCTTTTTCTGGGGATGAAGTAAAACCGATTTGGCCGCCCATTTGATTCACTAAACGCTTAGTGATCACTAAACCTAAGCCTGTGCCACCAAAGCGGCGGGAAATCGACGAGTCGGCTTGGCCAAAGGCTTGGAATAAAAAGTCCTGCTGGCTTTCATCGATACCGATACCGGTGTCGACCACATCACAACGCAGTACCACTTGTTCTTCCGACTGGCTTTGCAGTTCGATTTTGACCATCACGCTGCCAGAGTCGGTGAATTTAATCGCGTTACCGACCAAGTTATTGATGATTTGGCACACGCGCATGGCATCGCCATTAACATTGTCGGGTACGTTAGGAGCGATATCGACGACGAGTTCTAGGCCCTTCGCCTGAGCGCTGCCAGAGATCAAGGTGATGGTATCGCCTATGGTTTCCCTTAGACCGAAGGGCATGTTTTCCAACACCATTTTACCGGCTTCGAGTTTAGAAAAATCGAGAATATCGTTGATGATGCCCAGCAGGTTAGTGGCGCTGCGCTCAATGGTTTTGATGTAATCCACTTGGCTCGAATGCAAAGGGGTTTTCACCAATTGCCGCGCAAAACCGATAACGCCATTGAGCGGCGTACGTAACTCGTGGGACATGTTGGCTAAGAATTCTGATTTAATTCGGCTGGCTTCTAGGGCGCGTTTTTTCGCTAAATCTAACTCGACGTTTTGGATTTCAATCTGCTCTAAGGTTTCCCGCAGATCCGAAGTCGCTTGGTCGATATTTTGCTGCATCTCATCATGGTATTCCGACAACGACCCCGCCATGGCATTGATACCGCGTTTGAGTAAGTCGAGCTCACCAATCAAGTTGCCATCTAAGCGGGCGTCCAATTTACCTTCACGGATTTTAGCGACGACGCGCACCATTTCAGTAATGGGCTGAGTGACGTTTTTCACCAGCCGGAAAGTGAACAGCAAGTTCAACTGCACCCCGATTAACACGATAATAAAGGCGGCGACGGCGGCTCTATGCTGCTCGAGTAGGGCACGTTCTTTATTGATGATGATGGAGATATAACCTAACAGCTGACCATCGTCTGTTTGGATATCGTAATTAGCGGGAGCGGCGCTGGGCCCGGTGGAGAAAATCGGTGTCCGTAAAATCAGGCTGTCGCCCACATGCTCAATTTCGGTTTTATGCAGTGTGTTAAGCGCTTCTTTGTAGCGCATAATTTCAAAATCTTTGTGGTAATGCGAGGTCACAAAGAGCTGATTGTTGGCGTCGAAAATCGCGATGGATTTCACTAAGGTGGATTTGTTGAGCTGCGCCGCTGCGAGTAAGCGTTTGGTTGCCTCGCGATCATTGGCCACTAAACCGATTTCACTGGCAATCGACAGCGGCTCGATAATATTGCTGCCCTGTTCGACGAGCGTATCTTCGAGCTCATAAAAACGGTTTATGGTAAAGTAGCTGCCCAGAAGGATACCGACCAAGATTGTTGGCGCGAGCGCCAGTACAAGAACCCAAGAACGTAGGCTGTATTTGGTCATGTTGTTGACTGGGTTCATAGCAGCGGCGGTGTTTCCTGTGACAGAGACTAAGATAATTTTATAAGACTGCCAGAAAGAGGGCGGTCTTTGCCAGTATTTTATTGATTTAGAGGCCGAAATGGCGCAATTTTTTAAAGCAAAACCAAATAGTTCCAAACAGTTGTCGGCTAAGTTATCGCTGAGCGTGAATCAGCTCGATCACTTAGGGGCAGGTATAGCACAACATCAAGGTAAAGTCGTGTTTATCCCCGGCGCACTGCCCGGTGAAACTGTGACGGTACAGCTCACTGAGCAAAAGAAAAATTATGCCCGCGCCAAGTTAATTAAAGTCGATACACCTAGCTCTGAGCGCGTCGAGCCTGAGTGTCCACACTATCACACCTGCGGCGGCTGCGACTTACAGCATATGTCATTATCGGGCCAGCGTGAGCATAAAGAAGCGGCGCTGCTGGATATTATGGCTAAGTTTGCTGGTGCCGAAGGCGGCGCGTTATCGCCCGCACTCACGGGTGAAGGTTGGCATTATCGTCGCCGTGCCCGTCTTGCGACTTTATTTGATAAAAATACCAAACACTTAAGCTTAGGTTTTCGTGCCGCCAGTAGCAGCAATGTGGTGCCTATCAGTCAGTGTAAGGTGTTAGCTAAGCCGTTATCGGACTTAATCGTCCCCTTTGCTAAGTTGCTGAATCAATTGTCGGCTAAAGCCAGCTTAGGCCACCTTGAGTTGATTGCCGCCGATAATGGTCACTTTGCCGTGCTGCGTATCACTAAGGCGCTCAACGATAAAGATCTCGCTAAGCTGTCAGCCTTTGCCGAGCAGCATCAAATTCACATTTGTCTGCAGGACAACGAAGGCCAATTCCAAGGCGTTGGCGCTGAGTTAGTGTTACCGGTTTATCAGCTGTTAGATGACAAAGTTGAGTCGGATGCGGTGAGTTTAAGCTTCACCCCAGGTAACTTTGTGCAAGTGAATGGACAAATTAACAAGGCCATGGTCGCTCAAGCGATGGATTGGTTAGCGCCTGCTCCAGATGAGCGCATTTTGGATTTGTTCTGCGGCATGGGGAATTTCAGTTTGCCCTTAGCGAAAATGGGCGCGGATGTGATTGGCGTCGAAGGGGTTGCCGAAATGGTGACTCAGGCACGGGTGAACGCGAAAGCTAACAATTTGGATAAACTGACCTTTTACCACGGCGATTTGAGTGCGGATTTATCCCTTGAGCCTTGGATGGGAATAATTGATAAATTACTGCTCGATCCCGCCCGCGCTGGGGCGTTTGAAAGCTTGCAATGGCTGAAGAAAATGAAGCCGCGCAAAGTCGTGTATGTTTCGTGTAATCCTGCGAGCTTGGCTCGCGATAGCGCTGTGCTGTTAGATCGCGGTTATCGATTACAGCAATTGGGACTTATCGACATGTTCCCACAAACACACCATATCGAAGCCATGGCACTGTTTGAATTAACCAAGTAATTTGCGCTGGCAAAGTAAGCAAAGCGTTTGAATAACGTAAAAAATGTGATTATTACGTCGGTTGGGTTTGACAAGTTCGCGCCAATGCTGAAGATAGGAGAGCTGAAGTGGTGCCCACTTTCTCTCTGAGCACGGATAAGGAAATAAATTAGATGGTCTCTGTTCGCGAAGCGCACTTTAATGATCCCGATTTTCACTTAGAAGATTGGGTGGCTCGCTATGTCGGTCATGCCGATGAAGCGCAGATGCTGCTCTCCTTGATAGGGCAGATTGACGCCTTACCCGCTAAGAGTCCTGCGGCGAAGAGAGAACTGCTCGAACGTGCTCGAGAGATGATCGAAATCCTCGCACCGCTGAACATGGACATTGAAACCCTGCAAGCGGCGATTTTGTTTGTGGTGTTCGATGCTGGCTTACTGACCGAAGACGCCATCAAAGAGAAATTTGGTGAGCCGCTGGCGCGTTTAGTGGCGAGTGTTGTGACCATGAATGCCATCGGCGCCTTGAAAATCAATCCCAACAGTCGCTCCACCGAGCCGCAAATCGACAACATCCGCCGCATGTTACTGGCGATGGTTGAAGATGTGCGCGCTGTGGTCATCAAACTGGCTGAGCGTGTGTGTTTACTGCGGGCGGTGAAAAATGCCGATGAAGAAACTCGCGTGCTACTGGCCCGCGAAATTGCCGATATTTATGCGCCGCTGGCCAACCGTTTAGGTATAGGTCAATTAAAGTGGGAGCTGGAAGACATTTCTTTTCGCTACCTGCATCCAGATACCTATAAAGACATCGCTAAGCAATTAGATGGTAAACGACTGGATCGTGAAGTCTTTATCGACAAGTTTGTCAGTCAGTTACAACAAAGATTAGATGAAGACCAAATTCGCGCTAAGGTCTACGGCCGGCCGAAACATATCTACAGTATCTGGCGCAAGATGAAGGGCAAACACCTTAAATTTGATGAGTTGTTTGACGTGCGCGCCGTGCGTATCGTGACTGAGCGTTTGCAGGATTGTTATGGTGCATTAGGCGTAGTGCATACGCTTTGGCACCATATTCCGCGGGAATTTGACGACTATGTCGCTAACCCTAAACCTAATGGTTATCAATCGATTCATACGGTTGTTGTGGGGCCTGAGGGCAAAACCGTTGAAATTCAAATTCGTACCCAAGACATGCATGAAGATGCAGAGCTGGGTGTGGCTGCGCATTGGAAATACAAAGAAGGAAATAATCAATCCGGTAAGCAAAGCGGCTACGAAGAAAAAATTAACTGGCTGCGTAAAATTCTGCAATGGCAGGAAGACGTGGTCGAAAGTGGCAACTTGGTCGAAGAAGTGCGCAGCCAAGTGTTTGAGGATAGAGTGTATGTGTTCACCCCAAGCGGTGAAGTCGTCGACTTGCCACTGGGCTCAACCGTGCTCGACTTTGCCTATTACATTCACTCCCAAGTGGGACATAAATGTATTGGTGCTAAGGTCGATGGCCGTATTGTGCCGTTTACTTATCAGGTCGAAACGGGCGAGCGTATCGAGATCATCACCTCGAAACAGCCTAATCCCAAGCGCGACTGGCTTAACCCTAACTTAGGTTATATCCGCACCTCGCGGGCGCGTTCGAAAATCCAGCATTGGTTTAAGCAGCAGGACAGAGACAAGAATATTGTCGCCGGCAAAGAAATGCTTGAATCCGAATTGGCGCGGGTGAGCTTGAAAATTAAAGACGCGGCCATCGCGGTCGAGCGCTTTAATATGGCGAGCATGGATGACTTACTGGCGGCGATTGGCGGCGGTGATGTGCGTCTGCATCAAGTGGTTAACCATATTCAGAGTCGTCTGCGACTCGACGAAGTGTCAGAAGAAGATGCCGTCGAAGAATTAGTTAAGAAAGGCCAACACAAACCGACCTCCAGTGGCCGTGGTCAGGTTGAAGTCAACGGTGTGGGTAACTTACTTAACCATATCGCCCGTTGTTGTCAGCCCGTTCCCGGTGATGAGATCTTAGGTTTTATCACTAAGGGCCGCGGAATTTCTGTGCATCGCGCCGATTGTGAACAAGTGAAAGAGCTGATGCGGGTTCACCCTGAGCGCGGTGTCGATGTGGTCTGGGGCGAAAATTACTCCGGCGGTTATCGCATGCGTTTGCGGGTATTGGCCCACGATCGCAGCGGTTTATTGCGTGACTTAACCTCAGTGTTGGCTGCCGAAAAATCCAATGTATTAGCCATGAGCTCGTCATCGGATACTAAAAACCAGACCGCCGCGATTGAGTTGGAACTAGAGCTTTATAACCTCGATGGTTTATCGCGGGTGTTATCGAAACTGACCCAGGTCGATAGCGTGATCGAGGCAAGACGGCTTTAGGTTTCGCAATGATTTTCGAAGCGATTAGCCTCGAAATCACTCGCAATATAAAAGATACAGAGAAGCCATCTAGAAGCTAGAAAGTAATAAAGGATAGGGGCGGCAAGGCGAATTTCGCTGGCCGCCTTTTTATTTGGTTTTTATGGGAATTGAGTGGGATTACCAGTCAATTTAGTCTTTGTATGCTTAGCTGTTGCTGCAAGCCATTCATAATGGCTTGCCATGGCATTTGCTCCCCGACTCGCAGCCAGTCCGTCCGTGGATGCTCGACCGCCCCGTCCATGGGGCGGACGGTCGTCTCGCTAATCACCATGGCACGCCTTTCGAGTGCTTGCGTAACCTGTTGGTTTTAAAGACTAGATCTCATCTTAACGATTATAGACACCACTCTATTGGGCAGAAATGAGCTATGTTTTGCACGGAATTCTCTGCATTCCGGATAAGCATAAATAATACCGAGAGTTGAATCGTGAGCAGTGATGAACTTAAGGATGCAATGCTTGGCTTGAGGCTTTACCTTTACACCATTTTCCGCAGTTGTGCTGCTTTTTAAACTCACACATGCTATCCCATCGACCACTTATGCCACTGTATTGACGGCGAAACTCTTTGGCTGAAGTGAGCCACGCATCGGGCGAAATGCCTAATTCATTGAGCAGTTTTGGCCGTTCATTATCGATATAGCCTTTTTTATCAAGGCGCATAGCGCGTCCCGTCCAATCTATTAACTCAAGATAATCGGCAAAATGAAACGGAATACCCGTTTGCTGACTCAGAAGTGTTGAACCATCAAATTTTGCGAGGGCTTTATGTAGAATTGGCTGTAGGTTATCTGCGATAGTGTTGGCCAGTTGTGGCGCGTTGATATGAGGATTAAGCGCATTCACGCGCTCCTGAATCGATGTAAAATCAGAGGATTGTAAAGAGTCGGCAATCCCTGCTCGAATAGGATTTAAATCGACATACATCATGCACGCCAGCAGTGCTCGCTCATCTAACAAGGCTTGTGACTTAAAACGGCCTTCCCAAAAAGCGCCTTTACACTCATCTTCACGATTGGCCTTACGGGCAATTTCTTCATTTAAACAGCGCATAAACCAAGATATACTGCTCAGTCGCTCATGCCACTCGGCGAGTAATGCATCAAGTAACATCACTTCAGCGTCGATTAAAGCATCGCCATTCATATACTTAGTGGCGACAGCATGGCCTTTAGTGATTTGACACCAGCGATTAATAATATCTTTTTGCGTTAGCGATTTGGCCTTGTCGACATCAATTTTAAGCACTAAATGATAGTGATTACTCATCACCGCATAGGCGCAAATATCAATGCAGAAAATCGCAGATAATGCCTTGATTTTATCAACAATCCAGTCGCGTCTATGCTCGAAACTGCGGCCCGTGAGTTTATCCTCACCACACAAAAAAGCCCTGCGCACACAGCGATTAATCACATGATAGTAGGGCGTCGCATTAGCATCAATTAAATGTCTTCTGGCCGAAGTCATAGCAAACTCCACACAGACAAAATCAAAGTAATGTAAAGCCTAGTAGAGGAGTGCACAAAACACAAAAGATGTGGCTGTCCTCTTTATCTGACAGCCGGCAGTGCTTCTGGTTCAGCTCAGGGTATCGAAGTTAATACCGGTGATTTATTTGAACTTCTGACATGGGGGACTACGCGGTCTTCCAGTTATAGCGCCAAGTTCGATAATTTCAGCTTTGTACCATCAGCAGCAATTACTCCCCAATGTGCCTTTGCAGGTGACAACCAAGGTCGTAACGATGCAGGCTTTACTGGACAAACTTTTGTTTACAGTGTAAGCGGTAAATGAAGCAGTGAAGCGTTAATCGATATTGCTTAGATCAACATTCCACGGCATTAAATCGGTCAAATCGTCGGTAGGTAGACGCTTGGGCAACTCGGTAAACAAGTGCCTGAAGTAATAATATGGACTGATATCGTTCGCGCGACAGGTCATCACTAAACTGTATAAGTTCGCACTGGCATGCGCGCCGTTGACTGACGTTGAGAACATCCAGTTTTTGCGCCCCGTTGTAAACGGGCGAATATCTCGTTCGGTGACATTATTGTCGATGCTAATATCGCCATCATCAAGATAAGTTAATAATTTCGGCCATTGGTTTAGGGCGTAAGTAATGGCTTTACCTAGATATCCTTTGGGAAGTACCTGTTGTTTCTCCAACCAAGTTTTAAACTCCGCTAATATTGGTACCGCTTCTTGTTTTCTTAATTGTTGTCGCTCAAGAGCACTGAGTTGTTTGGAGCGTTTTTCAATGGCGTAGAGTTTGGCAATATAGCTCAGTGCAACTTCGGGCTTACCTGCTTTTTTTGACGCACTCGCTTTTTGTGCATCGGTGAACTTTCGACGCACATGTGCCATGCAGCCAGCATGGGTGACATCTTTTAATGTGCCATAAGCACCGTACCCATCTGTCAGCAAATACCCAGAGAAACCTGATAAGAACGCTTGCGCGCAACGGCCAGCACGGCTTGGATGATAGTCATAAATCACGATAGGCGATTGGACAAACTCACCACTGCGATACACCCACATATACGATTTAGTTTCGGCTTTTCTATCTTCTTCACGAAGCACTTGCACGGTGGTTTCATCAGCACAAATCAGCTTTTCATTGAGCAGTTGTGACTGCATTGCATCAATAATGGGCTGTACTTTCATGCCTAATTGCACACACCAATTGGCTAAGGTCGCTCGGCTGATATCAATACCTGAGCGGGTTAATATATCCACCTGGCGATAAAGTGGAAGTGCATCAACGTATTTTGCCGTCACAACGGCGGCAAATGCCTCGGCACTACCAATACTTTTAGGGATTAAACTGGGTGGCTTAGGGGTGGTGATAATGCGTGAACTTGTTTGTGTTTTTTCACACTGGCGACAGGCATATTTTACCCGTTCATGGCGGATAACCGTCACTTTTTGTGGAATAATTTTAAGTTCTTCACTGGTTTCGACGCCGCATTGGTGTAATGGAGACTGACAGCATTCACAACAAGGCGAGTCAATCTCATGTGTGATAACTTCACGCTCTAGCGCTTCAGGTAACGGTTTACGGCCTGTTTTCTTTGTTGTTTGCGTTGATGGCTCAGCAATATCTTGTTGCTCGGCCTCGTTGAAGGTGCCTTTGGCGACTTTTTCACTCTTAGAAGAAAACCGCTTAGATTGACTTAAATTTAATTGCTCAATTAACAACTGGATTTGTGTTTTAAGCTCGGTGATTTCTTCTTGAGCAACAAGCACTTCTTCCTTGGCTAATGACGCTTGTGCCTGTGCAATGTCAGCAGCTTGTTGCAGCTGCAGTACCATGGCCTTAAGTTGCTCAATATCATCAGGAAGTGTTGTCATTATTAGCGAAGTTTGTATTCATTTCTCCTTATTGTGACAGCGAAAAAGGATCGTTCAAGCATAAAAATGTGATCGCCTTTTTGATCACACTGTTAGGTTAGTTATTGGTCGATGTGCTCTGTGATGCTCGATAGATAACCCCGATAACAGCCAATTCAGCTGGGCCTTGCTGATATGTAGTGCGCCATCGTGTGTTGGCTTTGGCCACTTAAAGGTGCCTTTTTCTAACCGCCGATAATAAAGCCAAAAGCCATTAGTGTCCCAAAACAAGATTTTGAGTTTATCTCGATGACGATTACAAAAAATAAACCAGGATTCGCTAAACGGGTCCATTTCAAGATGTTGTGCAACGATAAGCGATAGGCCATCGATAGACTTACGCATATCTGTGACACCCGTGACGAGATAAACTTGAGCAGATGGTGTCATTATTGTAGGGCAGCAACCCAATGCTGGATTTGGCTAGCGCTTAAATGAATTGGCAACTGAGCACGCAAACCATTTGCAAGGGTTAGCGTGACAACGTTTTCACTCACGACGGATGTATCGGTCACAATGAGGGGTTGCAATTGTTGTGGCTCCGGCTGTGTTCGGAGTTTTTTGGCCCATGTATAAAAGGTTTGATAGCTTATGTTCTGCTCAGCGCAAAACTGAGTGATGCTAATGCCACTTTGTTTTTGCTGCTCGATTAATGAAGACCAATACTGGTGTTTTTCTTGTGATGACATAGTGCCTCCTTAAATTGGTGAGGTACTATGACAACTATTTTTATGATTGAGTATGTGGGGTTTATTTACCGCTTACTTTACAGTAACACCAGTTACGGTACCAACAGATTTATGTGGGACGGCATTAACAAAGGTGAAGTGCCTATAGGTACAGGCTCAGTAACCGATGAGAATGGCAACGTATTTACTTTAGGGGCGCAAGTATCACATCCATACGCAGACCTGTGGTATTACGAGATTTGCGTAAACACGCCCTGAGCCCTGCTAATTTAACCTGAACTCAGGATTAGAAAGTTAGAACTAGAGGCCCTCTTAGTGCTTAGAACTTTCGACCAAGAATCATCCAACCACAACAAAGAGGGCCTATACATAAGTTAATGGAAGTATTTTGTAATGTCGGTCTTTTTCTATAAAAATAGGGCTGTCACAGTTTTTAGTCTTGTAAATAAACATGAGCACTCAAAACTAATTTGGTAAAGTTGAATGCTTTTTGAAACTAAAATTTGGTAGCTTTGTTGAGCTTGTATTTTGACTTGTTCAGAGTTTTTATATTTTCCTTAAAAAATATTTGTCTACTTTTTAAGGCAACCAAGAAGACCTTTATGGTCTACCCAATTTTGGTGAGATAAAAACTATTCTTAGTATCTAAATACATGTAAATCATAAAAAGAATCATTGTGTAAGCACGCGAATGTAATATAAGCCCCCGTTAACTTAGCCTCTTCGATTTGCCTATCTATCGTTTTGACGATTTCTATATCTCCTTTTTTTTCAATGTAGTCTCGAAAATCTTCAAGTTCCATTAGTGTTAGTTTTTTTCGTAAAACAATGATCTCATCAAACTCTTCTATTAAATATTCAATATTTTCATAGAATTCAAAAAGCTCCCCGTCTTCCCCCTTTACTTTGTCATCTATGACAGCTTTCACTTCACATTTGTGATAGAACTCATACCCCTGTATTTCATCAAAAATTAAGTCGGTATCTATTAGCATTTCATTACCCCATATAAAAATAAGGATTAGTTGTTGAAATTTTTTGCTGGTGTTAATTTGTGTTCTTTGTTTTTCAGGGCAACGAAGGCTTGGCTATTGATATTTTCAACCGCTCATTCTCACAAACCAGCACATTTTTATCACACTGAATCTGTGCCAACTTGCTCATTCGCTCAGCTGCCTGAGCTGTTGCCCGTTGAAAGCCCAATAGGCCCAGAGCTGCAGAAGCTGCATCCGTCACGCTAATGGCATGGGCGTCTTGCACTGTCAGCAATAAGGCGTTGGTGAGCTCGGCATCACAGACGTTTTCCAGCTTACGGGTCGCGGTGTCGACGCTGTTCCAGTTTCTTAACTTGACTGTACTGCGGCCATGCGGCCATAACACTTCATCGCTATCTAGCTGGATTAATCCTTTGGCAACAGCGCCTGTAATGGCCTGGTCTACAGTGCGTTTAATTTTGGCGCCAACCCTTGTCAAGCCAGCAGCATTAGCTAAACGAGTAGCAACTAGGCTGGCGAATATTGGGTATTCGGTTTCAACAATACGCTCCACTGCATACACCAACATACTTAAAGGGATGGCGCTGAAATCATCGACATGCGGAATATTGAGCTTAGACACATCAGCTTTTTTATAGGGCGTAGTGCAGGCTTCAAATTCTGGTTGTTCTTCTTCTACCCGCATTATTGGCGTTGCAATGGCCTCTGGCACAGCTACTTTGTGTTTCACTTGTCTGGTGCTAGTGGCTTGTGCTGCCATTGTTACCATCAGTTCGTCATGTTGGGTTATGGCTTTGTCTATGAGTACTTTCAGGCGATGTAACTCTGCCTCTGGATCTCGAAACCAGTCAGTGGACCAAATGCGTTCAAAGCTCCAGCCAAGGCCTTCCAGTACACTTTGCCGCAACCTTTCGCGGTCGCGTGCCGAAGTTGCTCCATAATAGCCAGCGCCGTCATATTCCAGCGCCAATACAAATTTACTGGGGTCTTCAGGATGCTTGATGGCTAAGTCGATGTAATAACCTTGACTGCCTACTCGGGTGGCTACCTGATACCCTAAACGCTGGATTGCCTGATGCAGTAGGGCGCCAAAAGCAAAGTTTTGTTCCTGCTGTTTTTCATAGGCTTTGTTCAATTGGCCTGATTCGGCAAACTGCAAAAAGATTTGCAGTGAACGCACACCAAAAGGGCTGTCTGCGCCAACTTTCAGTTCATCACCTTTGAAGTTGGCAAACACTTCCATTGCCAATCGCGCACGTGAAATCAGTACGTTTAACCGCCGTTCGCCGCCTGGTTTGTTCAGAAGGCCAAAATTCTGGCTCAGCTGGCCTGTGCTGGTTTTGCCGTAACAAATGCTGATCAAAATAACGTCGCGTTCGTCACCCTGCACGTTCTCTAGGTTCTTTACAAAAAACTCATCACCACCTGCATGTTGTGCAAAGAATTCGTCAGTTTCTGGCTGTAAGCGGCGCTCTTTTTCCAGCTCAAGCAAGATAGCATCTCGCTGCGAAAGGCTAAACGCAACCACGCCTAACGATAGGTGAGGTTTAGTTAAAGCGTGATTCAGTACTGCTGCAACCACAGCTTTTACTTCGCCAGTATTAGTGCGAGAGCTGCCTTTGTCGTAATGCGTTTCAGGTAAATAATGAAACTTCAGCCCTGTTGCATCGGGGTGAAAGCCTGGGCTTGGGAAGGCCACTAACTTGTTTTTATAAAACTGGTCGTTGGACACTGCGATCAGTGAATCGTGGCGAGAGCGGTAGTGCCAGCGCAGCATTTTGCTTGCCGCACCACGGGCTTCCATTAATGCCAGAATACTTTCCATTTCTGCGGTGGCGCTGCTTTCCAGTTCCTCCTCTTCCAGTTCAACGGCTTTACCAAACAGGTTGCTTGGTGGCATTTGCTTACTGTCACCTACCACAATTACTTGCTGCCCGCGCAGCATTGCGCCTAAGGCATCGGGTGCTGGAATTTGACTCGCTTCGTCAAAAATCACCAGGTCAAAATCTAACGCACCTTGTTTTAGGTAGGTGGCGATGGACATAGGGCTCATCATAAAAATAGGTTTTACTTGCTGGATCACGTTACCTGCTTCCGCCAGCAATTTCCTAATAGGAATATGACGTTTTTTCTTACCTAGCTCACGCAGTACTAATTCCATTTCACCTTTAGCAGTTTTCTTCGGCAAGCGCTCGTACAGACTGTTTACTAAAAACTCTTGGGCGAAAAATAAACTGTTACCATCAATACGTTTAAAGTCGCGTAGGCTTTGTTCATGTTTATTGCGGTCAAATTGCCGTATTGCTTCTGAGCTGTCATAGGCATTGTTAACCAGACCAGAATAATAGCTAAGTTCGAATACCGTCATTAGCAAGTCTGGGGCTGCATTCCATGAGTACGCCAGTTTAGTGAAGTCCTTGATGTTATAAGGCTCAAACGCTTTAATAATCTGGTTGTAGCGCGCAAAATCGTAAAATAAGGCTGAGTTTTTCCAGCCCTCTAACAAAGCATTTAGCTGCGCAAATTGCATTGCAGCTAAATCATGGTTTGGATTGCTGTCGGGGATTTGTATCAGCTCTTGCAGCGTTTGTGCCTGCACTGCAATAGCGTTACAAAGCGCTGTCAGTGAGTTTGTCTGGTCACGCAGCAGCTTTTTATCAACGCCTTTATCAATCAGTTCTGCCAATGACTGCGACAATTCAACACGGTTTACCTTTGCATAAAAGGTGTTTATCCAGCTGTGAATTTGCGTTAATTCATTGTGCTCCGAAAATTCGCCTTGCCACTGCGCGCCAAAAGCTTCAGATAACAGGGGGTGGTAGCTAGTTAGCTCTTTTTTCGTGCTTTGGTAAGTTAAAGCAGTATCTAATGCAGTAAGCCAGTCGGTAGACGAAGCGGGCAGAACGCCAAGCCAAAGCCCTGCTAGCTGTGCTTTGGCTTGACGATAGCTGGACGACAGGAAACGCCACCATTTATCTGTTTTGCCAATCAAGCCTTGGCGGATACTCAGCAAATCGGCATCCAGCGCCTGCGTGATAAATTGTTGTTCGCAGCTGGCTTTGAGTGATAAGAAATTGGCCAGACAAGACAGGCCGTTATCGATCCGCTTTTTTTCTAACGCCCATATGGGGATATTTACTTTAACGCTTTTAAGATCCGGTACTTCGGATAGCCAGCTCGTTGTTGAAATCAGCGGTGCGACTTGTTGCAAGCTTTGTGGTTTATCAAGCTGCAGAAAAACACTGACGGTTTGAGTTTGCGTATCAAGTTGGCTAAGCAACTGGCTTATTTCTACCAAAGTAGAGGTTAGTGCCTGCTGCAATGCAGGTGAAAAGTCAGTGCGACCAGACATCGCAAATGGATGCGCTGCAGGTATGCCAATGCGTGCTAGTTGCTGTACTAATTCCGTAACCAGTTTCCTCGCATTACTGTATTCCTCAGCTGTCCATTGTTCGTAGTAGCTAAAGGGGAGGGCTGGTAAGGAGTTGTCGGGATCCTTTGTCTTCAATTGCAGCAATGAGCCCAACGCTTCAATGTAATTGATACCGCTACGCAGAATAGGGGCTCGGATGGCATGCACATAAGCATCCAGCGAGGCTTTTGATTCCGCTAAATCTGAAAACTCTTGCTCCCGGTTTGCTGTTTGTGGCCGACCTTGCTCAAGTGACTCAGCAATAGAACCAAGCACAGATTTCTTGGTACTTTTGTGACTATGTAGTTCGAGTACGGCGTAGCCCATATGAGTTTCATCAAGGCGTTTTTTTACCACCTCAAGTGCTGCCATTTTTTGTGCAACAAACAGCACCTTTTTACCCAGCGCAACCGCTTCGGCAATAATGTTGGTGATAGTTTGGGATTTACCTGTACCTGGCGGCCCTTGAATGATCAGGTCCGCGCCAGATTTCATCGCCAAGATTGCTTCAATCTGGCTGGAATCGGCGTCTTTTACCAAGTGGAGTTTTTCTGGATGATTCAGATCTGCTGGATTGATCTCTGCATCGTGGGGAAAGCCATCACGAAATAAGCGGCCAATCAAAGGTAACTGTGATGGTTTTTTTCCTTCCGGCCAGCCTGTAGGGTCCAAGTCCATGTACATTTGAAACTTGCCAAAAGAGAACAGCCCTAAACCAATTTTATCTTGATGCACCCGCCATGAAGGTTGCGCTGTAATCGCATCAGCTACCGCCTGATAATAATCTGTGATGACCATCTCATCAGAATAGGCGGGAAGCATTAACTTAAACTCAGTCCTTAGTTTTGCTGCTAAGGTCAGGTTTGAACCCAGCTCTTCGCCTGTGTAGCGTAATTTGAAGCTATCTCTGGCTGATGAGCGCATTAGTTGAACAGGGATCAGAATTAAAGGCGCATATCTTGAAACCGATGAGTTTGTTGGCTCATTCCACTGTAAAAAACCAAGTGCTAAATACAGAACCTCGACACCTTGCTCTTGCAGCATGGTATGGGCTTCGGTTTCCAGTTTCAGCAGGGCTTTATCCAGCTTGGCGGGCACTAATCCGGTTTGTAGGTATTTGTCAGTGAAGCGGGCCGCTCCCTTTTTCTGTTCGAGGTATAAATCAAGAGGTGGCAATTCCGATTCATCGTCGGTCTGAAAGAATGATCCTTCATCTTCGCTGTCGGCAATTTTTTGTTGATAAGCTTCTGGCAATGGTAAAAAGCTGAGTGTGTTTTCTTGCTCAACCAGCATTTCAAATATCTTGGCAGATTGCTCATCAATAATGTCGAGGGCTTTACTACCACTGCGGTAATTTAGCTGAGGGTTGGATCGAAGACCCATATCAAGTAATTCCAGACGCGCACGTTCCAGCTGCTGCTCAACAACCATAAAAATCCATCTCCGAGATATGCTGAACAGCAATAGTTTTCACTAGGTTTTTGCTGGTGGCGTTGGTTAAAAATCTACCATATCAATGGTTGTTTCTAAAAGCAATCTTGCGGATTATTAGAATGATAAGAACAAGTCGGGCAGGAAGTGAGTGGTTGGATATTACTTTTAGGGGCCGTTAATAAATTTAACGATATTAGCTAAAGTTGATGGTGCTATTCGCCATGAGATTACTGCTCACCTCATTCCTAATTAAGAAAATGTGTCCCAGCATTTCTGAGTATGCCCTTTTGCCTGCAAATTACTTAATCGGCCAGTCTCCTTGGGGCTATTACGCTCTACGGAATTATTTAACCAACAACGGCATGCTAATCGATCATGAATATGGCTCATGTTCTATGTGAAATAAAACCGTTTTTGTTCATGTGCCGAACCACGTATAAATGACTCCAAGCGAAATATTAGACAAGCCTAAGCCATCAGAACTTAAGTTATTGGCACTTAAGTTAAATATAACCTCAGACAGAACACGAATAATCTCTATCAGAGTCGGGTCTAGAAGCTAGAAGCGCAGGGCATAAACTCAGGTTTGAAATCAGACAATGGGATACTGGATCACTATGAATAAGCATTTTACATTTACGATTAACAGCATTTGTCTTGATGAAAATTATCATCCCTCAGACAAGACGCGTATCACCACCAACTTTGCTAATTTGGCCAGAGGCAGTCATCGCCAAGCGAACTTACGCAACGCGTTAAAGATGATTGATAATAGCTTTAATGCCTTAGCGCATTGGGATAACCCCAAAGGCGATCGTTATAGCGTCGAGCTGGAAATTATCTCCGTTAATCTGGATATTGACGGCAGTGGTCAAACCTTCCCATCGATTGAAATTTTGAAAACCAATATTGTTGATCATAAAACCAATAAGCGCATTGAAGGCATTGTTGGCAATAACTTTTCATCCTACGTACGCGATTATGACTTTAGCGTATTACTGGCAGAACATAATAAGGGCCAAGCCAAATTTAGTATTCCAGATGATTTTGGTGGTCTACATGGCAAGCTATTTCAGTCTTTTGTTAATTCTGATGCTTATAAACAGAATTTTAATAAGCCACCTGTTATCTGTCTCAGTGTTTCGGATAATAAAACCTACCATAGAATTGAGAATCAGCATCCCGTATTAGGGGTTGAATATCAGCCAAATGAATCCTCTTTAACTGAGCAATATTTCAAAAAAATGGGCTTACAGGTGCGTTATTTTATGCCACCCAATAGCGTGGCGCCGTTAGCTTTTTATTTCTTTGGTGATTTACTCAATGATTACACCCATCTTGAGTTGATAAGCACCATCAGCACTATGGGAACTTTTCAAAAAATCTATCGCCCTGAGATTTATAATGCCAATGCTGTTGCAGGGAAATGCTATCAACCCAATTTGAAAAATCTGGATCATTCACTGACTCAAATTGTTTATGATCGAGCAGAACGTAGCCAATTGGCTAATGAGCAAGGCAAATTTGCCGCGGAGTACTTTATCAAACCCTACCAAAAGTTTTTTGAACAATGGTCTGCTAATTTCGTTTAGTCGCTCTGCACTTAATCGTCACGCTCAATAATTAACCCAATACGGCATCAATATCATGACAACACTACTTAATAAAACACCGCTTAACAAAACATTGCTTAACCAAACCCTGTTACCGACTTCAACGGCAGGCAGTTTGCCTAAACCTGTGTGGCTGGCAGAGCCTCAAACACTTTGGTCTCCTTGGAAATTACAAGGCGAGGAATTAATTGCCGGTAAACACGATGCACTGCGTTTGTCATTACAGGATCAACTACACGCAGGGATTGATATTGTCAGTGATGGCGAGCAAACGCGGCAGCATTTTGTCACTACCTTTATTGAGCACCTCAACGGCGTTGATTTTTCAAAACGTAAAACCGTGAAAATTCGTGATCGCTATGATGCGAGCGTGCCCACGGTTGTTGGCCCTGTGAGTCGCCAAAAGTCTGTGTTTGTTGAAGATGCTAAATTTTTACGCAAGCAAACTACGCAACCAATTAAATGGGCGCTGCCTGGCCCAATGACCATGATAGATACGCTTTATGATGACCATTATAAAAGTCGCGAAAAGCTCGCGTGGGAATTTGCCAAAATTCTTAATGAGGAAGCCAAAGAATTAGAAGCGGCGGGGGTTGATATTATCCAATTTGATGAGCCTGCCTTTAATGTGTTTTTTGATGAGGTAAACGAGTGGGGCATTGCCTGTTTAGAGCGAGCCATTGAAGGGCTTAAATGCGAAACGGCGGTGCATATTTGTTATGGTTATGGCATCAAAGCCAATACAGATTGGAAAAAAACCTTAGGGTCAGAGTGGCGCCAATATGAAGAAGCATTTCCTAAACTGCAAAAGTCTAATATCGATATCATCTCGCTAGAATGTCACAACTCCCATGTGCCAATGGAGCTACTTGAACTCATTCGCGGTAAGAAAGTCATGGTCGGCGCGATTGATGTTGCCACCGACACGATTGAAACCGCAGAGGAAGTGGCTGACACCCTACGAAAAGCCCTTAAATTTGTCGATGCCGACAAGCTCTATCCTTGTACCAACTGCGGCATGACGCCTTTATCTCATCAAGTCGCAAGAGGTAAACTCAATGCTTTAAGTGCAGGCGCAGAGATCGTCAGAAAAGAACTCTTGGGATTAAGATAAGACGCGATAAGTGCTGCTGTCTGTTTTACAGCAGTATGTTTTATAGCGGCATAAGTCTAGTGTTGAAAAGGTATCGACGTCGGTATTAAAAAAAACGGGATTGGCAAATTGATGCCAATCCCGTTTTCATTTCTAAGCTCATGCATTTAGTGCTTAGGTTTATGCATTGTCTTGGCGCTTATTCACCAAGCTTTGGCGTGCGCGGCGGGATCATGCGCCTTTCACCTGTCGACTCGAACGCACCTGCAAATTTAAGCAGGTTATTATCGTCATAGGCACGGCCCGCGAAGGTTAACCCCACTGGCATGCCAATATCGGCCATCACGCCCATAGGCACAGTCACAGTCGGTACCCCTAAGTGACGAATCGCGAGGTTTCCGTTTGCTACCCAAACCCCGTTACTCCAAGCGATATCGGCTGAAGCCGGATTCACATGCGCATCGGCTGGGCCTACATCTGCCACGGTTGGGAACAGCACTGCATCAAGCTTTAGCCTGTCCATCCAGTCTTCGAGATCTAGCTTACGGGTCTTCTCTAAGCCACGCAGACCATCGGGAATACTGTCGATCTGGTCATAGGATTTAAGACCACGCTTAGCCATGTTCACATACTCTTCCATGCCTGCCGCTAAGTCACCTTCACGATTTGGCAAGGTGCCTAAGTCGTGGGGAAAAATCAAATGCCCAACAACATCAGCAAGTTTGTTGAGTTTAGGGTCATTGTTAGCACGCAGGAATTCATCGAATGCCCAACCCGAGAGTTCCCATAATTCATCATGGAGGAATTGGGGCGTGACTATGCCACGGTTAAACACGGTCGGCGCGCCGGGGCGGTCACCTTCGCAATTGGAAACCAGCGGAAAATCAACTTCAATCACTTCTGCGCCAGCAGCTTCTAAGGCTTTACGTGCCGCTTCCCACAAATCGATAACCGATTGGCGGGTATGAATACGTTGACCCGTTGGGCCACCGATACCAGGATTTTCGCTGGTTCCCGCCAATTCATCCTTATTGATGTACATGCGCGGCACGCCAAAACGCTTACCTTTAAGCGTGTCGGCTTGAGCGGCAAGCTCCAGATAAGATGCTGGACGGACGCTTGATGCTTTAGGAATTTCGACCCAAGGTTGCAGACGCCAGAGATCGCCACGGGTGATAGGATCGTCAGCTACAATCACATCAAGCACTTCGAGCATATCTGCCATAGTGCGGGTATAAGGCACCACTACATCCATGGTCGGCGTTAACGGCCAGTTACCGCGCACGGAAATCACGCCCCGTGACGGCGTATAGGCACACAAACCGTTGTTCGATGCCGGACCACGGCCACTCGACCAAGTCTCTTCGGCTAGGCCAAATGATGAGTAGCTCGCCGCTGTGCCCGTGCCAGCGCCATTGGAAGAGCCAGAAGCGAATGGTGCAGTAAGATACTCAGCATTGTATGGGCTTTCAGCGCGGCCATAGTGACCACGCTGCATACCGCCATTGGCCATGGGTGGCATATTGGTTTTGCCTAAGCATATGGCACCCGCGGCGCGTAGGCGCTCAACGGCGAAGGCATCGTACTGGGCCACTAAATCCTTAAAGGCTGGGCTGCCAGACGCCGCCGTCAGTCCCTTCACCAAATAGCTGTCTTTGGCGGTATACGTAATTCCCTCAAGTGGGCTTAAGGTTTCACCACGGGCGCGGCGCGCATCTGACGCCTCGGCTTCTTTGAGTGCATCGGGATTGTGCACCACTAACGCATTGAGCTTAGTCTTCGTAGCTGGGCCGTCATACGCCTCAACCCGTGCGAGATAAGACTTCACCAGCTCAACTGCTGTGGTGCGGCCAGATTCGAGCGCTGCACGCAGCTCGGCAATAGAAACTTCTGTGACTTCAAACATCTTACGCCCTCCCGCTGAAAGCCAATTGTGGTGCAATAACAGTGACATCAATCGTCATGCTGTTCTCCTTGGGTTGCTTACTTTCCAGAGGGGATCTGTTGGGTAATACAATGGATATTGCCACCACCTAATAGGATTTCGCGGGCTGGCACACCGACAATCTCATACTCGGGGAAAATTTCCTGCAGTTTTTGCGCGGCGATATCGTCGGTGGCAGGATCAAGTAGCGGGAAAACGATACGATTATTGGTGATTAAAAAGTTCACATAAGAACCCGCTAAGCGCTCACCCGCCGTGCGTGGCACGCCAGTGCCTTCTGTCACGCCCAGTGATTCCTCTTCGGTGCAATACAGCGGCCCCGGTTGTGGCAACAGATGGATTTTTAACTTACGGCCTTGTGCATCCACGGTATTTTGCAGCACATCTAGCGCAGCTTTTGAGCGCGGATACTGGGGATCGGTTTCATCATCAGTCCAGTGCAAAATCACTTCGCCTGGGCGAGCAAAACAGCACATGTTGTCGATATGACCATCGGTCTCATCCATATACACACCATCTTGCAACCAGATAAACTGCTTAACATTCAAATAGTCACGCAGTAAGTCTTCAATTTGTTCTTTCGTCAGATCTGGGTTGCGGTTGGCGTTGAGTAAACATTCGGCACTCGTCATACAGGTGCCTTCACCGTCAACATGGATAGAACCCCCTTCGAGGATCAGCGGCGCGCTGTAACGGGCAAACCCATGTTGCTTAAGCATTTGCTGTGCAACTTGTTCGTCCTTATCCCATGGGAAGTACAAACCACCGTTATGGCCGCCCCAAGCGTTAAAGCCCCAGTCAACGCCACGGCATTCGCCCTCGGCATTAATGACCACTGTTGGACCAGTGTCACGCGCCCAGCAATCGTTACTGTCCATTTCGACCAAAGTGACGTGCGATGGCATCACTTTTTGAGCTTCAGCTAAAAAGGCTTTAGGTACACCCATATACACGGGCGTCGCTCCACCAATGGCATCGGCCACTTTAGCAAAGGTCGCTTGAGCATAAGCCCCAGCAGAGCGCCAGTTGTCAGGACGATGTGGCCAAATCATCCACACCGCTTGCTGCGCTGCCCATTCGGCGGGCATGTGGAAACCATCTTGAGATGGCTTAGTCGTTAACGGCGTGGCATCCACATTCGCGTTTGTCATGAATTTTGTCTCCAGTAATGCTCAAATCTATAAGGGTGTACGCCCCATTTGGAGCGACAGAATAGAAATACACCTAACATAATCAAATAAATCGAATGACCGCATTCATTAAGCGGTACTTATCACATGCATACATCACATATATAGTTAGGCCGAAATTGTTAGGTCTTCACTCAGTGAGTTTTAGCTTCATTGAAATATTGCTGCGTATCTTATCATTTAAGATGGCTTGTGCTAAATACTTGTATGCAGGACATAGATGAGAATTTGTAGGGGTAGATAAGTCTTCAGTTTATTGTTCTTGGGGTGAATATCATCACCACATGGCGCAAATGCGCTTTTAGTTAAAATAAGACCTATTAAATAAGAACCCTAAGATCTGTTATCAGCATCAAAATAGCGCTTTTATGTGACCTCGCTTATCATCGCGTTATTATAGCCTTTTACTAACAAGCACTGCTGAGGCGTATTCTTTTTGTTCATCCTCAGCATTAGTCCGTTTAAGTATTTATCTTTAAAGGAGGTAAGCATGACTTCCCACTCTGCGCCATTAACTTCATTTTCGACCTCGGGACTTTCTGCAACGAGCCTTTCTGCTACAGATGTAGAGCCGCTGCTTAAGATAATGGAAAAACTGCGCGACCCACAAACAGGTTGCCCGTGGGATAAAGCACAAACGTTTCAAACCATAGTGCCTTTTACCTTAGAGGAAGCCTATGAGGTTGCCGATACCATAGAGCGCTTAGCCTGGGATGAGTTACCCGATGAACTTGGGGATTTATTATTTCAAATCGTATTCTATTGTCAGCTTGGTAAAGAGCAGGGGTTGTTTGATTTTGCTACTGTGATTGAGAAAATCAGCGACAAGTTGACCCGCCGTCATCCCCATGTGTTTGGTGAGCAAAATCCGCAAATAGGCGATAGCGCTCAAGCGATGAAAGCCAATTGGGAGGCGATTAAAGCGACTGAACGCGAACAAAAGGCGCAGCAAGTGGCGGGTGAAATCCAAGCTGACACTGTGGTTTCTGCGTTAGATAATATTCCGCGTACCCAACCTGCGCTGTCGCGCTCAATCAAAATTCAGCAAAGGGTGGCGCGAGTCGGTTTCGATTGGGCCGAACTTGAACCCGTGGTCGCTAAAATTCAAGAAGAAATCGATGAAGTCTTACATGAAGTGAATCAACCCGAGCAAGATCAAGCGAAAGTGCAGTCCGAAATGGGCGACTTGCTATTTGCCGTGGTGAATCTAGCCCGTCATCTTAAGGTCGACCCAGAGCAAGCGTTGCGTCAAGCCAACCTTAAATTTGAACGCCGTTTTCGCGGCGTAGAGCAGTTGGCGATTGAGAGCGGTAAAAGCATGCAAGAGCACACATTAATGGAGCTTGATGCCTATTGGGACCAAGTAAAAGCGACTGAGACGAGATAAACGGCAAATTATCCCGATTGGTGTTTGTCGAATCGCGCCGCCTTTGGTATACTACTGCCCCGTCCTAGTGCTTTCTTACAAGCACGTATTTTCAAACTCATTTTCTCAGGTTCAGCATGACTACAAGGTATATCTTCGTTACTGGTGGCGTTGTTTCATCACTAGGTAAAGGCATTGCAGCAGCATCATTAGCTGCAATTTTAGAGGCCCGCGGTCTCAATGTAACCATCATGAAACTGGACCCTTACATTAACGTTGATCCGGGTACCATGAGCCCAACCCAACATGGCGAAGTATTTGTTACTGAAGACGGTGCAGAAACAGATCTCGACTTGGGTCACTACGAGCGTTTCATCCGTACTAAGATGAATCGTCGTAACAACTTCACTACCGGTCGTATTTACGAAGAAGTATTACGTAAAGAACGTCGTGGCGATTATTTGGGCGCAACCATTCAGGTTATCCCACACATCACTAATGCGATTAAAGAAAAAGTATTAGCAGGTGGCGAAGGCCATGATGTGGCTATCGTCGAAATCGGCGGTACTGTGGGTGATATCGAATCCTTGCCGTTCCTAGAGTCTATCCGTCAGCTCGGTGTTGAGCTGGGTCGTGATCGTACTCTTTTCATGCATTTAACCTTAGTGCCTTTCTTAGGTGCTGCTGGCGAAGTGAAAACTAAGCCAACTCAACACTCAGTGAAAGAGCTGCGTTCTATCGGTATTGCACCAGATGTGTTGGTTTGCCGTGGTGACCGTGCGATTCCTGCTAATGAAAAAGCCAAAATTTCGCTGTTCTGCAACGTCGAAGAGCGTGCGGTTATTTCATTAAAAGATGTTGATAGTATTTATAAAATCCCAGCTTTGTTACGTTCACAAGGTTTGGATGACTTAGTGGTTAAGCGTTTCGGTTTAGAATGCCGTGAAGCGGATCTGTCTGAGTGGGAAAATGTGATTTACCAAGAAGCTAATCCAAACGGCGAAGTCGTTATTGGTATGGTGGGTAAATACATTGAACTGCCAGATGCCTATAAGTCAGTTAACGAAGCATTAAAACACGCTGGCCTTAAAAACCGCGTATCAGTGACCATCAAGTACATTGACTCACAAACCGTAGAAGCCAAAGGCGAAGAAGTCTTACAGGGCTTAGACGGTATCTTAGTACCAGGCGGTTTTGGCGAGCGTGGTGTTGAAGGTAAGATACTGGCGGCAAAATTTGCCCGTGAAAACAATCTACCGTATTTCGGTATTTGTTTAGGTATGCAAGTTGCCCTGATTGAATTCGCGCGTAATGTTGCTGGCATGGCTGATGCACATTCAACTGAATTCAATAAAGAAACACCATTCCCAGTCGTGGGTTTGATCACTGAATGGATTGACGAAGAAGGTAACGTCGAGCAGCGCCATGAAGCGTCTGACTTAGGTGGCACTATGCGTTTAGGCGCTCAATTGTGTCATTTACTCGATGGTTCGAAAGCGGCTCAAGCCTACAAAGGCAATAGCTGTGTAGAACGTCACCGTCACCGTTATGAAGTGAACAACAAATACAGAGAGCGTTTAGAACAAGCTGGCATGATCTTCAGCGGTTTGTCTTCTGATCGTAAGCTGGTGGAAATGATCGAATTAAAAGATCACCCATGGTTTGTTGCAGGTCAATTCCATCCTGAGTTCACCTCAACTCCGCGCGATGGTCACCCATTGTTCGAAGGGTTTATTGCTGCGGCAAGTGCGCATCAAAAACGTGATCTGAAGTAAGAATATTTGAGGCCGGACCCGCGACAGTGGGGCCGGCCTTTTGCTACACTCATCAGACTTGAAACATAAGAATTTAATACCTCTGGGTATAAACAGTATGCGTATCAGTTGCATCTGTATGGAAGCAAACCGTAAATGGAATTTTGTTATTTTCTGCGGTATGTGACTTCCATTTATTCCCATAGGTATTGGTTTTTTCTTTTATCTTTAAACTTAAATCGAGGGTGTTATGGCTAAGATTATTAACGTGATTGGTCGCGAGATTATGGATTCTCGTGGTAACCCAACTGTTGAAGCCGAAGTGCATTTAGAAGGTGGTTTTGTGGGTATGGCTGCGGCGCCTTCTGGCGCATCTACCGGTAGCCGCGAAGCGTTAGAATTACGTGATGGCGATAAAAGCCGTTATTTAGGCAAAGGCGTATTAACGGCTGTTGCCAATGTAAACGATTTAATCCGCACTGCGTTATTAGGCAAAGATGCCACTGCACAAGCTGAGCTTGATCAAATCATGATCGACTTAGACGGCACAGAAAACAAAGACAAGTTAGGCGCAAACGCGATTCTGGCTGTGTCTTTAGCGGCTGCCAAAGCGGCTGCAGCATTTAAAGGTATTCCTTTATACGCGCACATCGCGGAATTGAACGGCACGCCAGGCCAATATTCTATGCCTGTGCCTATGATGAACATCTTAAACGGTGGCGAGCACGCGGATAACAACGTTGATATCCAAGAATTCATGGTGCAACCAGTTGGCGCGAAAACCTTCCGTGAAGCACTGCGCATGGGCGCTGAAATCTTCCATACGCTGAAAAAAGTATTGCACGACAAAGGTCTAAGCACTTCAGTGGGTGACGAAGGTGGTTTTGCACCTAACTTAGCGTCAAACGCTGATGCGTTAGCCATTATCAAAGAAGCGGTTGAACTGGCTGGCTACAAGTTAGGTACGGATGTGACCTTAGCGCTGGATTGCGCCGCATCTGAATTCTACAAAGACGGCAAATACGATTTAGCGGGCGAAGGCAAAGTATTCGACTCGAACGGTTTCTCTGATTTCTTAAAATCATTGGCTGACCAATATCCAATCGTGTCTATCGAAGACGGCTTAGACGAATCAGATTGGGATGGTTGGGCTTACCAAACTCAAATCATGGGCGACAAGATCCAATTAGTGGGCGACGATTTATTCGTAACTAACACTAAAATCTTAACCCGTGGTATCGAAAACGGTATTGCAAACTCAATCCTTATCAAGTTCAACCAAATCGGTTCATTGACTGAGACTTTAGCGGCCATTCGCATGGCGAAAGAAGCGGGTTATACAGCAGTGATTTCACACCGTAGTGGTGAAACTGAAGATTCAACTATTGCTGACTTAGCCGTAGGTACTGCGGCTGGCCAAATCAAAACCGGTTCACTGTGTCGTTCTGACCGTGTTGCTAAGTACAACCAATTGCTGCGTATCGAAGAGCAATTAGGTGAAAAAGCCCCATACCGCGGTTTGAAAGAGATCAAAGGTCAGGCGTAATTTAAACTTTGATGTAAAAAGGCCACCACTTGGTGGCCTTTTTTGTTGTACTATCTGCTGTATATTTTTTTAATCCAAGATACTGACGCTAATTCCTCCATGAAATTTTTTGTCATTGCACTCATAGTGCTACTCGGTTTACTGCAATTTCGTCTTTGGTCGGGAGATAATAGTCTTCCTGAATATTTCGTCCTGCAAAAACAAATTGCCGCGCAGCAAGAAGGTAACGCCAAACTCAATGAGCGTAACCAAGTGCTGAAGGAAGAAATCATCGATTTGAAAAGTGGTACCGAAGCCATAGAAGAACGTGCGCGTAACGAACTTGGCATGGTCAAAGAAGGTGAAACCTTCTATCGCGTCGTGGGTGGTGATCGCTCAGTATCGAGTCCATCCCAGTAATATGGAGTTAGGATGTCAGAGCTAGGACATTTAGATCTTGGATTAAGCGAGCAATCCAATCCAGGCAGTCAATCTGAGCCGGTAATGCAAACTGAATTGCAGCGCCAAGCTGAGCATATTACTCAAGCTGTGGTGGCTATCGTTCCCGCTGCGGGCATTGGTAGCCGCATGGGCGCCGACAGACCTAAACAATATCTTGAGGTGTGTGGGCAGAGTATTCTTGGCCATACTTTAGATAAGCTGTTGTCTCACCCGCACATTTCCCACGTCATCGTCGCCTTACATCCGAATGATAATATCTTCAATACCCTGCCACAGGCCGCGCATCCTAAATTGACCACAGTATTAGGCGGCGGTGAGCGCGCAGATTCTGTGTTGGCGGCGCTGCAAATTGTGCCCGAGCACAGTTGGGCCTTAGTGCATGATGCGGCAAGACCTTGTTTAACCGCGACGGATATCGACAAGTTACTCGCATCCAGAGTGCAATTTCCCCAAGGCGCGATTTTGGCCATGCCAGTACGCGATACCATGAAGCGCGCCAATAAACAGGGCGAAATCAGCGCTACTGTGTGCCGCGATAATTTATGGCATGCACTGACGCCGCAGTTATTTCAGGCAGCGCAGCTAAAAGATTACCTCAATGCCGCTCTGGCGGCAGGCGCGGTCGTGACAGATGAGGCTTCGGCGATGGAATGGGCGGGCATTTCACCCGGACTCGTTTCGGGCCGTGCTGACAATATAAAAGTGACGCATCCCGATGATTTGGGATTGGCCGAATTGTTTTTAATGCGTGCCGCAAAATAGTCATAATCCAAGTAAAATAATACGTTAGGAATATTAAATGAAAATCCGTATCGGCCATGGTTTCGATGTGCATAAATTTGGTGCTGCACGGCCCCTCATTCTTTGCGGCGTCGAAGTGCCCTATGAAACTGGCCTAATCGCACATTCAGATGGTGATGTGGTGCTGCATGCGATTTCCGATGCGATTCTCGGCGCACTGGCGCTGGGTGACATAGGTAAACATTTCCCCGACACAGATACCGCCTATAAAGGTGCCGATAGCCGCGTATTGCTGCGTCATAGCTATGCTTTAGCGAGGGCGAAAGGCTTTGTGCTGGGTAATCTTGACGTCACTATCATAGCGCAAGCCCCTAAAATGGCGCCGCACATTGAGGCAATGCGCCAAATATTGGCCGCAGATTTAACCTCGGAATTTGACGACATTAACGTCAAAGCGACCACGACTGAACAGCTAGGATTTACCGGGCGTAAAGAAGGTATTGCGGTAGAAGCCGTGGTATTGATGACCCGTAAACACGATTAACTTAAGAGTAAAAAAGTCCCATGAGCGAATTACATTATCTGTATGGCAAGCCTTTAGGTACAGCAGATCTAAGAACCCAAAATAGCGATTTTATCGTGAAAGAGATTTTGCCTTTTAGCCCAACGGGTGAAGGTGAACATCACATGCTGCATGTACGCAAAGAAGGGCTAAATACAGTACAAGTCGCTGAAATGATCGCTAAGTTCGCTAAGGTGCATCCAAAGGAAGTCACCTACGCTGGGCAAAAAGATAAAAATGCCATCACAGAACAATGGTTCGGTGTGCGTATTCCGGGTAAAGAAACGCCGCTTTGGAAGGATCTCAATAGCGAGCGTTTGACTATATTGTCGAGCAGCCGCCACAGCAAAAAACTGAGAATCGGTGCTTTAGTCGGTAACCGTTTTATTCTTACCCTGAGAAATGTCACCCAAGTCGAAGACATTATCAGCCGTATCGAAAAGGTCGCTCAAGTGGGCGTGCCCAATTACTTTGGTGAGCAACGCTTTGGTCACGATGGTAAAAACTTAGTTTTTGGTCGCCAAATGATGGCGGGTAAAAAAGTCAAAGATAGAAATAAGCGCAGCATGTATTTGTCTGCGGTGCGCTCAAATCTGTTTAACACTGTGGTGTCGTACCGTTTAGCCAACCATGGCACTAAGCCTCTAGCGGGTGATTGTGTGATGTTGGCGGGCAGCAAAAGCTTCTTCGTTACGCCTGAATGGGATCTTATTGTGTTGAAACGTCTGATTGAAAAAGACATTCAACTATCAGCACCATTATGGGGCCGCGGCATGATGCTGCCTCAAGGTGAAGCTGCTGCGGTGGAAACCTTGGCCATGAGTGAGTTGGCCGACGATTGCTATGGCCTTGAACATGCGGGATTAGAGCAAGAGCGTCGTCCGTTACTGCTTGAGCCCCAAGCCCTTAAATACGAACAAACCGCCGATGGTCTTGTGCTTGAGTTTGTGTTGCCTGCGGGCAGTTTTGCCACATCCTTGTTGAGAGAGTTAGTCAATTATCAAGATGT
Source organism: Shewanella baltica (assembly GCF_900456975.1). Classification (NCBI taxonomy): domain Bacteria; kingdom Pseudomonadati; phylum Pseudomonadota; class Gammaproteobacteria; order Alteromonadales; family Shewanellaceae; genus Shewanella; species Shewanella baltica. The sequence goes on from NZ_UGYM01000002.1 coordinate 964,582, forward strand.
TAAAGAGCAGCAATGGCAAGCGACACTGGTGCAGGAGCCTGCGCCAGAGGCAACGAATGCTAACGTAGCGGCTGATACAATTGAAACTAAGACTGAAGCTGCACCTAACACTGAAGCAGAGTCATGATCCGCATCTTAGTGAGCAACGATGATGGGGTTAATGCTCCGGGGATCAAAGCCTTAACTGAGGCCTTGGCTGAAATTGCGACTGTGCTGACAGTGGGGCCAGATCGTAATTGTTCTGGTGCGAGCAATTCATTAACCTTGACTAATCCATTAAGAATTAATAGGTTAGATAACGGTTACATTTCTGTTCACGGTACACCGACTGATTGTGTGCATTTGGCTATCCGAGAATTGTACGATGGCGAACCCGATATGGTGGTGTCTGGTATCAATGCTGGCGCGAACATGGGCGATGATACCTTGTATTCGGGGACTGTCGCTGCCGCGATGGAAGGGCGCTTTTTAGGTTTTCCTGCGGTCGCGATTTCGCTCAATGGCCGCAAATTCGAACATTATCAATCGGCGGCTGTTTACGCTCGGCGGATAGTTCAAGGCTTGTTGGCCCAGCCTTTGGCAAAGGATCAGATTTTAAATGTGAATGTGCCAGACTTGCCGCTTGATCAAATCAAAGGCATTAAAGTGACTCGCCTTGGTGCTCGTCATAAGGCTGAAGGCATAGTACGAACGCAAGATCCCGCTGGACGTGAGATCTTCTGGCTCGGCCCACCAGGACAAGAGCAGGACGCCACTGAGGGCACTGATTTTCATGCTATCGCCAATGGCTATGTGTCAATTACGCCTTTGACGGTTGATTTAACTGCCTACGGACAACTAACGGCATTGCAAAATTGGGTAGATAAAATATGACTCGAGTTGCCTTAACATCGGCGGTGAACTTAGCTAAAAAGCTTCATGATGCGGGGATCCGCAATCAAGCCGTGTTAAAGGCGATATCGCATACGCCGCGGGAAATCTTTCTCGATAATGCGTTAGCCCATAAAGCCTATGAAAATACCGCTTTACCTATTGGCCAAGGGCAAACCATCTCGCAGCCTTATATCGTCGCCCGTATGACCGAACTCTTACTGCATAAGATGCCTCAGCGCGTATTAGAAGTGGGTACAGGATCGGGTTATCAGGCGGCAATTTTGGCGCAATTAGTGCCGCAGCTTTGTACTATCGAGCGAATAAAAGGCTTACAAATTCAAGCGAGACAGCGCTTAAAACGATTAGATTTGCATAATGTGTCGTTTAAATATGGTGATGGCTGGTTAGGTTGGGCGAATCGTAGCCCGTTCGATGCCATTATGGTGACCGCTGCCGCTTCGACTATACCTGAGGCCTTACTGTCTCAATTAGCCGAGGGCGGAGTGTTAGTTCTGCCAGTCGGCGAAGATACCCAGCAATTGATGCGAATCACTCGTACTGCGGACCGCTTCAGTTCGGAAACAATTGAAACGGTTAAATTTGTCCCTTTGATTAATGGAGAGTTAGCTTAACCTTGTGTTGTGCTACTGTCTCCACTGAACAGCTTGTCTTGCAACGAGGGCATTGTTTTCTCATCATAAACAGTAATACAGCCTCACCAAGGAGTTTTTATTGTTGAATGCGGGTTTAGTCTTAAACCTCTGCTTTATATTTCTGCTTGCAGGCTGTAGCTTTCAGGCCAGCCGACCCGCGCCCGTCGAAAATATTTCCCATAGCTACTCTAAAAACAACAAAGGCCACATTAAATCGAATTCATATAAAGTTAAGAAAGGCGACACGCTTTACTCTATTTCTTGGGGAGCAGGAAAGGATTTTTCTGAAATAGCTAAACTTAATCAATTAGATAACCCTTATACAATTTACCCCGGACAGATTTTATATTTAACGAATGCTAAGTCGAGTAGTCAGTCTAAATCTACAACTTTAGATGGAAGAAAAACGAGCTCCTCGGGTAATAATTCTAGTAAAAATGATAAAAAACAAACAGATAATCAGGTTTCTCAAACCGACGCTAAGTCAAGTAATGATCTGAAAAAAACACTTGATCAGAAAGCTAAGCCCGCGTACCTTGTAACAAGTTCCCAACAAAATGTTAACTCGATCATGGTTCCACCGACTTCGACACTACCAACCAGTGTGAGTCAGTGGGAGTGGCCAGTAAGAGGGAAGTTAATCGGGACTTACTCTGCCAATGAGCAGGGAAATAAAGGCATTAAGATCGCGGGGAATCGGGGAGATATCATCAAAGCTGCTGCAGATGGGCGGGTGGTATACGCAGGAAGTGCTCTTAGGGGTTACGGTAATTTAGTGATTATTAAACATAGTGACGATTACCTTAGTGCTTATGCTCATACGGACAAGATCTTAGTCAAAGAAAAGCAACATGTCCTCGCAGGGCAGACAGTTGCAAAAATGGGCAGTACAGGTGCCAATCGGGTAATGTTACATTTTGAAATTCGTTACCATGGACAGTCTGTAAACCCACTTACTTATTTACCCAAACAATGATTGCTTGGGGCCTTGTTGGCAAATGGAGGATAGGAAATTGCACTAATTCAGCAGTTTAATCAGGTTTGGGAGATTTAATCATGAGCCGCATAAAAAGCACTGCCGCAGAAGCACTAGTAGATTTATCCGTAGACACTGTTGACTTCGATCTTGAAAAAGAAGAAGTTGCATCCGATTTAGTTCAAGAGCTAGGAATAGAGCAACAGGTTCAAGATGACCTGCAAAAAAATCTTGATGCCACTCAACTTTACCTAGGTGAGATTGGTTTTTCCCCACTGCTTAGCGCAGAAGAAGAAGTTTACTTTTCCCGTAAAGCCTTAAAAGGCTGTGCAAAATCCCGTAATCGCATGATCGAAAGTAATTTACGTCTGGTCGTAAAGATTGCCCGTCGTTACAACAATCGCGGCTTAGCACTGCTTGATCTTATCGAAGAAGGCAACTTAGGCTTAATTCGTGCCGTTGAAAAGTTTGACCCAGAAAGAGGTTTCCGTTTTTCAACCTATGCGACTTGGTGGATCAGACAGACCATTGAGCGCGCCATTATGAATCAGACTCGTACAATTCGATTGCCTATTCATGTTGTTAAAGAACTCAATGTTTACTTGCGCACCGCTCGCGAGTTAGCACAAAAACTCGATCACGAACCAACGGCCGAAGAAATTGCCGAAAAACTGCAAGTGTCGAGTGCTGATGTCAGCCGTATGCTTAAGCTGAATGAGAAAATCACCTCTGTCGATACGCCTTTGGGGGGCGATAATGACAAGGCGTTGCTGGATATTTTAGCCGATGACGATAACGTTGGCCCTGACTATAAAGTGCAAGATGAAGATATTTCTAATTCAGTGGTCAAATGGCTCAATGAGTTAAACACTAAACAAAGAGAAGTGTTAGCCCGCCGTTTTGGTCTGTTAGGTTATGAACCTTCTACACTCGAAGATGTGGGTGCTGAAATTGGTTTGACCCGCGAACGTGTACGTCAAATTCAAGTAGAAGCATTGAAACGTTTACGCGACTTATTAGGATCTCAAGGTTTATCTGTTGAAGCATTGTTTAGAAACTAATTATTTCGAAACTAATAAATGAGAAACTAAGATCAGTTGTTCGTTGATCTCTATGCCTAGCTCCTAGCTAAGGTCTAGTGATTTAGTCTAGTGATTTAGTCTAGTGCTTAGGTCTAGTCGATAAAAGTAAAACGCCCACTAACAAGAGTGGGCGTTGTTGTTTCTAATCCTTTATTGCTGATCATATCGCTTGGCGAATATCACCCGTTCACAGAGCTTTAGCTCAGACGTTTCAGCTCATAGAGCAAATCAAGTGCCTGCTTTGGCGTTAAGTTATCGGGATTAATGCTACTTAACTTCGTTAGCGCTGGATTCTCAACCGGTTCAGGTAACGCGAGTAAGCTTTGAATAGGCGTCCTCGTTCCTTCAGCTTGATGATCGCGACTCTCCAATTGCTGCAACTTATGTTTAGCGGCTTTAATTACCTTATTTGGCACACCGGCAAGTGCCGCAACTTGTAAGCCGTAGCTTTTACTGGCGGCGCCTTCTTGCACTGCATGCATAAAGGCGATGGTATCGTCGTGTTCAATGGCATCAAGGTGCACATTGTAAACACCAGCCATTAATTCAGGTAACTGAGTTAATTCAAAATAATGGGTGGCGAATAGGGTCATAGCGCCGACTTGCTGGGCTAAATACTCTGCTGCCGACCAAGCGAGCGATAAACCATCATAGGTGGATGTGCCGCGGCCGATTTCATCCATTAACACTAAGCTACTGGCGGTGGCGTTGTGTAGAATGTTGGCGGTTTCTGTCATTTCGACCATAAAGGTTGAACGGCCAGAGGCCAGATCGTCAGAGGCGCCAATACGGGTAAAGATACGATCGATAGGGCCTATCAGTGCGCGATCTGCTGGCACAAAACAGCCAATGTGGGCCATCAGCGTGATCAAAGCGACTTGACGCATATAGGTCGATTTACCGCCCATGTTAGGTCCGGTGACAATCAACATACGTCTTTGATTGTGCAAGGTGACTGGGTTAGCGATAAACGGTGTTTGACTCACACGTTCCACCACTGGGTGACGACCAGCCTCTATCTGTACGCCGATATCTTGGCTCAGCTCTGGGCAAGTGTAGCCTAAGGTTTCGGCGCGCTCAGCAAAGTTACTTAACACATCAAGTTCTGCCGCCGCTCGAGCAAAAGCTTGTAATTCATGTAATTTTGGCAGAATAAGATCAAATAATTGTTCCCATAACTGCTTTTCGAGTGCCAGTGCTTTACCTTGGCTCGAGAGCACTTTTTCTTCGTACTCCTTAAGTTCGGGCGTGATATAACGCTCCATATTCTTAAGGGTTTGACGTCGTTGGTAATTGAGTGGCACTTGCGAGGATTGCAAGCGACTCACTTCGATGTAATAGCCGTGTACACGGTTATAGCCGACTTTAAGTGTGTTGATACCTGTACGTTCTTTTTCTCTGGCTTCGAGTTGTACTAAGTAATCGCTCGCACCTTCGCTAAGACCGCGCCATTCATCTAATTCGCTGTTGTAGCCTTCACGGATCACTCCGCCATCGCGGATAAGCATGGGAGGATTATCGACTATCGCGCGCTCAAGTAAGGCTTGTTCAGCGGGGAATTCCCCTAAGTGTTGCCGTAATTGAGTCGTGTGCGGCGCGCTCAGTGTGCTTAAACTCTGTTGTAATTCAGGTAGTAAGCCCAGCGCTTGACGTAAACGGGCAAAGTCCCTTGGGCGAGCGGTACGCAGCGCGAGTCTTGCCATGATACGTTCGATATCGCCAAGCGCTTTTAACTGCTCATGCAAACCTTCGTGGGCGGCAGTATCGAGCAGTTCAGTCACCGCCTGTTGGCGTGCTTTGATGTGTTTTGGATCTCGCAGCGGCTGATGGATCCAGCGTTGCAACATACGACTGCCCATAGGCGTTGCCGTGTTATCCAATACTGCGGCTAAGGTATTATCGCGGCCACCGGCAAGGTTTTGAGTGAGTTCTAGATTTCGACGCGTTGCCGCATCAAGCACTATGCTATCGGTTTGATTAAAGCGGGTAATGGCATTGATATGGGGCAGGGCTGTGCGCTGTGTGTCTTTGACATATTGCATCAAGCAACCTGCAGCCTGCAGTGATAAACGTGCATCTGCAATACCAAAACCATGCAAGTCTTTCGTGCCAAACTGAGCCAGTAGTAACTTGATGCTAGTGTCGTAATCAAATTCCCATTCAGGGCGACGACGTTTACCTTTAAAACCGTTTAGTAGACCTAGTTCGCCAAAGTCTTCACTGTAGAGAATTTCAACGGGATTAGTGCGTTGTAATTCAGCTTCTAATGACTCTCGCGTGTCGAGTTCGGCAATCACAAAACGTCCTGATGAAACATCCAGAGTGGCATAACCAAAACCGACTTTACCTTGATAAACGGCTGCCAATAGATTGTCTTGACGTTCCTGCAGCAGGGCTTCGTCGGTTAAGGTGCCAGGCGTGACGATACGCACCACTTTACGCTCAACAGGACCTTTAGAGGTTGCTGGGTCGCCAATTTGTTCACATATCGCAACCGATTGACCAATTTGAACTAATTTCGCAAGATAGCCTTCCACAGCATGGTAAGGCAGTCCCGCCATGGGGATAGGATCGCCACCACTTTTACCGCGCGCCGTGAGTGAAATGCCTAACAGCTCAGAAGCACGTTTAGCATCGTCATAAAACAACTCGTAGAAGTCACCCATGCGATAAAACAGCAACATGTCGTGATGTTCTGCTTTCATGGTCAAGTACTGACGCATCATAGGAGTATGTTTTTCTAAATCATCGGTATCAATTACATTCATTAAATCGTTATCGTCCGTTGTGACTGCCGTGGTTATGTGGGATTAAGCGCTATGGAAGCAGAAGACTGCTGTACAATTTTCAGCTAAAAAGACCACGCAAAATTTGCTGCGCCAATCTTAGCAATAATTTACCGAAAATTGAGCCCTTGATGACGGATATTCGTCAAAGGGATGCAATATCGAATTTGATATTCGCTAAAACCTTAGCCATATTAAAAAATCCCATTAGCTAAAAATAATTCAGCCATAGGTCTTGATACTGTATGATTGTACAGTATACTAGTCCGCAGAATTACCCGTTTGTAAATTGAATATTACTTTTGACAGCTTAAGGCTTGTCTTGATGAGGGAACTGGAATGAAGGTCGATCCAAATAAAGAGAAAGCACTTGCTGCGGTATTGATCCAAATTGAGAAACAATTTGGTAAAGGCTCCATCATGAAGCTGGGTGAAGATCGCTCTATGGATGTTGAGACCATTTCTACCGGTTCTCTGTCTCTGGACGTTGCTTTAGGTGCTGGCGGTTTGCCAATGGGGCGTATCGTTGAGATCTATGGTCCTGAATCATCAGGTAAAACGACACTGACTTTAGAAGTGATTGCCGCAGCGCAACGTGAAGGTAAAACCTGTGCCTTTATCGATGCTGAGCATGCACTCGACCCTATCTATGCTAAAAAATTGGGCGTAGATATTGATAACCTGCTGTGTTCACAACCAGATACCGGCGAGCAAGCGCTTGAGATTTGTGATGCATTAACTCGCTCAGGCGCGGTTGACGTTATCGTCGTCGACTCAGTGGCGGCATTAACGCCTAAAGCTGAAATCGAAGGCGAAATTGGTGATTCTCACATGGGCCTAGCGGCACGTATGATGAGCCAAGCTATGCGTAAACTTGCTGGTAACTTAAAGCAATCTAACACCTTACTTATCTTTATCAACCAAATCCGGATGAAGATTGGTGTGATGTTCGGTAACCCAGAAACGACAACCGGTGGTAACGCGCTGAAGTTCTATGCTTCTGTTCGTTTAGACATTCGTCGTACTGGTGCCATTAAAGACGGCGATGAAGTTGTCGGTAACGAAACTCGTGTTAAAGTGGTGAAGAACAAGGTTGCAGCACCGTTCAAGCAAGCCGAATTCCAAATCCTTTATGGCCAAGGTATTAACCGTACCGGTGAGTTAGTTGACTTAGGCGTAGCCCATAAGTTGATTGAAAAAGCGGGTGCTTGGTACAGCTATAAAGGCGATAAAATCGGTCAAGGCCGTGCTAATGCGGGTAAATATTTGACTGAAAACCCAGCCATTGCTACTGAAATTGACAAGACATTACGTGAATTGCTTTTGAGCAATCCTAGTGCACTGGCTGCTAAAGATGATGCTAGCACGGAAGATAATGTTGATTTAGAAACAGGCGAAGTATTCTGAGTCAGTCAGCCCGTCAAATCGCGGTCGCGCTGTTAGCGCGCCGCGATTATTCCCGCCTACAAATCCGCGATAAATTGCTCGAAAAAGGTTTCGAACTGAATGATATCGAACCTGTGCTCGATGCATGTGAATCCTCCGGTTTTATCAATGATAATCGCTATGCTGAACTGTTGGTCCGTAGCCACATTAGTCGAGGTCACGGTGCCATCCGCATTCGCCAAGCGATAGCGCAAAAAGGCCTGTCTAAAGATTGCATTGAAGCGGCGATAACCAATAGTGATTGTGACTGGTTTGAGCTAGCAAAAGATAAAGCCACTAAAAAATATGGAATTCCCCGCGTAACAGAAGTGAAGGGCTCTAAAGCCCGGGATCTCATCGCGAAGGAAAAGGCCAAACGAGTGCGGTTTTTAATGGGCCAAGGCTTTAGCTACGATCAAATCACTTATGCGTTAGATTCCGATCCCAATGATCTCGACGACGATTATTAATCGCCTCAACTCATCGATTGCGATGTAATCTTAAGACTGTAAAAGCTCCTTTTAACAAGTCCTCAGAAAATCTCCTCTAAAATGTCATCAAATGGGCTTTGTTGCTTTCGTACCCGACACTTTACCCACTTGCTCAAATACTGTACTTTTTGCACCCAACCCGCAGAGTCTGTCATCGTCCTTTATTATTGCTGTTTTGCCTCTAGCTACTCTGGTATGGGCTATTCACGCAAAAATATTAAATTCCTGATGTGCATATCACCAATCAAGGCTGGTCGTCCTTACTCAGTCTGCTTATAATGCTGGGCAAATAGAAATACGGCTAGCCTAAGGCGTAGCTGGTAATGCTTACCCAATTCAGGATGATTTCATGTATCAAACTACAGCAGAGCTTAGAAGCGCTTTCCTCGAATTTTTCCGCAGCAATGGTCATCAAGTTGTGGACAGTAGTTCATTAGTGCCAGGCAACGATCCCACACTTTTATTTACCAATGCAGGCATGAACCAGTTCAAGGACGTGTTTCTTGGCATGGACAAACGCAATTATACGCGTGCGACCACTGCTCAACGTTGTGTACGCGCCGGTGGTAAGCATAACGATTTAGATAACGTCGGTTATACAGCACGTCATCACACCTTTTTCGAAATGCTGGGTAACTTCAGTTTTGGTGATTATTTCAAAGAAGAAGCGATTCGTTTTGGCTGGACTTTCTTAACTGAAACTTTAAAGCTGCCGAAGGAACGTCTATGCGTCACGATTTATCAAACAGACGATGAAGCCTTTGAAATCTGGAATAAAAAGATTGGTGTTGCTGCTGAGAACATTATCCGTATCGGCGACAATAAAGGTGCTGCTTATGCGTCAGATAACTTCTGGCAAATGGGTGATACCGGTCCTTGCGGCCCATGTTCTGAGATTTTCTATGACCATGGCGATCACATTTGGGGCGGCCGTCCTGGCAGTCCTGAAGAAGATGGTGACCGTTTCATCGAAATTTGGAACATAGTGTTCATGCAGTACAACCGTCAAGCATCGGGTGAAATGCTACCTTTGCCTAAGCCATCGGTTGATACCGGCATGGGGATTGAGCGTATTGCCGCGATTATGCAAGGCGTACATTCTAACTACGAAATCGATATCTTCCGTACGCTGATCGCCAAAGCGGCAGAAATCATCGGCGTAAGCGATTTAACCGAGAAGTCACTGCGCGTCATTGCCGACCATATCCGTTCATGTGCATTCCTTATTGCCGATGGCGTTATGCCGTCGAACGAAGGCCGCGGTTATGTGCTGCGCCGCATTATCCGCCGCGCAGTTCGCCATGGTAATAAGTTAGGTGCGACCGAAGCTTTCTTCTACAAGTTGGTTCCGTCTTTGATTGCGGTAATGGGCGATGCGGCCAAAGGGTTAGCTGAGACTCAAGCGATTGTTGAAAAAGCTCTGAAAGCGGAAGAAGAGCAATTTGCTCGTACGCTTGAACGTGGTTTAGGCATTTTAGATGCGGCCTTAAACGAGTTAAAAGGTGACACCTTAGATGGTGAAACCGTATTTAAGCTGTATGACACCTATGGCTTCCCAATGGATTTAACCGCTGACGTATGTCGCGAGCGCAACATCATTGTCGATGAAGCAGGTTTCGAAGTCGCTATGGCTGAACAACGTAGCCGCGCACAAGCTGCCGGTAACTTTGGTGCAGATTATAACGCGGCACTGAAAATTGATGCCGAAACCGCATTCAGTGGTTACACCGAATTAGCGGGTCAAGCTAAGATCACTGCGATTTATCAAAACGGTGAGTCAGTGACGGCGATCAAAGCGGGTGACGAAGCGGTTGTTGTACTCGACGTGACACCTTTCTACGCGGAATCTGGCGGTCAAGTGGGCGATAAAGGCCAACTGGTTGCGAGCGGTGTTGAGTTTACGGTTAACGACACACAAAAGTATGGTCAAGCAACGGGCCATCAAGGTGTGTTAGCTACAGGTAACTTGAGTGTTGGCCAAGTTGTTGAAGCGAAAGTCGACAAAAAACTGCGTCACCGTACTCAGTTAAACCATTCTGTTACGCATTTACTGCATGCCGCACTGCGTCAAGTGCTCGGTACTCATGTTTCGCAAAAAGGTTCTTTGGTTGATCCTGAGCGTTTGCGTTTTGACTTCTCCCATTTCGAAGGTGTAAAAGCCGCTGAATTAAAAGAAGTTGAAGAATTAGTTAACACTCAAATTCGTCGTAACCATGAGCTGAAAACCGCTGAAATGGGTATAGACGAAGCCAAAGAGAAAGGCGCAATGGCGCTCTTTGGTGAGAAATATGACTCACAAGTGCGTGTTGTGACTATGGGCGATTTCTCTATCGAATTGTGTGGTGGTACCCATGTGGGCCGCACGGGCGATATTGGCTTATTCAAAATCACTTCTGAAGCGGGTATTGCTGCGGGTGTGCGTCGTATCGAAGCCGTTACTGGCGCTGCGGCTATGGCCTATGTGGCGCAGCAACAAGCTGAACTGGAAGAAGCTGCAGCCTTATTGAAAGGCGATGCCAACTCAGTTGTCGCTAAGTTAAAAGCCCAGCTCGACAAAATGAAGCAACTCGAAAAAGAAATGGCGCAGTTGAAAGATAAACTCGCGGCTGCAGCCAGTGCTGATTTAGTGGGCGATGCCGTTGTGGTTAATGGCGTTAACGTACTGATCAAAAAGTTAGACGGCGTTGAGGCAAGCTCATTACGCGGTCTACAAGATGAATTAAAACAAAAATTGAAATCGGCCATTATCGTTCTTGGCACTGCGCAGGAAGGGAAAGTTAACCTGATCGCCGGTGTGAGTAACGATCTTATCGGCAAAGTCAAAGCGGGTGAGCTAGTCGCTATGGTCGCTGCACAAGTGGGCGGTAAAGGCGGCGGTCGTCCTGATATGGCTCAAGCGGGCGGTAGCCAGCCAGAAAATCTGGATGCGGCATTGGCTCAAGTATTACCTTGGATTACTGAGCGTCTAGCTTAAGAGGTTGCTGTGCCCCAAAAACGAAAGCTTAGTGGTAGCAAGCTTTTTGTGAAAAAGTTCGGCGGCACTTCGGTGGGTTCTATTGAACGTATCGAAGCAGTCGCTGAGCAGATTACAAAGTCAGCTCACAATGGTGAGCAGCAAGTCTTAGTTTTATCAGCGATGGCGGGTGAGACTAATCGCTTGTTTGCACTGGCAGCACAAATTAATCCGCGGGCCTCGGCGCGCGAATTAGACATGTTAGTGTCAACGGGTGAGCAAGTGAGCATTGCCTTGATGTCGATGGCGTTACAGCGTCGCGGTATTAAGGCGAAATCCCTTACGGGCGATCAGGTACAAATTCATACGAACAGTCAATTTGGCCGTGCCAGCATCGAGCGGGTGGATACTGAGTATTTGCAATCCTTATTAGCCGACGGTGTTGTGCCGATCGTTGCAGGGTTTCAAGGCATCGATCCTCAAGGCGAAGTCACCACCTTAGGACGCGGTGGTTCAGATACCACTGCTGTAGCCTTAGCGGCGGCGTTAGAAGCCGATGAATGCCAGATTTTTACCGATGTGGCAGGGGTATTCACCACAGATCCGAATATCGATAGCAGTGCCCGTCGTCTCGATGTGATTGGGTTTGATGTGATGCTCGAAATGGCAAAGTTAGGCGCTAAAGTACTGCATCCCGATTCAGTCGAATACGCCGAGCGTTTTCGTGTGCCATTGCGAGTCTTGTCGAGTTTTGAAGCTGGGCAGGGGACGTTAATCCAATTTGGCGACGAGTCTGAACTCACTATTGCCTCGTTAGTCCAAGGTATTGCGATTAATAAGGCGCTGGCAACGCTGACGATTGAAGGGCTGTTTACCACCAGTGAACGTTATCAAGCGCTGTTAGGCTGCTTAACGCGATTGGAAATCGATGTGGAATTTATTTCCCCATTGAGGATCCACGAGGATGATCCTTCGGGTCGAGTTAGTTTTATGCTCGCTGAAGCTAAGGTTGATACTCTGCTTAATGAGCTCGAAGGCTTAAGCGAAAGCCTTGCTCTCGGACCATTGATTATCGAACGGCAACGTGCAAAAGTATCTTTAGTTGGCAAAGGTTTACAGGCAAAAATGGGATTATTGACTAAGATGTTAGAAGTCTTGGGTAATGAAACTATTCATGCTAAGTTACTCACGACGTCAGAGAGTAAATTGTCAACCGTTATCGATGAAAGGGACTTACACAAGGCGGTTCGGGCGTTACATCACGCTTTCGAGCTAAATAAGGTGTAATTAAATAACCGTTTGAGTATTGAATACTATTAATTTGTACTAAGCTGACCTTATAATAAGCCCATCTACCGGATGAGTGCCGTGTGTAAGCTGAATTAAGAAATAAAGGAGCTATCGAATGCTGATTTTGACTCGTCGTGTTGGCGAAACACTGATGATTGGTGATGAAGTCACAGTTACAGTGCTAGGGGTAAAAGGCAATCAAGTGCGTATAGGTGTGAATGCACCAAAAGAGGTTTCTGTTCACCGTGAAGAAATCTACCAACGCATTCAATCTGAAAAATCAGGTACACCATCGGAAGGTGGTAACTTTTAGTACCTTGTCTTGGCAAGAGTATTACGGCAACAGAAGAGTCAGTTTTTTAACTGGCTTTTTTATTTTTTAGACCGAAAGATTGGCGCAAATCAATACATTGGCTTGATATAGCAGCAATGTGATTAAAAACAGTTCAAATGGAATCTGTTTCGGAAAAAGGGTTTGACTTATTTTCGTCAAACAGTAATATGTGCGCCAAGAAAACGGAGAGGTGGCCGAGTGGCCGAAGGCGCTCCCCTGCTAAGGGAGTATGGGCTTTAACTCCCATCGAGGGTTCGAATCCCTCCTTCTCCGCCATTTCTTACCGATAGAAAACAGTGCGCGTGTAGCTCAGCTGGATAGAGTACCTGGCTACGAACCAGGCGGTCGGAGGTTCGACTCCTTCCACGCGCACCATTTTTTATTAGTGTTTGATGTAAAAGTAAATTTAGATACAAGTCGCGCGTGTAGCTCAGCTGGATAGAGTACCTGGCTACGAACCAGGCGGTCGGAGGTTCGACTCCTTCCACGCGCACCATCTCTGCATTAGTTAATCTTTAACTCATCAGTTTTGAATTTCAGTTAGAAATTTTGTAGATAATTGCTTATAGCAAAATGTTAAAATGCGCGTGTAGCTCAGCTGGATAGAGTACCTGGCTACGAACCAGGCGGTCGGAGGTTCGACTCCTTCCACGCGCACCAATTTAGATTAATATGATTTCGGTCGTATTAATGTTTACCGTTTTAAATGCGCGTGTAGCTCAGCTGGATAGAGTACCTGGCTACGAACCAGGCGGTCGGAGGTTCGACTCCTTCCACGCGCACCAATTTAAGCTAATATGATTGCGATTGTTTCAATTAAATTAGTGTTTTACCGTTTAACATGCGCGTGTAGCTCAGCTGGATAGAGTACCTGGCTACGAACCAGGCGGTCGGAGGTTCGACTCCTTCCACGCGCACCAATACAGTTAACAAGACACGTCTTGTTGATTTAAAGCGTTAAACGCGGAGAGGTGGCCGAGTGGCCGAAGGCGCTCCCCTGCTAAGGGAGTATGGGCTTTAACTCCCATCGAGGGTTCGAATCCCTCCTTCTCCGCCATTCTATTCTCTTAGTCGAGGGGAATAGAATAAATTTGCGAGATAAAAGTGCTTATCCTAGACTCAATCTTGATTGGATCTGTTAGAAGTACAAAAACGAGTTTGCGCGTGTAGCTCAGCTGGATAGAGTACCTGGCTACGAACCAGGCGGTCGGAGGTTCGACTCCTTCCACGCGCACCATATAGATAAGCCATGCAAGCAATTGCAGGGCTTTTTTATTTTTAGTCTGTAGTGGTTTAACTCATTATTGCTTTATCCGTTTCGGCTTACCTCTCTTTACCTCTCATCTCTTGGTTTACTTATCCTTCGGCTGATCATTCTATGGCTTAGCTTTCTTCGGTGTCGCTATCTTCAGTCATTTCGCTTTTAACACTTCTCTTTCTTAGGTTCGACTTACTGAATAATCAGCTTTTGCCTGTGTCCAGAGTCTATGACGACATTAGATATCCATGTCAGCACTCCATGTCAGCTCTCTCAGTGCAGCCTCGAGAGGTATTAGCTGCTCTTTGGTCTACATGTGTGTTGTTTGCTCATGCAGGCAGTGATGGGCTACTTGTGAGCTCATGAGCGATAGACCACTGGTGTGATTAAGAAGAACTATGAAGTAGTTTCAATACAGTGCAGTAGGTAAAGGGCAGTGTTTAGAATTGACTCGGGTTCAATGTGGCATCTGGCTCAAAAGCGTAGATGAAGGCTCATAATCGCTCATAGATTGCAGCGATATAGATATAAGAAGGGCAGCCTAGTGGCTGCCCTTCATTCAGTTAGAACCAATCATAACAAGTGAATCAGAGTAAATGAGAAGCTTAAGCTTCTAACTTAGCGAACTCTGATTTTTGTTCGTTGAGCTTGTCCATGTCACGCTTGAGATCGGTCATCTTAGCGCGCTCTTTGTCGATAACCTCGGCTGGAGCTTTTGCAACGAAACCTTGGTTCGACAATTTGCCTTCGATGCGAGCGATCTCTTGGCCGAGTTTTTCAAGCTGTTTGTCGATACGGGCCATTTCGGCGGCGACATCGATTAAGCCTGCCATAGGGATCAGCAGCTCCATTTCGCCAATCAAACCTGTAGTCGACATAGGCGCAGTTTCGCCATCGGCTAAAATGGTCATGCTTTCTAAGCGGGCAAGTGTGGTGAAGAAGGTTTGGTTGGCTTCAACACGGGCTTTATCTTGCGCGCTAACACCACGAAGTAGGGCATTTAGTGGCTTAGATGGGGCAATGTTCAGTTCGGCGCGAATGTTACGCACGGCGACAATCACTTGCTTAACCCATTCTAAATCGGCCATTGCTGCGCTATCGACTTTAGCGGCATCAAATGTTGGGAACGGTGCCAGCATGATGGTATCACCAGCGACACCCGCTAACGGTTTAACGCGCTGCCAGATGGTTTCAGTGATATACGGCATCATAGGGTGCATCAGGCGTTGCATCGCTTCGAGCACTGTCACTAAGGTGTGACGGGTGCCGCGCATTTGCGCTTCGCTGCCGTTTTGCAATACCGGTTTAGTTAATTCTAAGTACCAGTCACAGAACTGGTTCCAAGTGAACTCATACAGGGTATTGGCTGCTAAGTCGAAACGGTAGGCTGTCATGTGATCGTCAAAGGTCTTAACGGTTTGATTGAACAAGCCAATAATCCAGCGATCGGCCAACGACAGTTCCATTTCGCCGCCTTTGTGCTCTGGTGAGCCTGGGCCGCAATCTTGATCTTCTGTGTTCATCAGCACGTAGCGTGAGGCGTTCCATAACTTGTTACAGAAGCTACGGTAACCGTCTAAGCGCTTCATGTCCCAGTTGATGTCACGACCCGTTGATGCCATTGCCGCAAGCGTAAAGCGCAGTGCATCTGTGCCGTGGGCTTCGATACCGTCGGCAAATTCTTTGCGAGTGCTCTTTTCAATCTTGGCGGCCAGTTGTGGCTGCATCATGTTGCCGGTACGTTTTTCAACTAAATCTTCAAGTCCGATACCGTCGATCATATCTAATGGATCGAGTACGTTACCCTTAGATTTTGACATCTTGTTACCCGCTTCATCGCGGATAAGGCCGGTTACATAGACAGTTTTGAACGGGACTTGTGGCTTGCCGTCTTCATCTTTGATGAAGTGCATGGTCATCATGATCATACGGGCAACCCAGAAGAAGATGATGTCAAAACCTGTCACCAACACGTCGGTTGGGTGGAAGGTTTTTAAATCTTCTAAATTGTCAGGCCAACCTAAGGTTGAGAAAGTCCACAGGGCTGAGCTGAACCAAGTGTCCAGTACGTCTTCGTCTTGGCGTAAGGTCATTGAGTCGGCGACATTGTGCTTAGCACGGACGTCGGCTTCGTTGCGTCCGACATAGACTTTGCCGTTTTCGTCGTACCATGCAGGGATGCGGTGACCCCACCACAATTGACGCGAAATACACCAGTCTTGAATGTCACGCATCCACGAGAAGTACATGTTCTCGTATTGTTGCGGCACAAATTTAATGCTGCCATTTTCAACGGCTTCGATAGCGGTTTTCGCCATTGGCGCAACAGCCACATACCATTGGTCGGTTAGCATTGGCTCGATAACCACACCTGAGCGATCGCCGTAAGGCACTTTCAAGGCATGAGGTGCGATTTTTTCGAGCAGACCTAAAGTGTCAAATTCGGCGACGATAGCATCGCGCGCTTTAAAACGGTCAAGTCCGGCAAAACGTTCAGGCAGGCTGCCATCGAGCGTTTTGTTAAAGGTACCGTCAGAGTTCACCACTTCGGCACTTGCACGAATGGCGGCATCTAAGGTCAGTACGTTGAACATGGGCATGTTGTGACGTTTACCGACTTCATAGTCGTTAAAGTCATGGGCTGGGGTGATCTTCACGCAACCTGTACCAAAGGCCATGTCGACGTAATCGTCGGCCACGATAGGAATGCGGCGGTTAACAATCGGCAATAGAATAAACTTACCGACTAGCGCTTGATAGCGTTCATCATCGGGATGCACTGCAACAGCACTGTCGCCGAGCATGGTTTCTGGACGCGTGGTAGCGACTTCTAAATAGTCTTTACCATCGGCAGTCAGTTCACCGTCGGCCAGTGGATAACGCAGGTGCCACATATGGCCCTGTTTTTCTTTGCTTTCGACTTCTAAATCAGAGATAGCTGTGTGCAGCTTTGGATCCCAGTTGACCAAACGCTTACCGCGATAAATCAACTCGTCTTCGTACAGACGTACAAACACTTCTTGCACGGCCTTAGATAAGCCTTCGTCCATAGTGAAACGCTCGCGGTCCCAATCAACAGAAGCGCCCATACGACGTAGCTGCTTAGTGATAGTGCCGCCCGATTGCGCTTTCCATTCCCACACTTTATCCATAAAGGCATCGCGACCTAGGTCATGGCGATTTTTGCCTTCTTCGGCTTCAAGCTTACGCTCAACCAACATTTGGGTGGCGATACCCGCATGGTCAGTACCGACTTGCCATAGGGTATTTTTGCCTTTCATCCGTTGGTAACGGGTCAAAGTATCCATAATGGTGTCTTGGAAGGCGTGGCCCATGTGCAAGCTGCCTGTCACGTTTGGTGGCGGGATCATGATGCAATAATTGCCTTGGGATTCATCGCCGTGTGGCTTGAAGTAACCTTGCTCTTCCCAGTTTTGGTAAAGAGTTTGCTCGATGGACTGCGGATCGTATGTTTTTTCCATGGGAACGTGTCTGTCTCAAACTAATTAAGTGGATGTGTTGCTAAGTCTTGGGTCTGTAAATTGACCCCTAAGCCGCGATACTGTCGATAACGTTCGCGAGCGACCGCTTTATGCTGATCGTCATTGGCAACAAAATCGATAATGTGGCCAAAGTTTACCGCAAATGGGGGCGCTTGGTCTGCAAGATTAATCAGAACTTGGCGACTTTTGTTGGCGCCGAGGCGATCAAAACCAATTTCTACCGGCGATCCCGTCATCGGGCCTTCACCTTTGAGGTTATGAGGTACAAAGGCACTTGGCTCAAACTGCCATAAAAGTTCATCAATCGCATGGGCTTGCTGCTTATCTTGGCAATGGATATAGACCCATTGTTGTTTCACAAAAGCCTGCTGCGCCAGTTGGCATGCCAAAAGATGCATCTCGCAAAGTGCAGGGTTCGTATTCACGGTTGCAACAGGTGAATCAGCCTTGGCCTTGGCAGGTGATGCCACTGGCGGCATGAGATAAAACAGCACTTGAGTCATGATTTCAATGCCTTGCTTCACTTGTTTTAGTGGCGAACGAAAGCAGCAGTTTACACTAAAAGTCAGTATGGGTTAATGCTTGGGGCAAACCTTACGCTGAGCTTTTATCTATCACTGTCTTGCGGGGCTTAATGGGATGCTTTCAAGCCGCTTTTGATGACTTAGGTTTTATTGTTATCTGTTGAAAATATTATTTTAATAGCTTCTGTCTTCTAGGTTTCTGTAGTGGCACACTAATTTTGGCCACCTAAATAGAGGTGATATTATTACCTCGTAGATGACTTTAGGTGAACACATGAGATCGACAACCAGAAAAACATTTAGTGCTGAATTCAAACTTGAAGCAGCCCAATTAGTCCTCGATAAAAACCATAGCATCATCGAAGCTGCAAAGGCGATGAACGTAGGTAAATCCACTATGGATAAATGGGTGAGACAGTTAAAACTAGAACGCCAGGGTGGCATACCAAAAGCATCTCCGATTACCCCTGAACAAATTGAAATCCGTGAGCTGAAGAAGCAAATAGCTCGTCTTGAGGAGCACAATCTTATCCTAAAAAAGGCTACCGCTCTCTTGATGTCAGACTCGATGAACAATTTACGCTAATCAGCGCACTCAAGCAGAGCCACTCTATTCTCACAATTTGTAATGCATTCAAAGTGCATCGAAGTAGCTATAAGTATTGGCTAAAAAGAAAAGAACATATTGATGCAGACTTTACTATTTTATGCAGTGAAGTGAAGGCCGCACATCGTATTAGTCATGGCTCTGCCGGTGCGCGAACGATAGCGCAATTAGTGACTAACAAAGAGATTGGCCTCAGTCGTTATCGAGCCCGTAATCTAATGAAAAAGCTTGGGTTATTAAGCTGTCAGCAGCCTAAGCATTCTTATCGGAAAGCGACACAAGAGCATGTTGCAATCCCCAATACGCTTAATCGACAATTTGCAGTAACTCAACCAGATCAAGTGTGGTGTGGCGACGTGACGTATGTTTGGGTCGGTAATCGTTGGGCCTATCTAGCCGTTGTTTTAGACTTATTTTCCCGCAAACCTGTTGGATGGGCTTTGTCATTATCACCAGATAGTGAGCTGACCTGTAAAGCTTTGAAAATGGCATTTGAGTTAAGGGGTAAGCCTGAGAATGTGATATATCACAGCGATCAAGGTTCACATTACACGAGCTTGAAATTCAGACAATTAATATGGCGTCTTCAGATTGAGCAAAGTATGAGTCGTCGCGGGAATTGTTGGGATAACGCACCAATGGAGCGTTTCTTTAGAAGTTTGAAATCTGAGTGGATACCCGCAAGTGGTTATGGGAATTTTACAGAAGCAGATAAAGAGATCACAAATTACATCACTGGATATTACAGTGAGACCAGACCCCATCAATATAATGGTGGGTTAACGCCAAATGAGTCAGAACGTTTATATTGGAATGACTCTAAAACCGTGGCCAATTTTACTTGACCATATATGGACGCCTCAGCTTTTACAACACTTTTGAATGATTGGTTCACTACCATATATTCGGCGTCTAAATAGGCTTTTTACCCGCGCCATGATGTAAATCCGAAACCTATTACCTTATCACTACATCGGCATTTAATGCCTTGGTCAAGTCAGGCTCTAATAGGTACGGTTGACCGTTTATTCATCAGTGCATGTAAACTTTTACGTGATGCTTAACGTCTTACGCAAACGCTTTATTAACGTCGAAATTATCGTTACTCGTGAGGATCCGCCATCCTATACGCGCTATTTTATTGGCCAATGCGACAACGGCTTTGTGTCGACCTTGCCTTAACGCAAGTGCATTAAACCATCGCCCAAGTCTATCATCACGTTTGCTCGCAAATCGGCCAACGGCTCTGGCGCCATGGATGAGTAAAACACGTAGTTCTGAGCTGCCATTTTTCGTGATCGATCCTAGTCGAACTTTTCCACCAGAACTCGATTGCGATGGCACTAAGCCACACCATGCAGATAATTGCCGGCCATTTTTAAATTGATGACCCGAACCTAATTCACTCATAAAGCTTGCTGTGACTAATGGTCCAAAGCCAGGGATCGACAGCAATGCATTGTAGCGAGGTTGGATTTGACATAGCGCTTTAATGTCGCGCTCGATTTGATTAATTCTCTCATTTAAAACACATAAATCTTCATATAAAAGTTTTAACAGGTAATGAAGCGTATGAGACAGTTCATGCTCATTATTTGCTAAAATACGGCTAAGTGACGCTTGTAATTGCAACCTGCCGACAGAGAAGATCACACCAGACTCGCTCGCTAGGCTTCGAATTTGATTGACCATGGCGGTTCGATTTTGAACGAGACGACTACGTACACAACGTAATGCTTTAATGTCTTGTTGCTCAACAGTTTTAACTGGAACCATGTGGATATTAGGTCTGAAAACCGCTTCGCATATAGCGAGGGCATCGTTGGCATCATTCTTTTGGTTTGCAACAAATGGCTTAACATGTTGAGCAGGGATCAATTGCACTTGATAACCAAGAGCTTGAAATTGTCTTCCCCAGTAATGCGCCGTACCACAGGCCTCCATAGCAATAAGACTACCTTCGGAGAATTGTCTAATTTTATCGAGCAGCTTGTTTCTGTTAACCTTTTTGTTAGTCATGACTGAGTTATCCATAAGACAAACACAAACTTGAAAAACATTTTTGGCTAAATCGATACCAATAACTTTAATATCCATGATGGAAACCTCCAGAACTATTTGTCAGCTTCAAGCTTGGCATAATACTGCAAGCTTAGGTGCTGAGGCGTCCATCACATCACTACATTCTAACTCAAACCCTTATCCAGGACATTGATTTTCAGAATAAAATAGCGAATAAAAAAGGCGAAGATTTTCATCTTCGCCTTTGATTTATCTGATCTTAAAAAAGCTAAGATCTGATAGTCAGTTATTCGCCGAGTTCAACGCCAGCACGATTGATCAGGAACTGAGTCAATAGTGGCACTGGACGACCCGTAGAACCTTTGTTAGCACCGCTATTCCAAGCTGTACCCGCAACGTCTAAGTGAGCCCAGTTGTACTTTTTAGCAAAGCGCGAGAGGAAACATGCTGCTGTGATAGCACCTGCTGGACGACCACCTAAGTTGGTCATGTCAGCAAATGGACTGTCGAGCATATCTTGATACTCATCCCACAATGGCATGCGCCATGCGCGGTCACCACTTTGCTCACCGGCACTTAATAGCTCGTGTGCCAGTGGGTTATGCGATGAGAACAGACCCGATGCGTGTTTACCAAGGGCAATCACGCATGCGCCAGTCAGAGTCGCTGTATCGATAACCAGTTCAGGATCGAAACGCTCAACGTAGGTCAATACGTCACATAAGACTAAACGGCCTTCAGCATCGGTATTTAACACTTCAACGGTTTGGCCTGACATAGTGGTCAGAATGTCACCTGGACGGTAAGCATTACCCGATGGCATGTTTTCACAGCCAGCCAGAATACCCACAACGTTGATAGGTAACTTCATGTCACAGATAGCTTTCATGGTGCCGATAACACCTGCTGCGCCGCCCATGTCGTACTTCATTTCGTCCATGGCTTCGCCAGGTTTCAATGAAATACCACCCGAGTCGAAGGTTAACCCTTTACCGACTAATACGATGGGTTTTTCTGTGCTATCGACAGCGCCCTTGTATTCCATCACAGTCATGATGGATTCGTTGGCACTGGCGCGACCGACTGCAAGATATGAGTTCATGCCCAGTTTGGCCATTTGCTCTTCACCGATAGTGGTGACATGTAGTGTGTCGTGTATTTCAGCCATTTGGCGAGCTTGAGAAGCTAAATAGGCTGGATTGCAGATGTTAGGTGGCATGTTGGCCACATCGCGACATAAGTGCATGCCGGCAGACACTGCCATACCATGCTCGATGGCGCGCTCACCTAAGGTTAATTCACGGCGAGTCGGGACATTGAACACTAATTTACGCAGTGGACGGCGAGTTTCACCTTTGCGGGTCTTCAGGGCATCAAAGCTATAAAGACTGCTATTAGTGGTTTCAAC
This sequence comes from Shewanella baltica, assembly GCF_900456975.1. NCBI lineage: Bacteria > Pseudomonadati > Pseudomonadota > Gammaproteobacteria > Alteromonadales > Shewanellaceae > Shewanella > Shewanella baltica. Next base: position 986,767 of record NZ_UGYM01000002.1, read on the forward strand.
CGCTTGACGTACTTTCCAATACGTATCGCGTCCTTTCACGTGCAGTTCAGTTAAGAAGCAAACCGCTTCCATTGAACCCGTTTCGTTAAGGGTGTTGATTGTTTTAGTGATGATTTGTTTGTATTGGCGTTCGTCTAATTCTCGTTCTTTGCCACAACCCACTAATAATACACGTTCACTCAATACGTTAGGAACATGGTGCAGCAACAACATCTGGCCAGGTTTACCTTCCAGATCGCCGCGACGTAGTAGGTTACTGATATAACCTTCGCTAATTTTATCTAATTGCTCCGCGATACCCGACAGACGACGGGGTTCATAAACACCGACCACGATACAGGCTGAGCGTTGTTTTTCGGGGCTACCGCTCTTTACGCTAAACTCCATGAGCACTCCTAGATTCTTAAAGACAAATTTTTATATTTATTGGATAATGTCTGCTTGTCCCGAAAAGGGCCTAAGTTATTACTCCAAAGGTGATTTATTCTCGGCGCTTGAGTCACGCATTTCGTGACGTTAAGTTTACCTAGAACCCCTGAAGCTGGTCAGAAAACTATCAAAAGTAAACAGTTTACATGAAAGTTAGTCTGTTACCAGCAAAAAGATAAGTTTAGAGACCGGATCCTGCCTGTGATTGTATTTAAATACCTTATTCGAGAAGTTTTAAAGGCACAAATTGCGGTACTTTTAGTGCTGTTAACTATTTTTATTAGCCAGCATTTCGTGCGTATACTGGCCGATGCCTCCGACGGCGATTTTCCCGCCTCTTTAATCATGACCCTGATTGGGCTTAACTTGCCTTATCTGGTGATCTTAGTCCTGCCGTTAAGTTTGTTCTTGGGGATTTTACTAGCCCATGGCCGTATGTATTCCGAAAATGAGATGGTCGTTCTCCACGGTGTTGGGGTCAGTGAGTGGTATGTCACCCGCGTGACGCTGATTCTTGCCGTGATCAATATGTTGTTTACCGGCTATTTATCCCTTTATGTCGCCCCTTGGGCAGAAGAGCAGCAAAACCAAGTGCTCGAAAAAGCCCAGTCCGAAGCTGGGCTTGCGGCCTTAGTGCAAGGGCGTTTTCAGGCGAGCCCAAATGGTCGCGCGGTATTATTTGTCGAACGTATCGGTAAAGATAACGAGTTAGATAAAGTGTTTGTGGCCCAGTTGCCAGACCCTGATGACGAAACCGGCGTCACCAATGTGGTGGTGGCCAAAGGTGGGCGAGTGCAGGAAGATAGCTCTGGTGCGCAGCAGTTAAACCTGAATGATGGCGTGCGTTATCAAGGCAGCCCGAAGGCGAAGGACTACCAAATGATCGAATTTGGTGGTTATAAAATGCAGATTAAAGAGCAGCAAGTCGACGAGCGTCGGCGTAAGTTATCTGCGCTGCCCGTCGATGAACTCGTAAAAGTCGAAGGCGCGGAAGCCGTTGCCGAATTCCATTGGCGTCTTGCCATTCCGCTGGCGATTCCGATCATGACCTTGATTGCGGTGCCACTGGCGCGGGTGAATGTGCGTCAAGGTAAGTTCGCTAAAATGTTCCCTGCAGTACTCTTGTACCTTGGCTATTTTGGCCTCATGGTCGCCGGACGTAAGGCATTGCAAGATGGGATTATTCCACTGTATTTAGGTATGTGGTGGATCCATATTTCAGCGCTCTTGATGGGGCTGTTCTTGCTCGGCAAAGATAGGCCTATATTTAGTCGTATCTCGACCCTGTTTGCCCATAAGAAGGTGGCGGCATGAAGATATTAGACCTTTATATCGCCAGAGTATTGTTAAGCACTTCAGCGCTGTGTTTGCTGGTGTTGACTGGCTTGTCGGGCATCATCAAATGGGTTGACCAGCTGCGTTTAGTCGGTCGTGGCACCTACAGCATGATGGATGCGGGCATCTATGTGTTGTTTTTAGTGCCACGGGACATCGAAATGTTTTTCCCTATGGCCGTGTTGCTGGGCGCGTTGATTGGCATGGGAATGCTGGCATCGAACTCTGAACTTGTGGTGATGCAAGCTTCTGGCATGTCACGTTTGCAGATCACTATGTCGGCGATGAAAACCGCTGTGCCCTTGATGTTGCTGGTGATGGTGTTAGGGGAATGGGGCGCACCGATTGCTGAGCAAAAGGCTAATGAGTTGCAAGCCATTAAACTCTCAGGCGGGAGTTTAATTAAGTCCCATCGCGGTATTTGGGCAAAGGACGGTGATTTGTTCGTGAACATTGGTGAAGTTGAAAACATCAATAAACTCAACAACATTACGCTTTATAAGTTCAATAGCGAACTCAAGCTCACCAACGTTGTGCATGCGGACCGCGCGGTGTTTTCCCAAGACCGTTGGCGTTTATTCGACGTCAAACGTACTGATTTAAGCTATGAGAAAGTCGTGCTTGAATATCTGGAAGAAGATCAATGGCAGTCGAGTTTAACGCCGGATAAACTCAGTGTGGTTTCGATTAAACCTGAGGCGTTATCTATCCGCGGTCTAGTCGGTTATCTCGATTACCTTAAGACCAACAGCCAAGATCCGAGCCGTTATGAGCTAGCGCTGTGGCGCAAGGTGATGCAGCCGGTGACTGTTGCTGTGATGATGTTAGTGGCACTGTCGTTTGTATTTGGGCCGCTGCGAACTGTGACTATGGGCGCGCGGGTATTGCTCGGGGTTGTGGCGGGTTTCAGCTTTTATATCAGTAATGAGATTTTTGGTCCTATGAGCATAGTGTATGAGTTACCTGCCTATGTGGGGGCTGTGGCACCAAGCTTGCTGTTTACCGGCGTTGCCTTCTACTTTATCCGGCGATGATACTCATCTTATTACTCCCCATTTAGTTTATAAGAATAGTTTATAAGAACAGTCCCTAAAAAATAGCCCATAAAAAACGACGCTTTTGCGTAATGCCGATCAGTTAAGACAGATCGCTTGACGATCTCGCTGAAAAGATCAAAATCCGATGACCTCATGTCATCGGATTTTTTTATGCAACTCTCAGAAGCACTCGCCCGCACTCATATTACCCGCCTAACCGAATTCACCTGCTTAGCTGATGTGTTAGAACCTGAGTTAATTCAATCCTGTTTAGACTCACAAGGCGTTGCGACGTTAAGACGGCGTAAATTGCCGATGGATGCGATGATTTGGGCCGTTATCGGAATGGCTTTGTTCCGAGGGGAGTCTGTTCGGTCACTCATCAACAAACTCGACATTGTTTTGCCGCAAGAGATTGATTATGTTGCACGCAGCGCTGTGACTCAGGCTCGAAAACGATTGGGCAGTGAGGTTATTCGAGAAGTGTTTAGTCGCAGCGCTAATACCTGGCACGCGAGAGCTGAACACCCTCATTGGTGCGGTCTTAACTTGTATGGTGTTGACGGTGTAGTATGGCGGACACCCGATAGTGTCCAAAATCAAGCCGCCTTTGCGCGTACCGCAAACGCTTCAGGCGAAGCGGCTTATCCGCAAATTCGCATGGTTTGCTTGATGGAGTTAAGCAGCCATTTGTTGGTCAACAGCGCCTTTGATTCGGTTGCCGAAAATGAAATGAACTTAGCATCTCAGCTCATTCCTAGCATTCCCAATCACAGTCTAACCCTTTTTGACCGAGGATTTTACTCGCTCGGCCTTCTGCACGCTTGGCAGCAAGCGCAACCTGACAGCCACTGGTTGTTGCCATTGAAGAAAGGCACTCAATATGAGGTGGTTCGAACATTGGGAAAACATGACCAGTGGGTGAAACTCACCACCACGCCTCAAGCCAGAAAGAAATGGCCGCAGCTCCCTGATACCCTTGAAGCGCGTTTACTCACTAAGACAGTGAAAGGTAAGTCAATCGCCATTTTGACCTCGTTAACTGACCCGATGCGTTACCCCAGCGAAGACATCGTCGACTTATATGCCCATCGATGGGAAATCGAACTGGGCTACAGAGAGATGAAACAACATCTGTTGGAGAGTCGTTTTACGCTACGCAGTCAACTACCGGAGCTGGTGACTCAAGAGTTGTGGGGCGTGCTACTGGCCTATAATCTCATTAGATACAAGATGTTGCTGATGGCTAAAAGCTTGCCATCGGTCCATCCTAATCAACTGAGTTTTAGGGATGCGGCGAGTTATATCATCTTCAAGTTGACGCAACTGCCATCACAAACACCGGGGAATGTCCCGAGAGACGTATTGGATATAGAACGCAATGCACGGCAATTTAAGTTGGATGGTAAACGGGAAAGGGCTTATCCAAGAGTCCTTAAAATGAGTAAAAACAAGTATCCGGTTAGACCCAAGAAAAATGCCGTTCACTCTTAAGTGAACGGCATTACGCTTTTGCGTCGTTTTTTTATGCTAACAATTTACTAGAAACTAAACTTAGGCGCCGTGCCAGTTACGCATTTGATTGGCTTCTTTAGACAATACAACCACTTCTGAGCGGGTCATACTATCTTGTAGGGCAAGCTTATTGCCATTGATGAGGATCCACAGATTACCAATGCCGAGCAGTGACCAAACGATGCGAGCGTAGGCCGTGATCATGCTTAAGTTTTGGCCGTTTGGATGTTGGATCTTAAGCCGCCAAGCGCGCATCCCTAAGGTTTGACCGCCCTTACTCCAGAACAAGGCGTAGAAAGTGCCAACACACAAGACGAGCCAGAGTTGATAAATACCATGGTAAATCGGCGTGCCATTGAGCGCGTCAGAGACATGCTCAAAGCCATTCATGCCAGCCAATCCTGAAGCGGTAAGGCCGTAGAAAATGCCAAAGCCCACAGCGCCAGAAACCATATAAGCGGCCACGGCTAACAGCGAATCGTAAACGGCAGCACCTAAGCGGCGAAAGAATCCCGCACGGGGAAAGTTAGCATGTTCGGTATTGAGCATCACAGTGTCCTGTTTTTAAAGTGCTTAAAGCGAATACAAAAATGAATAACCTGCCTAGGCTTCTGGTTCTTCGTCTCTAACAAAATGGATATTGCTAAAGCCAAAGCGGGCAAATTCTACTTTTCTGAATTCTTTTTCAGCCTTAGCACCCTTGCGCGACGTCATGGCGACTTGTTGCTCCATGGCTAAAAATTTGGTCAGATCGATACCTTCGGCTTCGGCCACAGCTTCATATAAATCATGGTGTTTGTCGTAGCTAAAGGCGATAGTTTTAGTCTTACCTTTGAAGGTATAAGTGACTTGACGGGCCATGGGTGAGCTCTCCTGAAATAAGTCTGAAATTAATTAAATTCACTTCTAAAAATAAAATACACAGCACCTAATATGCACAATCCTGCCCACAAATAATCGAGCTTCAATGGCTCTTTCATATAGAAATAGGCAAAGGGGACGAACAGACTTAAGGTGATGACTTCTTGTAAAATTTTTAACTGGCCGACATTCATGACCGTGTAACCGATACGGTTAGCGGGCACTTGCAGCAAGTATTCAAATAGGGCGATGCCCCAACTCACTAAGGCGGCGATAATCCAAGGCTTTGAGCCTAAGGTTTTCAAATGCCCATACCAAGCAAAGGTCATAAAGATATTGCTCAAGCAGAGTAAACCAATAGTCGTTAGGGTTGGATTCATCTTTCATCTCTATGATTAAATTTATAAATCATATACATGGCATCGTCGGTATAGCTGCCAAGGCACTTGTCTATGGTCTGAGGCTTAAAGCCCATTTTTAGCCAATAACTGTCGGCGCCTTGAACGGCAACGAGGGACAAGGAATTGAGATTATATCGATCCGCCAGCAGTGTTAAGCGGGTGAGTGCCTTAGCACCTGCGCCTAAACCTTGGGCTTTGGCTGAAAGCGCAATATCGTGCAGGTATAAAGTATCAGCCTTAGGTAAATCGGTGATGGGCTGATAGAGCGCTGGCGGCATATTGGTGGTCCAAGGGTGAGCCAAGCAATAACCGACAACTGAGCCATTTACTTCGAACACAAAACAGGACTGTGGCGATACCTGCCATTTACTTTGCAGCACGTGCAATGGCTCAGGATCCAGTTGTGAGTAACACTCATCTTGGATTGCTAAAATGGCATCCCAATCCTGTGGGGTGATTGCTCGCAGTAACATGGCCGACAATTATCCTGTTTCAAAAGTCCTGTTGAAGGAACTCCGTAGAAAGAGTCCTGATTCAAATAAGCTCGGCATTATAACCTCAAGCGGCTTCAAAATGCAGGCTCCAGCGGCAATATAAAGCGTTTTAAAACCCGTATAAACTGAGCTTTCAGCGCTTGTATACCCAAACAACCTGAAGATGCAGGATTCAGCGGGAGTTTAACGCACTTTAGGCAAGGCCATTTATTGCTCCTGCATAAATGGCATTCACGCCATCCATGGCGATTGCGGTTATTTGCAGACCTAGCGGGCTAAGTTAAAAATAACCAACGCAGCATAAAGTGCGTTACCCCGTGGTTAACATCAGCCGCCGGGACGGAGCGCCTAGGGCACTTCACTTTCGTGTTGCATCAATTCAAAAGGTGGCCGACATTCTGTCATTGATGCGCCTTGAATTGATGCACCCTAGGCGCTCTGAAACTCGACTCTTCAGGTAGCTTGGGTATAAGCGTCAGCAGCGGTTAAATGCCCAGATATCGTTGACGCAGGTGACGCTCAAGATATTGACCATTCAAGGTTTCGCCCGTTGCTTGGCGGATCAGTTCATCGGTCGTGAGCAAGGATCCCTTTGACCAAATGTGCTCGCGCAGCCACTGGAATACCGAGTCCAACTTGCCTGCATCGATTAGGGCTTCAATCGGCCCTAAGGCTTTTTCCATCGCAAAACGACATTGGGCGGCATACATGGCGCCTAAGGTGTAACTTGGGAAATACCCTAGCTCACCGACAGCCCAATGGATGTCCTGCATGCAACCGTCGCGGTAATTGCCATCAGTATTGATCCCCAGTAATTGTTGCATCTGCGTCGACCAAAAATCAGGTAAATCATCGACGGTTAAGCTGCCATCGACAAAGGCTTTTTCTGCCTCAAACCGCAGCAAAATGTGGCAAGGATAGGTGACTTCGTCGGCGTCGACGCGAATAAGTCCGGGATTCACGCGGGTATAATGCTGGGCTAATTCTTGGGCGCTGAAATGACAGTTAAGATGCTGCGCGATTTTAGGCTGCAACTGGCGTAAAAATGCCGGATTTGCCCCAAGCTGCATTTCGCAAAATAGACTTTGGCTTTCGTGGACGCCCATAGAACGTGCAAGCCCAGCGGGTTGACCGCGCCACGTATGAGGTAAACCTTGCTCGTATCTGGCGTGGCCAGTTTCATGAACTATGCCCATGATAGCGCTACTGAAATCGGCCTCATTGTAGCGGGTCGTTATCCGCACATCGCTTGGTACGCCGCCACAAAATGGATGGCTACTCATGTCCAGCCTGCCGTGATTAAAGTCAAACCCCAAAAACGCCATGACGTCACGGCCAAGGGCTTGCTGCGCGCTGATATCGAAGGGGTCATTGAGCACAAGCTTTGGTTCGTTTGCCTGCTTAGCCAGCACTTCTTGGATGAGTGTCGGTAGCCAATCTTTCAGGCCGCCAAAGGTTTGTTCTAGCTTTGCCGTGGTCATTCCCGGTTCAAATTTATTGAGCAGGGCGTCATAGGGCGTGATATTTTGCGCTTCGCCGCGGATCTGCGCTTCTTCCTTGGCAAGGTCGATGACCGCTTTTAGATTGGGCTTAAAGCCCTGCCAGTCATTATTTTTACGCTGCTCGCGCCACGCATTCTCACATTGATAGGCCATCTTGGTTTTGGCTTGTACTAGGTCGCCGGGCACTAAGTTGGCCTGTTGATACTGGTACAGTATTTCCCGCAGATTGGCTTCTTGCTCTGTTGAGAGTGATTCATCCGCCGCGCCGTGTAAGTGCTCAGCTAAGGCGGCTGATGTTTTGAGACCGTGGATATGCAGCGCCAGTTCTGCCATAGCATCGCCGCGATCTTGACCGCCGCCCATAGGCATCATGGCCGCTTGATCCCAGTCACCCAAAGCGCTGAAATGTTCAAAGTGAGAAATTTTCTGGAAATGTGCCGTCAGTTTGTCGTAACTTGGCGTTGGTACTTTAGTCTTAGGTGTGCCCATGGGATTTCCCTTCTGGCGCATAAAACCTGCGCGAATAAATAACAATAACAGGATGATAATACAATGAAGTCAAAATTATATAGCACTAAAACGCTAAAGGCCGCGCTGTGCCTGACCCTCGCCGCTATCGCTTCGACAGCGCAGGCAGGTGCCGATAAATTTGTCGCAGGGCCTGCTATTCCTGAGTTTGGTCAGATTGCCAAAGTCGACAGCATGATGCCCATTCCTAAGGACATGAAGTTTAAAGTGGCTTTTGATATGAGTAAGGCGGCCGATGTGGGCAAGGCAAATCGTCAGCTCGAAAGTTTAGCGCGTTTTATCAACATGCATGTGGCGGCAGGCGTTAAAGAAACGGATATCGAACTTGCCATGGTGGTGCACGGTGGCGGCATCAGCGATTTAGCTGATGATGTTTTTTATGCCAAGCAGCATTCAGGTGCCGTAAACGCCAATCGCGCTTTGGTTAAGACTCTGGTTGATCACGGCGTGAAGTTTTATATCTGCGGACAGAGCGCCGCTTATTTTGATTTGACCAATGCCTCATTATTACCTGGTGTTGATATGGCATTATCGGCGATGACAGCCCACGCTATTTTGGCGCAGCAGGGTTACAGTGAAAATCCATTTTAGGGTAAATTTTTAGTTTGGAAATATGGCTTGGCTTGCTATTCTGTGGCGCATAAGTCGATAATTACAGTGAAATAAATGGAATGCTGTATTGTTCAAGGAGATGACTATGTGGGCGTTTTTAGTTGAGCAGCCTAATTTACCTTACACCATAGCTTTTGCCTGTGTTCTGGCCCTCGGTGTGTTTGAAGCCTTCGCGTTAGTCATTGGCTTAAGCATGATGAGTGCGCTAGACCAATGGGTGCCTATCGATGCGGATTATGACGCAGATGTGAGCCCTGGCGGACTTACTGGCATTGCCGGTTGGCTGTGCCTCAATCGACTGCCGTTATTGATTTGGTTTGTGCTCGCGCTGACCAGTTTTGCGATAGCGGGTTATATCGTCAATTTTATCAGTTTCAATGTCGCTGGCCTTTTACTGCCGCAATTGTTCACTTTACCCATAGCCATAGTTGCGAGTGCCTTTTCTTGCCGTTATTTCGGTCGAGTGCTGGCCGATCATCTGCCGAAAAATGAATCGAGCGCGATTTCGCTTGATGATTTGAGCGGCTATGTCGCGACTATTACCTTAGGCTGCGCCATCAAAGGTATGCCTTCCGAAGCCGTTGTGCGTGATAAACACCAACAAAAACATTACGTCTTAGTCGAGCCTGAAACCTCGGGCATCGAGTTTGCCTCTGGCACTCAAGTCGTGCTACTTAAGCGTGAAGGCCGTGTCTGGTCTGCTACGCGTTTTGATAATTAATCGTCCCCAGCCATAAATCAATTGAAAGGAAATCAAATGGATGTGTTAACAGATATCGGTTCATCCGGTAGTTTTATTTTGCTCGTTGCCGGTATGGTGCTACTTGGCTTTATCGTGATTGGGTTAATTTTTGCCAAGTTATATAAACGTGCAACCAAAGAAATGGCCTTTGTGCGTACCGGCTTTGGCGGTGAGAAAATCATTAAAGATGGCGGCGCTATCGTACTACCAGTGCTGCATGAAACCATTTCGGTCAACATGAATACCCTGCGTATCGAAGTGGAAAAAACTCAGAAAGATGCGCTGATCACTAAAGACAGAATGCGAGTCGATGTGAAGGCTGACTTTTACCTGCGGGTTGCTCCAAATTCCGATGGTATTTCGATGGCGGCGCAAACCTTAGGTACGCGCACAAACCGCGTTGAAGAGCTTAAAAAGCTGATGGAGTCTAAATTTGTCGACGTACTCCGCGCCGTTGCCGCTGAAATGACCATGACAGAAATGCATGAGCAGCGTGCCGACTTTGTGCAACGTGTGCAAAATAACGTGGCTAACGATCTGGAGAAAAACGGTCTTGAACTCGAGTCGGTTTCGTTAACTGGCTTCGATCAAACTGATTTGCAGTTTTTCAATGAAAACAACGCATTCGACGCCGAAGGTCGTGCGCGTCTGGCGAAGATTATTGAAGAGAAACGCAAAGAAACCAACGATATCCAACAGGATAACCGGATTAAGATCGAGCAGCGTAACCTCGAAGCCGAAAAAGAATCTCTAGAGATTGAAAAGTCGGAAGAAGAAGCGCGCCTGATCCAGCAACAGTCTTTGGAATTTAAACGCGCCGATCAAAAAGCGGAAATCATTAAGCAGAAAGAAAATAAGGCCCGTGAAGAACGCGAAGCCGAAATTGCTAAAGAACGCGCTATCGAAACGGCTCAAATCGAAAAGACGAAAGATATCGAAACCCGCGAAATTGAAAAGTATAAGTCGATTGAGCAATCGCGCATTCAACAGCAAAGGGATATCGAAGTTTCTGAGCAGGAAAAACGCATTGCGGTTGCGGCGAAATCGGAAGAAGAATCTGCTGCTCGTGCCCGTGCTGCTGAAGCCGAAAAACTGAAAGTTGAGAAAGAAGAAGCGGTAATCACAGCACGCCAAGTGGCCGAAGCGAATCGTCGTAAAGAGATTGAAGTGATTGATGCCCGTAAAGAAGCTGAGCGTGATGCGGTAGGTGTAACTGTACAAGCCGAAGCCGAGAAACGTGCCGCCGAAGACAGATCGAGTGCGATTTTGATTGAAGCGCGCGCCAGTGCCGATGCGAAAAAACTGCAGGCCGAAGCGGATGAGAAAGTCTATGCCGTTGAAGCTGCGGGTAAGCAAGCACTTTACGAAGCTGAAAACGTCTTGAGTGATGAGCAAATAGCCCTGCAAAAATCCCTCGCAATTTTGAAAGCGCTGCCTGAAATTGTGGCGCAAGCCGTTAAACCGTTGGAAAACATCGAAGGCATTAAAATTCTTCAAGGCTATGGCGCTGGCAATCAATTTGCCGCGGGTGGCGAAGGCGCTCACCATCAAGGTGGCATTGCCGAGCAAGTCACCAGTGCCGCATTAAACTATCGCGCTAATGCGCCGGTGGTTGATGCCATGCTTAGAGAATTGGGCTTAGTGAACGGTGATACAGGCACCTTGAATGATTTATTGAACGGCAATAACACGTTAACCGCCGAGGCGTTAAGTGGTGTGAAGTCGTCTCATGCTGAGCTTAAAGATTACAGCCAAACGCATGTGGTCGAGAGTCAAAGCGTGCCTAAGCTGTAAGGTCGACTTAGCGAACTCTATGAGGTTAGCTTGATGAGGTTAGCCCTATGAGATTAAATCCGCCAAGTAAGCTTTTGCGCTGAGTGAAGTCAGCACTGACTCAAGGCTTGGTAAATCAGCACGATAAATCAGCTTGATAAATCAACCTGATTAAATAAAACCGCTCGCATTATTGCGAGCGGTTTTGTTTTTGGGCGAGATAAAATCTACCAGCCTATTGGTGCACCTTATCGACACCCGATGAGCGACCTTCGGCGTGACAGATGGCGCAGGATTCTTGCCCAGCTTGGTAAATTCGCCCTCCGCTGGCATCGCTTTGATAAACCCCACCAAAGCCACGTGCATGAACCACTAAGCTATCTGTTTGTGTATGACAGGCGGCGCAGGTTGCCAAGGTTGGCGAATACTCGGCAATTTGACCATTGTTGACCGCATCGGGTGCGGCAACTAACAGGGATTGCTCTGCACTCAGTCCCGCGAGATCCAGTTGCCCTGCACTGTGGCAAACACTGCAATTGTTTTTCGCATTAGGGTAGGTGAGTTCTGGGCGTGGGTTATCAAAACCGACGACAGTACGGGTTCCCGCGTGCAGTGAATGCACTAACTCCCTGTAGCTCAAGGTATTGTTGATGGTGCGATAGGGCTTGATTTGGTCGGCACCGGTAGTATGCATTATGCCTGCATTGAGATACATGATTGCATCATTGCTGTGACAGCTTTGACATTGCCCATCCGTGAGCGCGGTTGCGGTTTGCGGTGCATGACAAGTGCCGCAGCTGCTAGTGGGCTCAAAAATCCCCCTCATTTGATGCGCCGACAGGACTCTGTCCTCTAAGCCTTGATCATGACATTGGCGACAGGCTTGTTCATCGACCTTAGCCTTTGCCGTAACCGTTTGACCTTGCAGGGTGAGCGTATTCAACGCGCTGAGGTTCACATTGTGATTGGCGATATTACAGTCAATGGCAAAGCCAGTGTTCTTATCAGCGCAGAGCACCAATTTACTGTAAAGCTTAGATTGGCTCAGATCGCCAAAGTCAGCAGTCGATAAGTTAGATATAGTGACCGTTAACTGATTCGGCGCCGTGATGTTTAAGGCAACATCGCTCGCGTTTGCCAATAAATCCCACACTTTACGCTGGCCATTATTAACTGGCATGTTGGCGTGATTGGTTTCACCCGCAGCAATTAACCAGAAAGATTTAATCATGGCTTGAGTGGCGGGAAGTTGGTCAAGTTGCTGCACTTGCAGTGTGACGACTAGAGTTTGCGCCTCAACACTGAGCTGCGAGCTCAGTAACTTAACTTGGTAATCGCTCGCCAGTTTAGCGGCCGTGTTCACTGCGGCATTGTGAAATAGCCCGACACCTTGGGGATTATTGCTATCGGGGTGACAGCCGCTACAGCTGAGTGCCCATGGCTTGGCAAAAATCTCCCTATTATGGAATAACCCCGCGACAGTGCCATTCCAGTCGGCGGGAATTTGCGCTTTATGGCAGTCAAGGCAGGCGGTTTTACTGGGGATATTGTAATTGCTGCTTTGCGCCGCTGCGTCAGCGATATGACATTGCTGGCACTGGTTCATGTCGCCGGGAAAGGTCACATTGGAGAAGTCATATAACTGTCCCTTGTGGCCGACGATTTGATATTTAACTTGGTGGATCTGGTGCGTCAATGTCGCCATATCTAAGCTGTTACCGGTTTCAGGATCGCCAGAATAAGTCGTGTGACACACCACGCAGCCCTCAAAGGCAAAACGTTTACTGCCGTGCATCAAAAGGCGGGTATCGGCATTGGCTAAATCGGCATTATGGCAACGAAAACAGGCTTGCTCAGGTGCGATAACTTTGCGGCCCATGTCCGCTGCGACAGTTTGTCCCGTGGCGGGAACAAAGTCGTATACGCTGTTGATCAACTGAGTGTCGATTGGGCTATTGGCTAACGGTTTGAGTTCTAGGTAAATCCTGTGGGTCAGTTCTGGCGTGTATTGGGTATCGAGCCCCGCAAATTGCGGATAAGCCGTCAGAGGTTTGCTAAAGGTATAACGGTAAATACCCGCGCCTAACGAGGTTAAACACGCCGCTTTACAGCTGCTTTCAATGCCCGCTTGGAATTGTGTTACGGCATTGGGCTGAGCATTGGTCGCAGGTTCCACTTGGTTGTTGATGTAGCTGGTCCATTGCAATGCGGCATCTGTCGTACTGGCGGTCTCACTCGTTGTGACAGCGCTATTCTGCGCCGCAGCGTTAGCTGTGGCTTGAGGGATGTGATAGTGCGCCTGCGGCGGTGCAAGCTTGGCGATACCAAAGCCTAAGGTGTCGAGCTCCTTAAGATTTTCTAGTCCAGTGACGGCAATGCCATTGGCGTTACTGAGAAAGAAATCGACCTGCACTTGAGTTTGCGCATCGATAGCGACTTTTTCGATTGTCGCTTTAAGAGTATCGGCCTGTTCTATGCTGATACTCACAATTCCAGGTGGGCCTTCTTTACCCTCTTCACCATCGGAACAGGCGGTCATCAGACAGACTGCAACAGCAATTGGCGTAAAGATTTTCCATTGAGAACGGTTATTCGTGTTCATCATTTTCCATTCCTTTTTAATTAGATTCTGTCGGGACTCTAATCGGAATGTATGCGTTTTAGATATTAACTGAGTTATGCGTTGAGTGGCAGTTAATTAACCGCTTTTAAACCTTTTTGATTAATTATATTGAGGTAGTTTGAATTAAATCATTATTTTAATTTTCGATATATTTAATTGTTAATTCTTAAAAGCGTTAGTCAGACACAAGTCGTGTAACTTGATCTAATATTGCCCCAATTTGGGTAAGTGTGACGCAGACGTAAAATAATAATAGATATTACTCTAGCATAAATTGTCGGGAATCAAAGTGTATGCATATTTTAATTATATTGCTTTGACTAATAAAGGATCGAATATGATTACCAGAAGAGGAATACTTAAAAGCAGTATGGGCGTTGCTGTCGGTACTGTATATCACGGGACACTGATTAGCTTTCTTACCGGTTGTGGCAGCGACAATGACAGTCAGGAAGTCGTAGAAGTCATGGCCGGTGGTTTAATGGTGGTTAACCCTGTGGTGTGTGTGAGTTGTCGACGCTGCGAGATTGCCTGCAGCTGGAACCACGAGGGCGACAGTAGTCCAACGCTGGCGCGCGTAAAAGTCGAACATAACATGAACTTCGGCCCGCATGGCATGCAATTCAACTATCACATACAGCATGGCGAATGCGGTGATGGCACCATAATTCCTGCCACTTGCCGCCAATGTGAAGTTTGTACACAAGTGTGCCCGAAACAGGCTATTTCAACCAACCCGCTAACCGGCGCCAAAGTGGTTGATGAAGAACTCTGTGTTGGATGTGGTTATTGTGCGGATAAATGTCCGCAGCAAGTGATTAAAGTCGTCCGCAGTAAAATGAAAGCCGTGAAATGCGATTTATGCAATGGCCAGCCTGCTTGTGCTCAAGTTTGTCCTACTGGGGCAATTAAATTTTATCCTTGGGATGAAGCCGAAGCTGCATTAGAACAATATGAAAAATATACCGGCTTAGTTTCTTGAATCGAGGTGAAATATGATGAGTAATATAATTGGTGGTTGGGCAGGAAAAGTCCTTAGAGTTAATTTAACGACAAATACGATTTCGTATGATCCCATAGAAAAATATTATGACTATATTGGTGGTATGGGTATTGGCTATAAAATATTGTGGGATGGTCATAAGGACAATATAAAGGCAATCGATCCTGAGAATATTATTGTCTTCTCTGCGGGACCATTAACGGGGTCAGGCGTGATTTGTACTGGACGAACAACGATTACTTCCCGTAGCCCCGTGATTGAAAAACACCTTATTGCCGACGGTCACTTTGGTGGCCATTTTTCACCTGCAATGAAATTTGCCGGCTTCGATGCGATTGCAATTGAAGGCAAAGCGGCGAGCCCAGTGTGGCTAAAAATTGTCGATGACAAGGTCACCATTGAACCCGCCGATGCGCTATGGGGCAAAGGCATATTCGATACCCACGCCATGATAGCGCAAATGATGGGTCCCAATGCACAAGTGGCGGCGATTGGCCAAGCGGGTGAAAATCAAGTGCCGCTGTCTGTCATCATGACTCAGGGCGGACACTCTGCGGGTGGTCATGGCTCAGTTATGGGCTCAAAAAATTGTAAAGGGATCGGCATTATCGGTACCGGCGCCGTCAAAATTGCCGCCAATAATGAAAAGATGCGCGCTTTAGATGACCATATTTTAGGGATTATCGGCGCCAATAATAATGGTGTGGTGCCTTCGACGCCGCAATCTTGGGCCGAGTACTCAGCCCCTATCAGTCGCTGGAAATCACGACCTGGCCTTAAGTGGGGCGCCGCCGATCAAGAAATCGATTTAGGCGAAGTGCCTTGGAATGAGCGTAACCGTATTGGGTTTCGCACTTCGATGGCCGAAAGCTATATAGGCGTCGAATATGCCAACAAGTGGATGAAGCGCACTGGCGGTTGCCATTCATGCCCAATACGTTGTTTCTGCGAGCTTAAAGTCCCTGAACTGAAGAGTAAATATGGTCGTAAAACCGAGCATATTGCCAACGTCTGTATGGGATTCCTGGTGCCCCAGTATTTGATGGGCACTACAAACGGCTCAGAAGCACATGCAATGGCGGGAGCCTTGGGGGCACAGATCCTCGATGACTACGGTATTTGGTGTAACTATGGTTTGATTTCTCATATCTTTAAGTTTTTAAAAACACACGATATGTTCAAAGATTTACTGCCTGAAGAGGAGTACAACAGCATTCCTTGGGCGCTTTGGGATAATCAAGATCCTGCCTTCTTAATCGATTTCTATCGCCGCATTGCCTACAAAGAAGGCGAAATTTCCCATATGGCGGATGGCTTATATGACTTAATCGCGCGTTGGGGTTTAGATGGCACAAACCCCGCATTAGGGTATTGGGACATACATAAAGAGAGTAAAACCAAGGTCTTTAACCGAAAAACCAACGCCGCCGTGCACCATGCGAGTGAAACTGCAGGTCAGGTGGGCACCTTAATCAACGTTGTCTTTAACCGCGATGCCCAGTGCCATTCCCACATCAACATAGTTAACAGTGGGTTACCCCACGATATGACAGTCGCTATCGCCGAGAAAAAATGGGGCGAGGGCGCCTTTGATAAGGTGAGCTGGTATACCCCGATTAATGCCGCTAAGGTTCGTTTTGCTAAGTGGTCTTTAGTGAAAAACGTGCTGCATGACTCGCTGACACTGTGTAATTGGATGTTCCCGCTTTTGGCATCGCCCGATAAGAACCGTAATTATGAAGGCGATAGCACCATAGAATCGCAAATGTTCAGCCTAGTTACAGGGATTGAAACCAGTGAAACTGAGTTAGATTTCAAGGCGGAAAGAGTCTTGCATCTGCACCGCGCCTTAACCATGTTGCAGATGAATGAGGGCAATATGCGTGAAGAGCACGATGTTCTCAGCGACTGGGTTTACGATATGGACCCAGACAAAAACTTTGGTGAAGAGGGCACCATCAAGATGGACCGCGCCGACATGCAAACCTCGCTGGACATGTTCTACGAAGCCTTTGGTTGGGACATTCAAACGGGAGCGCCAACGCGGGCCACACTCGACAAGTTTAGTCTGGGCTTTGTCGCCGACAAATTAGCGGCGCGAGGTTTACTACCCGCTTGAACACTCTAGTTGGGCGCTATGATTGGCGTTATGACTGGACATTATGAGTGAACACTATGACTGGGCATTATGAGTGAACAAATGATTGAACTCGTCGGTTATATCCGAGTATTTAGCCAACATGGACGTTTAGTCACGGCGGAGCAAATTGCCGCCGTGGCAGGGCTAGAATGGGATAATAAGCAAACGGTTGCGGGTTATATTCAGCTGATCCTTAATGAGGCTTATGCAGATGTGCAGATGCGCTTGTCGGATAAGCGGCATTTTTTCTATTCCGACAAAAGTATCGTTGAGCGCTATGCCGAGCAATGGTTAGCACTGGAGCGCGGTGATGCATTTGAGGCCATCATAGCTCAAATTCGCCGCAATAGTTGCCGCCATACTGAGGTGTATCAGGAGAGTGTGCTGACCTTTGCTCCTTATCTTTATGATGAGCCCCAATTAGCCAATGTGCGTGAGCAATTGCCGCAGCAGCTTGGGGCTGAGGATATCCATTATGCCGTGGATAAACAGGGCAAAGGTTACTATTACTCGACTCAAGGATTGAGCCACAGCTATGCCGCTGTCCTCGCCAATTACGATTCCTGTGAATGGTCAAACTGACATTAAGCTGATTCTATTGATCAACACTGATAAGTGTTGATAAACCTTGGAACAGTATCGATAAGCGCCTGCGGGCGCTTTTTTATTGATGACGGGAAATGTGGACAGATGGCATGCCGATGATGTTATAACGAAAAAAAACGATTGAGCTAAGCCCAAGCTGTAACTGTGGTCTTAATAACGCCAATGCTTGAGCATAGGCTCAGCTTGTCAGTGTTTGGGTGTATTTTTTGACTATCGCATCAATCTTACCGTTGGCTTTTAGGGTCGCAATCGCTTGATTGATGGCAGGCAGCAAATCGGCATGTTCCTTACGTAACCTAAACACTAAGTCTCCATCGGAATGCACCGCCGCAAGGGCGACAGGGATCCGCAACTGAGTCGACCAATACAAGGCTGGATAATTACCGGAAATAATCGCATCGACTCTGTGTTTATCTAAGGCTTTGACTAACTCTTGCTCAGAGGTAAAGTCGGCACGGATAAAGTCCTTATCGTCGTGGTATAAATAACCGCGCACAGTCCCGATTTGTTTACCTTTTATCTGGTCGATATCCTTATATTTACTGACATTTTCAGGCAGGGTGACCACATATTCGGTGATTTGCATTATGGGGGCGGATTTAACAAACAGCGGCCCCAAATCCTGCTTTTCAAACCAACTCGGGCTGACGATATCAAAGTCGAGTTGACCGGTTTCCAGAGCGTTATTAGTGCGCTTTGGCGGCAAGGTGAGGATTTCACCGTCGATTTTAGCTAAGGATAGAATCATCGGGATAAGCTCAGTGATCATCCCCGGCGCCTCGGCTTGATCGCCGATAAAATACGGATACCAAGAATAGGAGCCAGTGATATTGTATTTGAGCTGCTCCGCATAGGCGTGTGGTTGAGTAAAGCAAAGGGTAAACAAGGCAAATCGAACTAAGTGTTTATACTGCAAACATCGCTTAACCATATTGCTTTTATCCTTGTTATCTCTGCTTTAGCCAAGGCCTATCCGATGGCCATTCTACCTAAACTGTGTGAATAAATTGTTTATTGGGTCACAATCAGTCACATCGGCCATAGTTAAACAGTTTTCACCTTTACGCCATTACACTTTACGCTATGACACCTAAGCCAATAGCTGACACAGGGCGGGCTGCTGATTATGCGGGAAAATTTGATAGGTTTTATGGTGCTTAACCAAGCTGGTTTTCTTATTGCCTTGGCTGAGTAATAACCCATGGGATAGGGCGATACGCGTTAGCGTCTGTTCATCGGCGCGGACATATAAGTTGATTGGTTTGACCAACTGATTATCTTTAATATGTTGATTAAATTCTTTTGCATCAATTACTAAGCTAGATTGGCCATCTCCATCGAGTTTGAGCTTGGCGCTGATTTCAGTGTCAGTAAAGACCAACCATTCGGTTTGCTTTAAAGTTTCTATCATAGCATTTAATGCCGTACCTAACGCTTGCTCTGATGTCTCAACTGTTTGATATTGATGCACTATCCTTTCTAGCAAACGCTTGAGTTCGGCGCCCGCACCTTGGCTGCGAGCCAAACGTATCCAAGCCGTGAGATCGTCGGCTACCAGTTTAGAAAAGCGTTTTTCCTTTAAGGACTCGACCATCCAATTACACAAAAAATGACTTTCCTGCGCAGAAGTGCGCTGGGCTTTCTTGGTCTGTGCTGAAGCGGTTAAATCGGCAAGACCCGCAAGGGCGAGTTCGAGCACAGCTTGGTTATAGGTTTGAGAATTCATTATGACTCCGCCGCGGGCTGAAGTGATGTTATCTATTTGAACTTGGACGATATTGATTGCGGCGGAGCTAGTTTAGCAAAGCGGTCGATAAACCGATATTTATTCTTGCGATCCCACCAAACTTGCGGCGGTTAAGATCAGCTTAGGTGCGGGTCTGACCTTGTAGTTAGGATTCACATATTGGAAATGAATCAAACCTTTATCATCGCTAATATAAATGGCTGGCACAGGTAAGACTAAACGTTTGACTCCCTCGGGAGTCGTCCACATTGGATTATCGACATGAAGACGCGAAGTATAAATCTCAGTGACCTTTTCGCTTGTGTAAAAAGCTAAGCCAAAGGCTTGCGCTGCCAGCATTTTTTCATCGGAAAGCAGCAGATACTTAAGCTCATTTTTTGCCGCCGAAGCCTTAAGTTGAGCTGGTGTATCGGGTGAAATACCCACTAACTGAAAGCCCATTTTTAGTAATTCAGGCTCAATTGCTTTTAGTTGCCCCATTTGATTGTTACAAAATGGGCACCAGCCGCCGCGGTAAAAGAAAAAGATGGTCGGTTTTTGCTGGGTTAATTCGGCTAAATCGACGGTTTTACCCTTGATATCTTGCAAGTTTACCTTTGGAATTTGCTGACCATTGAGCAGCGGACTGATGGAAAACTCATCTCTGGCAATGGGCTGCGCCAGAGTCGTAAAGCTAGTGAGCAATAAAGTGCCTACGAGGCAAAGTGTTTTTAGTATGGTTGACATGGGCGTTCCTAACGTTATCTTTCAATGGCTGCGCTTCTAAGCACCGACAGTTATCTTTTGTCTGCCCTAGTACTGAGATCTGCTTGTGTAATCTGCTTGTGTAATTTGTTGCTTAAGTCATATTCGTTTGCGAGATCTTCGCTTAAGTGCTTTTTGTGTAAGTGCCATTGCGCGGTCTTGCTGTATTGTTCGTATTGGCCAAGGCGCTCTCAAGCGAGTCTCTAAAGGAACGGGGATTAGCGGAAGTTATTGCATAACGCCGCAAATTTACTGTTCAAGGACCCATTAGACCCAATAGACTCATTTGTTATCGGTGTAGATAGGATATGAGCCCAGTTGCTCAATTAGTTGTTCAATTAGCTGCTCAATTAAAAGAAATGAGTGATTTCTTTTACATTAGCTGTCACGCGGAGTTTTGATGAATAAAATTAACCCTAAGAAATTACTCAACAGTAAGTGGACCGCCGTTAAGCCGACCAATAAAGAAAAACATTTTTTAGTCACTGAGATTGAATTTGATGAGGAAGGCGTAGTGATCTCATGCTCAATTGAGGCTGTGATGTCAAAGCGAGTTATACCTATAAACTGGTTTGATTTAAAAGATGAAGACCTTTGGTTGCAGGGCTGGAAATAGTAAAACGACTTGGGTAATACCAATCTCATATTATCCAAAGACATGGAGGGCACTCATCTTGTTCTCCACTTTTTTAGCCATCATCTTCTAGGTTCTCTAGTTCATTTCGCAGCAATATCATTCATCAATGCCCTCATCATGCCCTCCATCAATGTCTTCCATCAACGATCCCATCAATACCTCGTCTCTTGCCGTCAACTGGGCATATTTTCGTAGCGCCGCGGCATCCATTTATTCAAGTTTGAGATTAATCCGTGTTTTTTACTGATATCGATTGCGGCTAAATCGAGATTCCGTTATTTTGTTGTAGCCATCTAAACGTCTGGATGGTTTTGCAGTTATTAAGGTACTCACAGAAGCTATCCATTGTCGTCATCGAACGCAGCAAGGTGCTAGGTAACAGAATTCTCATTAACTATGAGTGCCTTAGTAAAACGAAGTCGCATAAAAAGATTGAGGTAAGCAAGATGGATAAGCAGCAACTGTGGGTTTTGGATGGTGGCATGGGGCGTGAGTTGGCAAGACGGGGTGCACCCTTTCGCCAGCCTGAGTGGTCGGCGTTGGCATTGATAGAAGCGCCACAAACCGTGACTGAGGTGCATCAAGCTTACGTAGCCAGCGGGGCCAAAGTCATCACCACCAACAGTTATGCACTCGTGCCATTCCATATCGGTGACGAGCGTTTTGCCGCCGAGGGTGAAGCGCTGGCTGCATTGGCGGGCAAACTGGCACGGGATGTCGCGGATGAACACGCAAATGCGGTTCGCGTCGCGGGCTCATTGCCACCCTTGTTTGGCTCTTACCGTGCCGATTTATTTGATGCCGCGAGGGTGAGTGAGTTGGCTCTCCCACTCATTCGAGCTCTGTCGCCCAGTGTCGATCTCTGGTTAGCCGAAACCATGAGTTTGATTGCCGAGCCTTTAGCCATCAAGGCCTTGCTGCCAGAAGATGGCAAACCATTTTGGGTTTCTTTTACCTTAGAGGACGAGACGTTAGGTAGCGAACCGACACTCCGCTCCGGTGAGCGGGTGGCAGATGCTATCGACGCGTTAGTGGCGGTCGGTGTGGATGCGATTCTGTTCAACTGTTGTCAGCCTGAGGTGATTGAGGCGGCATTACAGGTGGCCAGCGATAGATTGAGTGCTCTGGGGCGTGCCGATATTCGACTCGGTGCCTATGCCAATGCGTTTCCTCCTCAGCCGAAAGAGGCGACCGCTAACGATGGTCTGGATGAGATCCGGGCCGATCTTGGGCCGCTCGATTATCTCGGTTGGGCTGAGCGTTGGCGCGCGGCAGGGGCTTCGCTTATCGGTGGTTGCTGCGGCATTGGTCCCGAACACATTCAGGCTCTTTCTACTCGTTTGCGCTAAGGATTTTGTATGAAAGAGAACAGGATAGGTCTCTGGTCACTCACAGCCCTAGTGTTCAGCTCTATGGTAGGTGCTGGGATTTTCAGCCTGCCGCAAAACATGGCCGAAGTGGCGGGTGTTCGAGCTGTGCTAATTGGCTGGGGGATCACCGGTGTGGGCATCTTGGCATTGGCTGCGAGTTTCCTCTATCTGTCGCGCTTGAAGCCTGAGCTTGATGGCGGCATTTATACCTACGCGAGAGCCGGTTTTGGTGAGCTGGTGGGCTTTTTTTCTGCTTGGGGCTACTGGCTTTGCGCCACCATAGGCGTGGTGGGATATTTAGTGATTGCGTTTGCCGCCCTTGGCAGCTTTGTCGATACGCCGCAGCAAGTTTGGTTTGGCGAGGGCAATACGCTGGCCGCTTTTATCGGTGAGTCGTGCATTTTGTGGGCGGTGCATTGGTTGGTCTCCCGCGGCGTACAGCAGGCCGCCATGTTCAATCTGGTGGCGACATTGGCCAAGAGTTTGCCGTTATTGCTATTCGTACTATTTGCCTGCTATTACTTTGACCCTGTGACTTTTGCTCAGGACCAAGCGGCCAGCACTTTAGCTGTGCCAGTGTCGGAGCAAGTGCGTAACACTATGCTGATCACGCTTTGGGTATTTACCGGTATCGAAGGTGCGGCAGTGTTATCGGCGCGTGCTAAAAATAAGCGGGATGTGGGCACGGCGACTGTCCTTGGCGTCGTGCTGGCGCTACTACTTTATGTGCTTATCTCTGTGTTAGCGCTGGGAATTTTGGCTCGTCCTGAACTTGCAGCGCTGCCTAATCCCTCTATGGCGGGACTGATGGGACACATGAGCGGCTCTTGGGGCAAGGCGCTGATCAGTGTCGGGCTTATTGTTTCTGTGCTGGCCTCCTATGTAAGTTGGACTCTGTTCTCGGCAGAGGTGCCTTTCAGCGCAGCCCGCCACGGTGCTTTCCCTGCCATCTTTTTGCGGCAGAATCGCAATGGCACGCCGATCGCTTCCCTCTGGTTATCTAGCTTAACAGTGCAGTTTTGTTTGATACTGGTATGGCTGCTGGGTAAGGGGTATACCAATCTGCTACTCATTTCTACGTCGATGATTTTAGTGCCTTATCTATTGATTGGACTGTTCCTGTTGAAGCTTTCTTTGAGTGGGCAGGGCAATGGGCTGATGAGAATCGTGGCGCTGGTGGCGAGCGGTTATGGACTCTGGTTACTCTATGCCGCAGGTGTCGAGTATCTGTTGCTGTCCTTGCTACTTTACGGCCCCGGGTTACTCTTGTTTCTCTACAGTCGCCGCCAACTTGTCGATGGTAAAAAGCTTAACGGACGTGAGCGATTGCTCGCGGGGGCGACGCTGCTGAGTTTGTTCCCCGCGTTATGGTCTTTTTGTTATCAATAAAGGATTGCTGTTGGTTAAAGTGGGCAGTGCTTTATCGAATTGGGCATAAAAAAATCGGCCACAACAGTTGTTGTGGCCGATTTCACTAAAACACGTGGGATGGGGTTAAACGCTATGCGTTTTACACCGCCCGTTTTAGCGATTACTTAAGTTTTTTCGCTTTGCTAGGTGCTTGACCCACCTTCATTTTTACGCGGCGGCCTTGCATGTTTTTCTCAGCAGTAACTTGAGCGCCGACATTGTCGGTTCTTTGTTGTTTCTTGGCAAAGCTACGGCGGGTTTGCAATTGCTTTAACAGCAATTCGCGGCTGCCCACTTCATAACCTGGCACAGTGACGCGGCGAATTTGTTGACCGATCAGTTTTTCGATATCGGCTAAGGTACGTTCTTCTTCGCGGCTCACAAAAGAAATGGCTACGCCAGTTTTACCCGCGCGGCCTGTACGACCGATACGGTGGACATAGTCTTCGGCGAGGAAAGGTAAGTCATAGTTGACTACGTATTCAAGGCTTGGGATATCCAGACCACGGGCGGCAACTTCGGTGGCAACCAGTACGCGTACATCACCAGCCACAAATTCACGCAGGGCGCGGCGACGACTGCCTTGGCCTTTATCACCGTGGACCACTTCAGAGGGGATCCCATCTAAATTCAATTCTTTGACTAGCGTATCGGCGGCATCACGGGTCGCGGTAAATACCAAGACCTGTTGCCAGTTTTTCTTGCCGATTAGCTCAGACAGCAGTTCGCGTTTACGGCGTTGTTCAACCGGATAAACCACTTGGCTAACCGTATCGGCCGTAGTGTTTTGCTTATCAACGCTGATCACTTGCGGTTTAACCATCATGTCGTTGGCGAGTTTTTTCACCGCACTTGAGAAAGTGGCCGAGAACAACAGATTTTGACGCTTCTTATTTACCGCTTGAAGGATCTTTTGGATATCGGCGCTAAAGCCCATGTCTAACATACGGTCGGCTTCGTCTAGGACTAAAAAGTCGACGTTCGACAGGCTTAAGTTACAGGCGGTAAGGTGCTCAAGTAAGCGACCTGGGGTGGCAACAATCACATCGGCGCCGCGTTTCAGCTTTTGCGCTTGTGTTTCTATCTTTACGCCACCATAAATGGTTAACACGCTGAAGTTTAAGTACTTGCAGTAAGCCGTAACGTTGTCAGCCACTTGAGCTGCAAGCTCACGGGTCGGCGTAAGGATTAATACGCGGGCATTCGACTTTAACGTTTCGCTTGGATTTTCAACCATCTTTTGCAGGATCGGCAGCGCGAAAGCGGCGGTTTTACCCGTACCGGTTTGGGCACTGGCTAAGACATCTTGGCCGCGGCGGATAGCAGGTATCGCTTGCTGCTGAATAGGCGTCATTTGTTGATAACCGCAATCTGAGATAGCGCGCAAAATCTCGGGGGAAAAACTAAAAGATTCAAATCTCATTTTGGATTCCTATCGTTCACTTATTCAAACATTCAAGCACCGCGAGCCTCTATTATTTACTCGACTAAGGAGAGAGGCGTGCCGACTGGCTCATTCTTCCACACAGATTTTATAAGAAAAATGGCGGGCGCGGAGTATAGCAAAAATTTCGGTTAAAACCTGAACTTTTTAGTGTTTTGGCATTTTATCTGCATCATTTTATCGCCAAGAGATAAAAGCCTTAGCGACGGCTCAGGCGGGATAGGACCAATTCTGCAAGCACTGGGTTGGATCAGCTCTGGATTGAATATGCTTTTAGCAGAGTATGATTTAAGGTTGAGTTAGGGCTGACGGAAAGAACAGGCTAAATGAACGCGATAGAAAAATGCCGCAGTTTTGGCTGCGGCATTTTATATCTTACTTATGACTAACCGAAAGTGCGTCTCAAGCCGAGGGCTTTCTCGGCATTATGCTTAAGCAGATGGGCTGCATCACCAATCAGATGGGTCGCGGCCAAGTTCTCCGCGCTTGAATGGGTGATGGAGTGTATGTTGCTGGCAATCTCATTAACAACTTGACGCTGTTGATCCGCAGCGACGGCATTTTGCTGGGCAAAAGTGTGGATATCACTCACTTCTTGGTAAAGGGTATTCACATTGTCGGCGGACAGTTGGATGTCGCTAGCGCAGCGCTCAGCGTGTTGGCGGCTTTGTTCCATTTCTTTGGCCCATGCGTTGAGCATAGTGAACATCTTATCGACACTTTTTGAAATACTGTTGGTCGACAGTTGGGTTCGGCTCGACAGCGCGCGCACTTCATCGGCGACCACGGCAAACCCACGGCCTTGTTCACCCGCACGGGCAGCTTCAATGGCCGCATTGAGGGCGAGAAGATTGGTTTGCTCGGCGATGGAGTCAATTTCGCCCATCGCATTAGCAACTTGCTCGGCTTCTTTATTCAATTGTTGGGCATTGTTAGCGGCATCGGCAACAGACTTGGCCAGTTGTTCCACTTTTTGAGTGTTGGCCTTCATATTGGCGCTGCTTTTAAGGCAGAGATCGTAGGCGGTATTGATGCTGGTGGACGTGAGATGGGTATTCTGCGCCACTTCTGTGATGGTTGAACTCATTTCTTCCATCGCGCCAGAGAGCTGTTCTAACTGACTTTTCTCTTGATCTAGGCTGACATAGGTTTGCTCGGTCGCGACCACTAATTGATCGGCAATCGCGTGCAATTGATTGGCTTGATCTTGTGTGCGCCCCAGTACGCCATTCATTTTGGCTTGCAGCATGATGAGCTGGAAATCGAGGATAGAAGACGTATCGGCACCCGAGTAGATGTAACGACTGATAGAGTCGTATTTGGTTTGCATTTCAATCAGTTTAGCGGGAATGCGAAAGGCCTCATCGTAGAATATAGCCAAGTTTAAACTCATCAAAACCGCCCCCGCGATAATCACGCCCCAGCCCCAAAAGTAGCCTGCGATCAGTAAGCCTGTTGAGGCGACAACCGCCGAGAGGATACGTTTTTGCATTAAGCTTAAGGGCTTAGAAATGGATTTATCCAGTTTAAGTCTTTGGTATATCTCATTTGCTTTGCTGACGTAGGCGGCCTGAGGCTGAATACGTACCGATTGATAACCGACAATGGTGCCGTTTTCAAACAATGGCGAGACAAAGGCATCGACCCAATAGAAGCCACCATTTTTACAGCGGTTTTTCACTATGCCGCGCCAAGATTGGCCCGACTTAAGCTTTTCCCACATTTCTTTAAAGGCGGCGCTCGGCATATCGGGATGGCGAACCATGTTGTGGGCACTGCCAATTAACTCTTGGGCGCTATAGCCTGAGACTTCGGCAAAACGGGCATTAACGTATGTGATAACACCGCGAGTGTCGGTGGTGGAAATGAGTTCGTCCTGCGGTGTTAAGCGGATTTCTTGATCTGATCTCTGTGCATTCAGTGTTCTGTTGGCAGACGCGTTACTCTGGCTCATTTAGTGTGTCCATTCAGGGCCGATATTATTCATTGGGGTTCAGGGGCGCGGTGTTAGGCGCTAATTTTCTTGCGCTTACTCTCATTGGGGTAAGCTTGTTATGTGATAAGACTATCATTTTTGTATGGGTATAGGAGAGCGCTTTTTGATGGCTTACCCATGAAAATCAATCGTTCGTTGTATTTATAAGCTATTGCAAAATATAAAATTTTTAAGTATTGCGAATATAGAATTAAACGAGCGTTTATCCTGCTAAAACGCAAATTTCAGTATTTTGTATAGGGTTATTTTTCCTCAGATATTGAGTGGATATTAGACGCTCATGTTATCGACTAAATCTGCTCGGCGACATTGGACTAATGTCGTTGATTCGGTTGCCATATCGCGGCATTCATTCGGGCGCTTTATTCGTCTTAGTCTATTCTTTAATGGGCAACAAACTATGACTTGCTGAGCGTGTGATTTATCTGGCTTTGCCTCAGCTTTGTCATCTCATTCGCACCCTTTAGTTCATTAGCTTAGGTTCATTAGCTTAGGTTCATAAGATCAGCTTCATTAGCTCATAGCGGGAATGCAACATAAGAGGATTTTCCCATGGCGATATCACTTAGACGTGGCGTAGCTAAATTGGCTACCGCGTCCTTGGGGACAGCAGCGGCACTTCCCCATTGGCGACGTTTGATTTTTGAACGTCTATTTGGCTTTCTTGCGCTTCTTTGCGTGCCCGTATATGTCACCAGCGTGTATTTATGTGTCATCGCCGATCTTTGGTCTATGGTGGTATTCGATACGCTGGCTTATCTTTTTTTACTATTTTTGCTGTATTTTCCTAAGCTTGCTGATAGTACGCGTTTTGGCTGTGGTTGTTTGTTAGCGTTTGCTATCGGCGTTGGTTTTTTGATTGCGATTGGTCCATCGGGTGCGGGGTTCATCTGGTTATTTATCTTTCCGCCATTAGTTGGCATTTTCTTAGGAAGTCGCGCGAGCTTATATGCCCAATATTTGAATGGGATGAGTTTGGTACTGATTGGGCTTGCCTATCACTTTGGCTGGTTAAACTGGCCTGATATTCACGGTTACAGTTTGGGTATTTGGGCCGTTGTCGTGGTCAATTTTATTGTAACCAATGCCATGTTGACGCTAACCATCACTTACTTATTAGGTAAGTTGGCGGATTCACTCGATTCAACCTTAGCCTCACGCCAAGCGACTGTATTAGGTTTAGCCAAACTTGCCGAATACAGAGACAACGAAACGGGCGCGCACTTATTACGTATGCGGCAGTATTCAAAAATGCTCGCGGCGCAGCGACTGCAGGCCGACAATCCTCCGGCTGAATTGAACGATGATTTTATTCAAGATATTAGTCTATCGGCCATTTTGCATGACATAGGTAAAGTCGGTATTGCCGATGCTATTCTGCTCAAACCGGGTAAATTAACCCCGCAGGAGTTTGAGCAGATCAAAGCCCACCCTGTGATTGGTGGCCAAGTGTTACGCAGTTTGTTGGAATATGCGCCCCAATGTACTTTTATTCAGATGGGCCAAGATATCGCTTCGGGTCACCATGAAAAGTGGGATGGTAGTGGTTACCCCTTAGGGTTGAAAGGTGAGGATATTCCGCTTTCGGCGCGCATCGTTGCCTTGGTGGATGTCTATGATGCACTCACTTCACCGCGATGTTATAAGCGACCCTTTAGTCACCAAGAAGCCATCGATTTAATGATTGAAGGCAAAGGTAAGCATTTCGATCCTGAATTAGTCGATTGTTTTATGGCAATTCATCAGGAGTTTGAAGTGTTATCTAAGGCATCGCTGGATGATGCTTATCAGCCTATGGCGCAGCCTACTATGGTTTAGCGACTCGTGTTTTTAATCATGTTTGAAATAGAAATCGTGTTTTGAAACCATGTCCTGAAAGCATGCTATTGAAATAGGACTAGGCCTTGAAAATACAGAAGCAGTGCTAAAAAAAACGCCCAAGGCTCATAGTCTTGGGCGTTTTATTTTGTAGCATATAACGGATTTAGAAGATGATTTAAATGACGACTTAAATCGCTACTTATCCGCAGGAGTGCTAAATCGCTCTACATCGCTTTAGTTACTCGCGTTAACCACGCGAGTTCATCACCGGACATCAGCGGCGAAAGTGTATGGAACACTTGCTGATGGTAAGCATTGAACCAGTCGATTTCCCCTTGCGTTAGCAGGCTCTTATCGATAAGGCGGGCATCCATAGGGATCATCGTCAGTGCATCGAACTCATACATCTCACGCTCAGCGCCTTTCAGTGCTTCACAGTGTTGCACTACGACTAAGTTTTCTAAGCGAATGCCAAAACTCTCTGCGCGGTAGTAACCCGGCTCGTTGGAAAGCACCATGCCGGGCATCAGTGCGATACCGTTGACATTTTTACCTATGCGCTGCGGACCTTCGTGCACACTTAAAAAGTGACCCACGCCATGGCCTGTGCCGTGGTCGTAATCAAAACCATGTTGCCATAAATACTGGCGGGCGAATGCATCGAGCTGCTGGCCTGAAGTACCTTTAGGGAAGCGAGCTTGGTCTAGCGCGATATGACCTTTAAGCACCAGCGTGACCATTTTTTTATGTTCATCGGTGACTTTACCAATCGCAATAGTACGGGTCACATCTGTGGTGCCATCGATATATTGCGCGCCAGAATCCACTAAGTAGATGCTGTCCATCGTCATCATCGCAGGTGTGCCATTGTTATGATTGTAATGGCACATGGCTGCATTGGGACCGGCTGCTGAAATGGTGTCGAAACTTGGCTCCCGATAGCGCTCATCTTGCAGGCGGAAGCTTTCTAATTTATCGGCAAGCGTGGCTTCATCGTGCATACGCTTGGCGGCAACTTCGGCATCTAACCATGCAAGGAAGCGACTTACAGCAACGCCATCACGAATGTGACAAGCGCGCATTCCGGCAAGTTCTGAAGGATTTTTCTGTGCTTTAGGTAAAGAAACGGGATCGATTCCAGCAATCAATTTCGCTCCCGCTTCACGGGCGAGATTTTGTGCCCAAGCGTTAGCCGAGTTTGGATCGGCCAGCAGTTTGACGCCCTGCAAACTGGCAAGTGTATCGGCGAGCGTGGCTTCGTCCTTAAAGCTAACGCCTGCACCGACATGCTCCTCAATGCCGTCAGGGAGTTTGCTTAAATCGGTAAACAGCTGCATATCGCCATTAGCATGAAGCAGGGCACTGCCGAGCACGACAGGCAGACGCGGAATATCGTTACCGCGAATGTTTAATAGCCAGCAGAAAGAATCTAACGCGGCAATCAAAGCAACGTCCCCACCGGCTTTTTTTACTAAGGCGCCAATTTCAGTACGTTTTTGCAGACTGGTTTTACCGGCACTCTCGTTACTGAATAACGTGATTGGCGCACTCGATGGTGCGGGGCGATCCTGCCAATGCAAATCGATAGGATTTTGTTCAACCGCTACTAATTCAATTTGGGCTTTGCTTAAGGTTGCTTTGGCATTCTCATACCAAGCTAAAGTATGTAAGCGTGCATCAAAGCCAACGCGAGATCCCGCTGGCAGCGTGTCACATAACCACTCAATTTGCGGTGTATCGGTCAGGCTTTCATAGCTGAAAAGTGCGGCATCCACTTGCAGACGAACTTGAACCGTATAACGGCCGTCGGTAAAGATAGCGGCTTTATCTTTCAATACGATAGCCATACCTGCTGAACCGGTAAAGTTTGTTGCCCAGTATAAACGTTCGTTATGTTCTGGCACATATTCGCCCAGATACTCGTCGGCGCGGGGAATGATAAAAGCATCGAGATTGGCGGAAGATAATTCGCTGCGAATGGCACCGAGGCGGCTGGCAATTGAATGTGACATATGGGCTCCAAGTGAGACTTGCACGCTGTGCGAGTCGGTAGGCAAAGCTTGCCTAAGGATAAGTAGGTCTATGTTTATTTGAGTTCTAACCAGCTCGGATTATCGCAAGCCTAACGCGCTGGATGCAAGGGGAGCGAATAAAGGATTTTGTATACAATCGTGAATTTGTGCTGACTGTGATGCGCAAGCTAAGTGTTTTACCCTTAATTTATTTGTGTGATTCTTAGCATAAAACTTGAGTAAAACAAAATGTCAGTCATATTTTTTGTAGACTTGTTCCTTACAAATTAGCAACTTAAGTTTTATTCAATCGCTAACATTTGGACCCTATGCTAACATTTGCCATCTCCGCTCGGGGTCAGAGTGGGGCGCATGTATCAGTGGAGTAAGCGATGCAAATACTAACAATAGATGTGGGCGGTACGACAGCCCTGTTCGAACTTCAGCTCGCGGGACATACAGAACAATATAAAATCCCCACAGGCGAAGGTTTTAAAATTGAAGAGTTAAATAATCAAATCGCTGCGCTTGAACGCGATTACGATTTACAGCATTACCAATTAGCGATTGGCGTACCAGGACTCGTACAAAATAATCGTTTGGTTGCCTGTAAATCGTTACCCGGACTCAATGGTTTGAGTTTTGACACAGTGAAAACTCAAGGCGAGCTTAAGTTTATCTGCAACGATATGGATGCGGGTATGCAAGCCACGTGCGATGCCAAATATGCCTGTGAGTTGTTGGTCATGTGCGGCACCGGGATAGGGATGTCGATTGCGTTTAATGGGCAAGCTTTTACTGGAGCGACAGGGGTGGCAGGGGAGTTGGGCCATTGCCGCGTGATGACAGAATCAGGCGAATTTAGTTTAGAACAACTCGCCAGTGGCGATTCTGTACGCAGCCGTAACATCACCACTCAGGATGATTTATACCGTGCGGGCAGTTACCTTGGTATGGGGCTGGCGTGGACCGTTAATTTGTTTAATCCCAATCGGATTTGGCTCGCGGGTAACATGATGAACAGTGCTCCTTACTACAAAGGCTGCCTCGAAAGCTTAAAGCAAATGGCATTGAGCGCGCCCTTAGCTGAGATGAAAATCAACCGCGTCGATGATATGGAAACCTTAGTGTGCCGAGGTTTATCTGTGATGCTCGCAAGGGATTATCCTCGCGCATAAGGAGCATAGATGCTGTTAGCTAATGGTTTTGAGCTATTAGATTACAGTGGCTCAGTGCTAGTGGTTTAAGCAGTATTAGCAGCATAAATAGTGAAATTGATAACAGGACAGGTGATGCCTTTGGCTTATCGTGTCCTGTTTTTTTATGGCTCAAATAGTCAGCAAAGCCTTAATTATAAAAGTAAATATTAGAAATAGCTGAACTGTATTTAATTGCTTTCTTATCAGACCACTACCTTGGTTGATAATATTTTGTTGCATTTTTATTGCGCTTACGTCTATGCTGACTATCGCAATGACAACGTTGTCATTGCGTGTAAAAGGCAAACCAGTTGAAAAACTGGGACGCAAAGCCTCCGGTCTAAGGGTTCGTCTGTACCTATGATAGCGGGGATACCACAGGTTTTTCTTCGTGCAATTGTCTGTCGTGTTGCATGGTCTTAAGAGAGTGTTGTTTCCTGTCTACGCTTTGTTTGCCTTATTGATTCATATAAAAAATTCAATAGGGATATCTCATGTTCAAGACTCAAATTTCAACATCAGCCTTGCTGGTGGCATCGGCGCTGGCATCTACCGTGAGTGTCAGTGCATTTGCCGCAGCGCCCGGCAAACCGACTATAGGTTGGGGTGAAACCAAGTTCGCTATTATCGAAGTTAATCAAGCTACTACGGCTTACAATCAGTTGGTAACCATTAAAGATGCCGCCGACGTGTCCGTCAGCTGGAACCTTTGGAGTGGCGATGTGGGCAATAAAGCCCAAGTGCTGCTCAACGGTAATGTCGCTTGGGAGGGCCCCTCAGGCGCTTCGGGCACCGCTAACTTTAAGGTGAACAAAGGCGGCCGTTATCAGATGCAAGTGCAACTGTGTAACAGCGATGGTTGTACGGCGAGCGATGCCAAAGAAATCCTCGTGGCCGATACCGATGGCAGCCATTTAGTGCCACTCAATGCTCCGCTTAAAGAAAACAATCGTCCATACGTTAACAAGTCGGGCAAAGTGGTCGGCAGTTACTTTGTAGAATGGGGTGTGTACGGCCGTAAGTTCCCAGTCGATAAGATCCCAGCACAGAACTTAACTCATATTTTATATGGCTTTACCCCTATTTGCGGTGGTGATGGCATTAACGATAGCTTGAAAGAAATCGACGGCAGTTTCCAAGCGTTGCAACGTGCCTGTAGTGGCCGTGAAGATTTTAAAGTCGCTATCCACGATCCTTGGGCGGCGGTCCAAATGCCACAGACGGGCGTGAGTGACTACTCTGATCCCTACAAAGGCAACTTCGGTCAATTGATGGCGCTCAAGCAAGCCCACCCCGATCTAAAGATTTTGCCTTCGGTTGGTGGCTGGACGCTATCTGATCCCTTCTTCTTTTTTGGCGATAAAAGTAAGCGCGATACTTTTGTCGCATCGGTGAAGGAATTCCTACAAACGTGGAAGTTCTTTGACGGTGTCGACATTGATTGGGAATATCCAGGTGGTGGCGGTGCGAATCCAAACTTAGGCAATGCCAACGACGGTGAAACCTATGTGACCTTGATGCGTGAACTGCGCGCCATGCTCGACGAGTTAAGTGCTGAGACGGGTCGTACCTATGAGCTGACTTCAGCCATTAGCGCCGGTGATGATAAAATTCAGAAAGTCGATTATCAGGCCGCTCAGCAGTACATGGATTACATCTTCTTGATGAGTTACGACTTCAATGGCGGTTGGACGAACACTGAACTCGGTCATCAAACCAATCTTTATGAGGCGAGTTGGGATCCTGATACCCGCTACACCACAGACAAGGGCGTAAAAGCCCTGTTAACTCAAGGTGTAACCCCAGGGAAAATTGTGGTTGGTGCTGCTATGTACGGCCGCGGCTGGACAGGCGTGAATGGCTACACGGGCAATAACCCATTCACAGGGACAGCGACGGGCAAAGTGAAAGGCACATGGGAAGATGGCGTGGTGGATTATCGCCAGATAGTGAACGAGTACATGGGGAGCGATTGGACTTACAGCTATGATGAAACGGCCGAGGCGCCATCACTGTTCAAGGCATCTACGGGTGATTTAATCACTTTCGATGATGCGCGTTCAGTTAAAGCCAAGGGCCAATATGTGCTTGCCAATCAGCTAGGTGGTTTATTTGCATGGGAAATTGATGCCGATAACGGCGATATTCTAAATGCGATGCACGAAGGTTTAGGTCATGGCGAAGGAACTACGCCACCGGTGAATAAAGCGCCAATTGCCAATGCGGGTGCGGATGTGAATGTCACTGGTCCCGCCGATGTGGTGCTCAATGGTAGCGGTTCGCGCGATCCTGAAAATGAGGCGCTGACGTATCTTTGGACTCAAGTGTCTGGCCCAGCGATTGCCATCACAAACGCGGATATGGCGAATGCGGCGATTCAATTGGCTGCAACGCAAACTGATGTTGCCTATAGTTTTAGTCTTAAAGTAACTGATCCAGAAGGGTTATCTGCTACAGATTCAGTGACAGTGACCAATAAGGCGGATACTCCGAACCAAGCTCCCGTGGTGAGTGTGGCAGCCACTGCAACAGTTGAGGCGGGTAAAACTGTCAGCATAGTGGCGAGTGCCTCTGATGCCGACGGTGATGCCTTAACTTACGCTTGGACTGTGCCCGCTGGCGTGTCGGCAACCGGACAAAATAGTGCCACCTTAGTGGTCACTGGGCCTAATGTCACCGAAGCGACCAGCTATGGTTTGAGCGTGCTGGTTTCCGATGGTGCCTTGGATGCGAGCGCATCGACTAATCTGACCGTGACGCCAAAAGTAATCGGTGGTGGTTGTGATGCAACCGATCCTAATGCCGGTAACTATCCTGCTTGGCAAACCAGTGTGGTGTACAACACGGGCGATACTGTGAGTCACAGTCAGTTGGTATGGAAAGCGAAGTACTGGACTCAGGGCAATACGCCATCTCGCACCGCTGATCAATGGCAGCTACTCAGCCAAGTTGATCTCGGTTGGGATGCGGGTGTGGTGTATAACGGCGGTCAAACCACCAGCTATAACGGTCGTGTGTGGAAGGCGAGTTACTGGACTAAAGGTGATGTACCAGGCGTTGCGGCGGTATGGGTTGATATTGGCGCAGCAAGCTGTCCTTAATCATCCAACATACTAATATTATTTGAGTTATAGAGACAAAAAGCCCTGCGATAATGCAGGGCTTTTTATGACGCGATTAGGCTCATTGAAGACAGATTTAATCAATCTTAAGCAGTTCTACATCAAAAATGAGCACTGAACCACCGCCAATCTTCCCCGTGCTGCTGTTGCCGTAGGCGAGTTCACTCGGGATAAAGAAACGCACTTTATCGCCAACGACCATAAGTTGTACGCCCTCGGTCCAACCTTTAATCACCCGATTAAGCGGAAATGCGATAGGCTCGCCGCGATCAACCGAACTATCAAACACAGTACCGTCGATCAAAGTGCCATGGTAATGCACTGTCACTGTATCGCTGGCTTTAGGATGAACTGTGCCATCGCCTTGAGTTAACACTTGATATTGCAAACCCGAAGCTGTGGTGATGACACCTTCTTTGGTTTTGTTTTGCGTTAAAAATTCATTGCCTAAACGGATATTCTCTTGGGCGGCTTTTTGGCCGTTCATTGAGGTAAAGAAGTAAAAAATCACCCCAGCAATCACAGCAACGGCAAGTAACATTTTCATATAAAGAGCACCTTAGTTAATTTTGGCCATATTATCAGTTTTTTAGCTTGAGATGCTATCGGCACTCGCGTGTGCGTTGGGCTGGCTATCTGGTGCTACCAGTTCAACGCTTTAAAAACCCCCTCAAGACTTTATCCCGCTTTAGAGATCGCTTAACCTGTGGGCTTAAGACTCAATAAAAATTCAATAAAAACAGATAAAAACTAGAATTTAGATAATAAACAAGGAAAGTCTATGTTAAACAAAGCGGCAAAACCTTTGGTCAAACTCGTCGACCGATATCTACCCGATCCCTATATTTTCGTCCTTTTACTCACCTTAGTGGTGTTAATTGCAGCTGTGGTCGCAGAACACAAAAGTCCGCTGGAAGTCATCAATTATTGGGGCGATGGCTTTTGGACCTTGCTGAGTTTTTCGATGCAGATGCTGTTAGTGCTGGTGGCGGGATTCATGCTGGCAAGCTCGCCGCCGATTAAAAAGCTGCTTGATGCGATTGCAGGATTCGCTAAATCGGCACCGCAAGCCATTATTTTAGTAACCTTAGTATCACTGGCCGCCAGTTGGGTTAACTGGGGATTCGGGCTAGTGGTGGGCGCGTTATTTGCCAAAGCCTTAGCGCGTAAAGTGAAAGTGGATTATCGGCTGCTGGTCGCCAGCGCCTATTCTGGCTTTGTGGTTTGGCATGGTGGGCTTGCGGGTTCTATCCCATTAACCATAGCAACGGCGGGGCATTTCTCCGAAGCACAAATTGGCATTATCCCCACTAGTGAAACCATTTTCGCGAGCTTTAACTTATTGTTAGTGGCGATTCTTTTTGTGGTCATGCCATTAGTGAATCGCTTTATGTTGCCTGAAGACAAGGACAGCATTTATGTCGACCCAAGCGCCCTTGATGACAAAGGCAGCGAACCAGCAACTTTGGCATCTGCCAATGTGAGCGAGTGTCAGCTTGAAAACCGTCCTGCAGATAAGTTAGAAAATAGCCGCTTACTCGGCTGGAGCGTCGGTGGCGCTGGGCTTGTGTACTTAGGCTATTACTTTTGGGTACAGGGCGGCAGCTTAAACCTTAACTTAGTGAACTTCTTATTCTTGTTTCTCGCCATCCTCTTACATCAAACGCCACGCAGTTTATTAACCAGCTTGAATGAGGCCATTAAGGGCGGCGCAGGGATTGTGATCCAATTTCCTTTCTATGCGGGCATTATGGCGGTGATGGTGCAGTCGGGTTTAGCCCAAAGTATTTCGGAAGGTTTTGTGGCCATAGCCAGTGCCGAGAGCCTGCCATTTTGGAGCTTTATTAGCGCGGGAATTGTAAATATTTTTGTGCCATCGGGTGGTGGTCAGTGGGCCGTGCAGGCGCCGATTATGTTACCCGCTGCCGAAGCCTTGGGCGCCGATGTTGCTCGGGTAGCTATGGCCGTAGCTTGGGGTGATGCCTGGACTAACCTTATTCAACCTTTCTGGGCACTGCCCGTGCTGGCAATTGCGGGCTTAAAAGCGCGGGATATTATGGGATTTTGTTTAATGCAGTTGATGATAACAGGCGTGATTATCAGTATCGCGTTGAGCTGGTTTTAAAGATAATAAACAGTGCAAAACTAAACAGGGTAATTCTATGATTACCCTGTTTTTTAGTTAAGGTTTCAATGATATTAATCGCTTGAACCATTTACTTTTTTTGTTGCTTCATCAGCAGTGATTTGACCAAATAGAGCTGACATCATATAGCTAATACGATTCGCAGCATTACCAAACTTACTCGGGTTCGCAGTATAGGGTACTTGAAACTTAACACTGCCAACTCTTTGGCCATTCTGAAATGCGTTAATTTCAGCGCTTTTTAAATATAATGCCAAGTCCCAAGTCCAATTACCTTCATATTCTAATGTGAGTTTATTTAAATCATGTTTAGAACCATCAGGCTGCACTGTGTAGGTGTAATTATTTGCTTTTAGCCATGTCTCCATTGTTTCTTGGAAGCCGTCACGTGTTTCTTTATCTTTAATAATGACTATTTCTACATTGTTAGTATTTGTTTCTATTGGTTTTGCTGTATAGCGAGGTGCGGCACAACCCGATAGTATTGCAACACCCAAAACTGCAACTAAAAATTTTTTCATAATTTAACCTTTTGTTTTTATATTAAAATAAGTTAAAGCGTTTTAGTGACAAACTTTAGATTTTCATAGAATCCATAGCTTGCTAGATAAACATATCTACGGCGCCGGTTTTTATGCCATAACCCAGCACGGCTAAGTTAGCGACAACGGTGAGCCAGAAGACGTTTCTAAATGAGGCTTTAACGGACTTGTGCCTTAACACGTTTTGGGCAAATAGGGCGCCGGGCCAACCACCCATGAGGGCGAGCAGATGCAAAGTGCTTTCTTTAGTGCGCCATTTACCGCGTTTTGCGGCGGATTTATCGATAGCGTAGGCGATAAAGGTCAGCAGGCTCAGTGTGAGGTACATGCCCGCAATGCCGTAGGGCAGCATATGTTGCTGCGCTGCGCCGATTAAACCAGCAAGAAAAATCACCACCAATAACAGCGGCATAAGGCTTGAGTCTGAAGTGGCTGCATTGGATTTTTGAGTACGGCTACTTTGGGCGCGATTGTTTGTTTGGGCACGATTATTTGAAGTGCGACTGTTCTGAGCACGATTGTTTTGTGGTCGACTCTTTTGAGCACGATTTGTTTGAGGTGAAGCGCTGTTGCCCGTTTTGGCCGGTTTTGTGTTCGTCATTATCTGGTATCAATCTCGTGTCAGTGTTTTTAAGCTTGCTTGTGTTCTTGTGATGCCGCGTATTTTTTAAACGCGAGGTGGCGCCAAAGTTTTTCCAATGGCCCTTGCTTGAAATAGCGTAAGTACAGGCTGGCTAACAGTAATTGCACTACTGAATAAACCAGTGCCATAGCCATGTATCCCCATCTGTCTAGACTCAATAGCAATTCGGGGGCGAAGTGCCTAAACACTAACACGCCAACGATGGATTGCAGAATATAGAGGCTAAAGGCGAGTTTGCCAACATTTTGCAGTGGCGTGAGTCTATTTGGATTATTTTGGCAAATTTTAACCATAATATGAATGTAAATCAGCGCCATAGGAATAGCGCTTAGCATGATTAACACATCTGAAAACGTGACTAGAATAGGGTTGTCCGTAAAGTCTAAACCAGTATCGAGTAGCGATACCGTCACGCTGGCTAGCACTAATTTCAGCAGTTGTGGCTTGCTAAACCCCCGCTCAAAAGTCCCCTGTTGATACAAGGCCATGCCAAGCAACATTAAGCCCGCCGTAAACCACATTATGGTAAAAGGGATCACCAGCGCCATATAACCCACTTGCATCAAATGCAGAAACAGTTGGTCGGCATAGCCTGAGGTCCATGCGCTGTATTGCTCTGCAAATAGACTCGATTCTCGAGTGAAAGGTTCATCGCTGCCCGTAAGGCTAATCAGCGTGATGATCACTAAGGCGCTTAAAATAAAAATATTCGCTTTGCGCTTAAGGGCTTCAATACTTAAATCTTTGTAACACAAAGCTAAAAATCCGCTGATCCCATAGGTTAATAAAATATCACCAGGCCAGATAATGATGCCGTGGAGTAAGCCAAACACCATTAGCCATTTCAAACGTGAGCGCAGTAAAGGATATGCTTCTAGGCCTTTGGCGCTAAATCGCTGATATTGAATAAAAAGCCCGACGCCAAACAAGATGGAAAACAGACTGATAAAGCGCGCCTCGATGAAAAAGTTACTGAACACTTTGATTATGTGATCCGACAGCGGCGGCGTTTCGTGGGGCGCATAGCCAAAAAAAGTAATGCCCATAAAATAGATATTCATAAAAAATATCCCCAACACGGCTAAGCCGCGAATGGCATCGAGATTGGCATTACGCTGTGCAGGAATCGCCATTACGACTGGCTGCGTGGAGTCTGTTCTTGACCAAGGGTCTTTAGGTAAGTTGGCTGGCACGTTAGCTGAGTTCCTTTCGCTAGTAGGCATGTTCGACTTTTCACTGGGATTTGGGAGGGCTAGCCTAGCAGGCGCTAGCCCCCAATGAAACACAGCCAATACAAAAAGTGAAATACAAAAAAGATAGCAAGTGAAATATAGAAAGTGACTGAGAAGAGTGAAGATCCACTACTCGCCGATATCTTCGTTCCAGAATGTGGGATGGTTAGCGATAAAGTCGTGCATCAGTTGTTTACACTCGGTGTTATCGACCACAGTGACATCTACGCCGCGGGATTTGACATAGGCTTCTGGCCCTTGAAAAGTGGTGTTTTCACCGACGATGACTTTAGGTATGCCATAAAGTAATACTGCGCCGCTGCACATATCACAGGGCGATAGGGTGGAATACAAGGTCGCTCTTTGGTACTCGGCGGCGCTAAATCGGCCGGCATTTTCGAGGCAATCCATTTCGGCATGCAGTACTGAACTGCCTTTTTGTACCCGTTTATTGTGGCCGCGCCCGACGATTTTGCCATCGATCACTAATACCGAACCAATGGGGATACCGCCCTCGGCCAGTCCTTGTTTGGCTTCTTCAATGGCTGCCGCTAAAAATTCATCCATCTTGATATCCTTAAAATATGAACCCTTAATATTAAACTCAGCATAGCACTTGTTTGGGAGACAATCTAAATGGTTTTGATTTGTTGCTTCAATAAGTCCCTTAGGCTATCGAGAATCGGCAGCGAAGCCATTTCTGTCCGATAAATCAGGCAGATATCGGCGGGAATAGTTTGTTTTAATTTAATAAACTTTATCCTAGGCCAAGGTTGTGAAGCATAACTTTGCGGCACTATGGATACCCTGTTATCGCCAGCGATGATCGCCATTAAGCTATTGGGCTCGACCATTTCCTGTACCAGTTGCGGCATAAATCCTGCGGCCTGACAGCTGGCGATAATCAAATCGCTAGAGGCGGAATTGGCACGGCTGAGTAAGGTAAAAGGCTCATCTTTGAGTTCACTCAAGTCGATGCTTTTACGTCTGGCTAAGGGATGTTTATTTGCCAGCGCTAACACCATAGGTTCGCTGGTGATGGTTTCGGCGATGAAGTGCGGCAGATTTAAGGTGTCGGCGTAGCGGACTAGGCCAAAATCGATTTCTTGATGCGCTAAGGCGACTTTTTGAGTTTCAGGTGATAACTCTTGAAAGATCAGCTTATTTTCAGGGCATTGCTTGCGAAAGCTTTTCAGTATGTCACCAAATCCCATCCAAAAAAGCGAGCTCATGATGCCAATCCGAATATGGTTTCTATCGAGTCGCCCAAGCTGAGCCACTTGTTCCAATGAGGTATTCACCAGCTCGAATATTTGCTCGCACTTTTCTCTTAACAATTGGCCATAGGGTGTGAGCTCCACTTGCCGAGTGCTGCGAGTGAACAGCTCAACGCCAAGGAGTGATTCTAACTCTTTGATTTGTGCGCTCAGCGGAG
This sequence comes from Shewanella baltica, assembly GCF_900456975.1. NCBI lineage: Bacteria > Pseudomonadati > Pseudomonadota > Gammaproteobacteria > Alteromonadales > Shewanellaceae > Shewanella > Shewanella baltica. The sequence goes on from NZ_UGYM01000002.1 coordinate 1,027,868, forward strand.
ATTTCGATAGATGCAGTTGCTCGGCAGCAGCGGTAAAGTTTTTCACTTCAGCCACTCGATGAAAATACCGCAGCATCTTCAAGGTAACGAGTTCTGGTGCGTTTATCTTGCTCATCTCAGGCTCACTATTTTTATTTATTGTCCTTTTTATCAGCGCAATAGTGCGGTTAATCGCGATTATTTGCAACCCCAAGCCCGCTTATACTGAGGGTCGTTTACTCTTTCATTCCTTTGCTATGAGGTACCTTGTATGAGCCATGATCCTGTTATTAATGCCCTTGCGACGATTCGAGCCCGTAAACCGAATTTCTCTCCCCGTGCTGCTATGATTTTGGGCTCAGGGCTTGGCGCGTTTGCCGATAATTTAGATAACAAAGTGGTGATCCCCTATGAAGAGTTAGACGGCTTTCCCGTGAGTACCGTCGTCGGTCACTCGGGAGAGCTGGTGCTCGGCAGCTTACATGGCGTAGACATAGTGTGCATGAAAGGCCGTGGGCATTTTTATGAGCACCAAAGCATGAAGGTGATGACGACGCCGGTGCGTACTTTCAAACGTTTAGGGTGTGAATTGTTACTGGTGACTAACGCTGCGGGGTCATTACGGCCAGAGCGGATCGGCGTGGGTTCATTAGTGATTTTCAGCGATCACATTAACACTATGCCGGGTACGCCCATGACGGGCGCAAATGATGATAGTTACGGTCCACGTTTTTTTAGCTTGGCCAATGCTTATGATAAAGACCTGAGAGCTGAAGCCTTAAGTGTCGCAAAAGCCGCAGGCATTGCAGCGAATCAAGGGGTATTTGTGTCTTACTCTGGCCCGTGTTTTGAAACCGCGGCCGAAATCCGCATGATGCAAATCATCGGTGGCGATGTAGTGGGAATGTCTGTGGTGCCAGAGGTGATTTCGGCGGCGCATTGTGGTTTGCCCGTCTTGGCTGTGTGTGCCATTACCAATATGGCCGAAGGATTGGGGGACGTGCTGTTATCCCATGAACAAACCTTAACATGTGCCAAGCTTGCCGAAGCCGACTTTATCCGTTTGATTGAGCGTTTTACCGCCAGTCATTTTGCTTAACATCTGGTTTAACTGGGCTGCTATATAGGGTAGTGCTGCGATAAAGGGCTGCTATTTTAAAATCTCGTATTTAACAGGTCGAATTAAGATTTCGTATTTAAGAGCTCATATTTAAGAGCTCATATTTAACAGTTCGGATTTAAAAGTCCGCACTTAAAAATCCTTACTTAAAAGTGAGCGAGCAAGGCGCCGTGCAATTGCGCTAACCGAGTTTTTTAACGAAATACGGCTGAAGGCTAAAAAGTAAAAGGGAGCTTAGCTCCCTTTTTAGATGCAGACATTAAGCACAGCGCTCGTGTAAAACGCTTATTTCTGTGGTTTTTCTGAAATCCACAACTTGATATGTCCTTTCACCACAACCACACCTTGGGTGTCGTAGGCGGTAACGGGAACGAGCATATCGCCAGGAGTCCATTGCTCTGGCGTCACTTCGGCGATACACAAAATATCGCTGCCGGCTTTAGCGGTATAATCCAAACTCATGCCCTTAGGGATCCAACGTAAATGCTTTGGAATTGAGGCTTCGGCCATCACGCCCATCGCCATTTCTAGGCCGTTACAAATCGCAATCACATGCACAGTTTTTATATGATTATGAACAGCATGGCGTTTTTTAATTAAACAGGCGCAATGATTAAGGCGTAATTCAGTGATCAGTGGTTTGATGGTGCCGAAATAGGGCGCCATGCGTGAAACCATGATTGAAAACAGTTTTTGGCCGAAGGGATAACGGCGAGTCTTATGGTAGAGCGCGAGCACTTTATTTGGTTTTTGTTCTGCAGTGCTAGAAGAGTCTGTCTGGCTCATGGTCATCCTTAATAATGATGCAAAAGGGTATTGTTATCTTGAGCCTGTTCCAAGTTGAGCTTGGACTGCTCTGGTCGGATGAGTGTAACATTAGGATAACAACAAATACCAGTCGGCTTAATTAAGCAAACTTCATTTCGCGGTTTTTAGTGTAACACCGTATAATTGCGGCCAATTTGTCGTTTAGCGGCAATGGCATATTGATTTAACTACAAGGACTCACAGTGAAATATTTGCTGACGTATTTTAAGGGAATGGCCATGGGCGCTGCCGATGTCGTGCCTGGCGTTTCGGGCGGCACCATAGCGTTTATTACCGGTATTCTCGATACCTTGCTCGACAGTGTAAAACGCATCAATCCTTCCCTTTGGGGTGTGATTAAGTCGCAGGGCATAAAAGGGGCATTTGCCCATATTAATGGTGGCTTTTTAGTGAGTCTGCTGGCGGGGATCCTGACCAGTATTTTTACCTTTGCTAAGCTGATCTCTTGGTTACTGGCGACGCATCCAATCCCGATTTGGTCGTTCTTTTTTGGGCTTATTCTTATCTCTGTTGTGCATATGCTTAAGCAAGTGAGTGGTTTCACTGTGGCACGTTTAGGTTTATTTGCCTTAGGTGTGCTGGCTGCATGGGCGATAACTGTGTTAAATCCGGTCGCAGTAGAAGCCAGTTACATTAATATCTTCTTCGGTGGCGCGATTGCGATTTGTGCCATGGTATTGCCGGGGATTTCAGGCAGTTTTATCTTATTATTACTGGGTTTATATCCCGTGGTTTTAGCAGCGGCTAAAAATATTCAGCTGGATATTTTGGGCTGTTTCGCCGTTGGCGCTGTGATGGGATTACTGACATTCAGTCATCTATTGTCGGCACTGATGCGTAAGCACCACGATGCCACTATCGTGTTTCTAACCGGATTAATGTTAGGCACCTTAGGTAAAATTTGGCCATGGAAAGAAACCTTAACTTGGCGGACTAACTCCCACGGTGAGCAAGTGCCTTTGCTGGAGCAAAATATTTCGCCGCTTAATTTTGAGCAAGTGACGGGCCTACCTTCGCAACTCGCCTTTGCGATTGTGTGTATGCTGGCGGCGATTGCACTGGTATGGGGTTTAGAGAAAGTGGGTAAAAGGGATTAATCCTTCATTTTGACTGGATTGGTTTACACAACAAAAAGCAGCGAATATTCGCTGCTTTTTTGTTTTTGATACCCTGAGATAATATTGAATTAAGCTTGATTGGCTTTAATTTCCCGCAGGTAGCGGTAAATAGAATGTACCGAAATCCCTAAACGAGTCGCGGCCACTTGGGCGCTGTCTTTGAGCTCAAAAATACCTAACTCATGCAATTGATTGACGATTTCACGGCTCTTTTGTGAGGGTGAAATCCCAGGATTTGAGCGCACTTCATGGTTGATACTGTCAATCGTGCTATGCAGCGCTTCATCGATATTGCGGGCAAATATCTCTGGTGAGCTAGTTACTTCAGTGCTGAAGAGATTATCCGGCATCATAGTGCGCAGTACTGATTGCAGCGGCGCATCCATGTCGCTGTTAATGCACAGCAAACCTATGGGCTGATTTTTACTGTTGCGGATGACCGTCGTGATCGATCTTAGCGTCTTACCATTGGCGCATTTAGTTAGGTAAGAGTTAGAAATATCCTGACCTGTCTTGAGTTTAAGCAAGGCAAGGTTGGTTATCGGCGCCCCCACTTCTCGACCTGTGACATGGCCATTGGCAATTTTGACCACAGACGGATGTTTCGCATCTAAGCTGTGCAATACCACTTCTGTGTGCTGACCATACATAGCTGCGATGCCATCGACGATATTTTCGACCGATTTCAGAATATCCAGATCACTTTGCGTTAAATCTTGCAGTTTCACAATTTCAACCTTTGGTTATTAACCCGCCATTATTCAGCGGGTTAAAATCATTATGCCGACATAATATCGATAATAGTGACATCTGTGGATGACATGCCATTGAGGATCATTTTGCCAATGTTTTTAATGGTTTTTTCAACATCGGTTGCAATAATACCTTGGCCGGAGACATTGTGACTACTGAGCGCCATCAAAAATGAGCGCACGGCCGCACTGGAGGACGTGCTGACCTTCATGGCGCAGGAAGCTTTAGCGCCGTCACACACCATGCCCGAGCTGTCACTGATCACGTTTTGAATCGCGAAACAGGATTGTTCGAACGAACCTCCCGCCAAATACACCATGGCCATAGACGCGGCGGCGCTGGTGACTGTATTACCACAAAATGCTGACAGCGGCGGATAGTGGGACTTGATATAAATTGCCCCGAGATGGCTCATGATCAACGCGCGGGCTAGCTGTTCTTCCGAAACCTTATAGCATTGCGCCGTTAATACCACGGGAATGGTCGCGGCGATGCCTTGGTTGCCACTGCCAAGATTACTCATGGCGGGCAAATTAGCACCGCCCATGCGCGCATCTGAGGCTGCAGCCGTTAACATCACGATTTTATTGAGTAAATCTTCACCAATAATGCCGGCGGCTATGCCGCTTTTCATGGTGCGGCCGACTTCGAGTCCATAGGGATTGGCCATGCCTTCATCGGATAATTTGCCGTTTAACTCAGAGGCCTCGAGGATGAACTTGATCTCTTCGAAGGGGACTTCTTGGGCGAAGCGATAAATGGATTCGATAGTGATATCCACGCCTTCACAGATGGAACCCGTGGCTTTAGCTTGCGTGCTATCGACACTGAAGACGGATTCGCCGTTGAGGCGCTTTTCGGCAATAAGCGTATGGCCACCACAGATTTTCACTAGGGCTTCGCGGTCGCCTTTTTTTGCGATAACACAGCAATAGATAAATTCTGCCGTTTCAGTGCGCTCGACGGTGACTTTACCCGCATCGATCAGTGCCTGTGCTTTGGCGACTTGCTCCGGCGTGATCACTGCCAATACTTCTAAGCCCGCATCAGGATTACCGGCAATGGCGCCTGCCGCTGCGGCAATTGCCAGACCGATTTTGCCTGTACCAGGCACAAACACACCCATAGAGTTTTTATAAAGATTGTCAGACACTTGTACAGCAATTGAATCGGGCTCAACACCCAGTAAGGCGCGAGCGACGGCGGCGGCGTAAGCGGCGGCGATGGGCTCAGTGCAGCCTAATGCGGGCTTAACGACCTGTTTGATGATGTTAATATACTGCTGCCATTGGGGTTTCATCAGCTTACAACCTTTTGTTAATACTTAAATGTTAACGTGTGCTATCGCTTCAACTTCCACTTTAACGCCCAGTGGAAGATCCTTCACCGCAAAACAGCTACGTGCAGGGCAGTCGGTTTTAAAATAGGTTTTATATACTTCGTTAAAGGCGGCAAAGTCACTGATCTCAGCAAGATAACAAGTGGTTTTGAGAACCGTTTCTAAGCTACCGCCACCCGCTTCAAGTACGTATTTGAGATTGTCTAGCGACTGAATCGATTGTGCGGTGATCCCACCGTCAACCACGCCGCCTTTCTCTTTACAAACGGGTAGTTGGCCAGAGGTAAAGATGAGATTGCCATAGCTCGTACCGTGTGAATAAGGGCCAATGGCTGCGGGAGCGCTTTCTGCGTGAATAATGGTTTTCATTGTCTCTCCAACGTGCAAATAAAATTGAATGCCGCGTTCGGCCTATGTGCAACATTATTTGTATTTTTTGCATTTATTGCAATTATTTTTTAATAAATTTCACTTGCTAGTGTTATTTGTGCGCTATTTATCCCGTTTTTAGCTAAGTTGTGAGCGTTAACTCTTTGTTCAACAAAAGTTGAGTATAATGGTTGCTGAGTTTGTTTTGTTCAAATATATTTGCACAAAATAATAGCAACAAGGTAAAGGTGAAATAATGGATGCAACAATTACTGCTGCACAGTGGAAAGCAGATACCCGCTTCGATAGTACGGATTGGGGCTGGATAATCATGAGTATCGGTATGGCGATTGGCGCGGGGATCGTGTTTTTGCCTGTGCAGGTTGGTTTAATGGGCCTATGGGTGTTCTTACTGTCTGGCATTATTGGCTATCCGGCCATGTATATGTTTCAGCGGTTATTTATCAATACCTTAGCCGAATCACCTGAGTGTAAGGATTACCCGAGTGTGATTTCGGGTTACTTAGGTAAAAACTGGGGCATGTTGTTGGGCGGCTTGTACTTCATAATGCTGGTTATTTGGGTGTTTGTGTATTCAACGGCCATTACTAACGACAGTGCTTCTTTTTTACAGAGCTTTGGGGTGACGAAAGACTTGTTGTCACATAATCCCTTCTACGGGTTAGCGCTGATCTGCGGCTTAGTTGCTTTAGCATCCCGCGGCGAAAATCTACTGTTTAAGATCTCCACTTTTATGGTGCTGACTAAGCTGGGCGTTGTGGCTGTGTTAGGGCTATTGATGGTGGACAAGTGGGATATCAATAATATTGGCGCTATTCCGGCAACGGGAGATTGGTTAAAAGATGCGGTCGTTATGCTGCCCTTTACGCTGACATCGATTCTGTTTATTCAAAGCTTAAGCCCTATGGTGATTTCATACCGTTCGCGGGAAAAATCCTTAGCCGTGGCGCGCTTTAAAGCGATGCGCGCCATGAATATTGCCTTTGGTGTCTTGTTTGTCGTGGTGTTCTTTTATGCTGTGTCATTCACGCTCGCTATGGGTCATGAACAAGCGGTGCGTGCATCGGAAGAAAATATCTCAGCCTTAGCCATGGTCGCCCAAGGTATGCAGGGACAAACACTGAAATTACTGAGTCTGACACTGAACATTTTTGCGGTCATGACGGCTTACTTTGGGGTGTATCTTGGTTTCAGGGAAGCTTGCCAAGGGCTAACCATGAATATGCTGCGTCGATATATGCCTGAAGATCGCATCAACAAAAAGCTTGTGGGTTACGGCATCATGATTTTCACGATTCTACTGTCGTGGGGCGCGATTGTATTGAATGCGCCAGTGCTGAGCTTTACGTCGATTTGCAGTCCAATCTTTGGTTTGGTCGGGTGTTTGATCCCTGCTTATTTAGTGTATCAAGTGCCTGCACTGCATAAGTACAAAGGTGCGTCGCTGTACATCATTATCATCACAGGTTTATTGCTGTGTGTATCACCTTTCTTGGCGTTTAGTTAACACGAATAAAGTGGTACAAAAAGATAAGCTTTAAGGAATTAAAAAACCGGTATTAAGTGTAAACTCAATACCGGTTTTCTATTTTGAGCAATCATTTCGATAATGCTCTATGGTCAAAGTTTGAATTGAGATGTGGCGTTTTTCAGTTCATTGGCAAAATCAACTAACCCTTCGGAGACATTGCGAACCTGCGACAGAATTTGCAATGTCTGTTCGAATGAAGCGTTCATATTGACGACGTTATCGACCACTTGAGAAGCGACTGAGGCTTGCTCTTCCGTTGCCGAGGCAATGTGGGTGTTCATGCTATTGATACTGACAATCTGCTGCTGAATCGATTTTAATGCACTGCCTGTGTTTTGGGCATTGGTTTCATTTTCCGATGATTTCGACATGGCCACATTCATGGTACTGACCGAAGAAATGGCCGCCGTTTTAAGGTTTTGTAACACATGACGAATTTCTGTGGTTGCATCTGCGGTTTTAGAGGCGAGGGCACGGACTTCATCCGCTACCACGGCAAAGCCCCGTCCTTGCTCACCCGCGCGGGCAGCTTCGATGGCGGCGTTCAGTGCCAACAGGTTAGTTTGCTCAGCAATCGAGGTAATCACATTTAAGATAGAGGTGACATTTTCAGTGTCTCTGGCAAGTTCATTAATCGAGTTAGAAGCGGCCTGAATCCCCGTATTTAATTCCTGTGAAATATCGATAGTACGTTGGACGACTGTCATACCTTGCATGGCTTCTTTTTCGGCAATCTGGGCGGCACTGGCGGCTTGGCGCGCATTTTGCGAAATTTCAATGACGGAGTGGCGCATGTCTTCCATTGAAACTTGCACAGCACTGGCATCATGGCTTTGTCTCTGAGTTGCATGCGTCGCATCTTCCATTCGCTGTTTGAGTGAGTGCGAGCTTGCAAGCAAGGGATCGGTAACATTCACCACCCTGCGAATCGAATCACCGAGTAACCCAAGGAATCGATTGAAGTTACTCGATACTTGGCCGAGTTCATCACTACCAGACACGTTAAGTTTATGGCTAAGATCACCCTTACCATCGGCGAGCTCACTCAATGACTGGGCAACATTACGGGCAGAAGAGCTAATGGCGCGTGCAATGGCGATAGTGACAATAAACATCACGATCAGCAAAGCGATACCGATGGAGAGGGTGAGCCATAAACTTTGCTCCGATCTGTCGCCCGCTTCTTTTATTGATTGTTTAAATTCGAGTACTTTTTCTTGTTTGTAGTTTTGTATTTCATTGAGCACTGCTTCATAGGCTTGGGATTTTTCTTGGCTGATTTGGCCAATATTTGCCATATCAATCGTACCTGCCAGCATGCCTTTAGCCAGCTTAATTGTCATGTCGTTATAACGGGTTAATTTAGCCGATAGATTGTTGAGTTGATTGGCTTGTGAGGGATCGACGTTGTCTAACTGTTGGAGGTTTTTGCGTAAAGATTCGTACATAGTACCTGCATTGGTTAACAGGTCTTCGTCGGCAAAAGAAACGGATTGAGTATAAAGCTCATCGAGTCGTTGGATAAAAAACACGTTTTGATTGGCGAGTTCAACCCTTTGGTAAACTTGCTGCTCCATATAGTTAAGAGTGGTGCGATTTTTATTTATGGAGATAACACTAATGCTTAAGTTTAAAGCGAAAATGATGACTGCTAAAATAAATATCGCGATAACTTTTTTAAAAATAGAAATGTTATTAAAGAAATTCATCCCTTGCCCCCAAGTTGTGCCGAGCTTAAGCCCGGCACTCCAATCTAAAACTCGGCAATAACTTTTACCGAATCATTGGCCTCACTACTATCAATATAGCCAATAATATTAGGGTTAGATGCAACTAATTTTATCATCTCCGCCCCACTAGTGACCTCCTTGGGTGGCGTTCCTTTGCCCGTAAACACTTTCTGTGACCAATATGACTTAAGTTGGCTGGATGACTTGCCCAATACTTTAGTGTCAAATGTCTCCCTTAAGGGCATAGCACTGTCAAGATTGACCGGTACTGCTTGGGCTCCTCCGGGGAAGGTCTTTGTTTTTCCTAAAAAAATATTCTCGATTGATTTTTGATCTATTGCATCCGCATTACTGGGATTCACGATGACAACTACGCCAGCAAATAATGGCATTGAGAGTAAACTGAGTAGGATTGAGCAAAGTAATTTTTTCATATCTCTCTCCTAAAATACTAAATCAATACCAAGACTGATGGATTTAGAATCCCCTGCGACTTTCATGCCTGGGCCGCCATCATCTTTAACGTCATCATATTGAATTTTAAAGGCTGCCGAAGGATGGAAATCCCAACGTATTCCTGCCGAGCTTGTATGGTGCACTTCGCCGCCTTCACCATCATTGAAGTCCGAATAGGAAATGTATGGCATCACTGAATCGATACGATAACCGAAAGTGAGCAAGTAAGTATCTAGATTGCTACCATCGAGATCTAAGCGGTTAAGCTCTGATAGAAAGAGGAAGTTCTCATAATCTACGTTAACTGACAGGCCATAAAACTTGCCTGAACGTTGGGTGCTGCCATTCCATTCCTGCTGAATTCCACCAATATAACGTTCATTAGTGTATTGCATATGTGTAAGGCGAATATCTAACCAATCTTTATTGAATTGGACAACAATACCGCCTATGTCCTTCCACACTTCTCGGGTATTTTCGAGGAAGAAAAAGTCAGATAACAGTTTATTGGGTTCACTATCTTCGCTACCGTAATAGACTTGCCCTGACATGGTCCAGTCGCCAATTAAATAGTTGTATAGCGCGCTGACACCTGTGTAGTTAAATATTTGCCATGTGTAGTTATCTGCGGGTGGACGTATCCAAGGATAGGCATATCCAACATCAAAAAAATCACTGTAATAGTAGAGAGGTAGGCGTTTTTTACCGCCTTGTACAGTCCAATGATCATTGATCTCGTAGGATAAATAAGCCCATTCAAAACTTGCCGAAAAATCATCGGCACCGCGTGAAACGACCTGTGCAGTGGCAGTTAAACCTTCGAGTAAATCAGCAGAAAATTGGATTCCAAATAAGGTATCTGGTTTAAAGCTAATATCTTCATCGTAGGCACCAACGAGTGGATAGTCTGCGAGAAAGGTGGGACCTAAATCAAACTCAGCAACGCCAGAACCTTCGAGAACTTGACCCGCGACAACTGAGGCAAAACCTGAAATGTTCACTTCTGCATACGCGGTGGTGCTGAGCAAGAGTGAGCAAAGACCTAATGAAAACTTATGTTTCATAAAAAAGCCCTTTAAAGTGAGGTATATTCGTTTTTAAGCCTAGAACAGGTGTGAACATACGCAAACTTTTATGGAACATTTTTGCAACACAGTGGTCTAAGTCCCATTTCGGACGATGAGTTTGGAATTTATGTTGTGATTATTGAGTTGAAAGTGAGTTGAAAGCGCTAGATGCGCCAAATATCTAGACCTGAATTCGGGCAAGTTTAGAGGTCGCAATTTTAGTGCACACTTAAATTGCAGATTTAAGCGTATAAATTTTAGTCACTAAATTCGAATTCTGTTTCATTTTTGCAGATGAAAATGTTGTAAAGCATATTTTGTAAATAATAGTTCGGCCAAGAGAATAACTCATTTTATTAAATGAGAACTCTGCACGTTTGCACGATAAATAACTAGGAATTATCTCCCTCATAAATATTAACTTCGACTAATGTTGATATTTTTTTGCGGTGTGATTATAAATGAAATACGAGTGATACTTGTTTTAGTCGGCTTGAATTTGTTCAGTTTATATAATCCTCTTAATTTTTCATCGTCTTAGTCTTCTAAAATTGCTCTTCTAAGAAAAGTTGACATTTATCCCATTTTTACGAGTATGCCGCGCTGCGGCATATTTTACTGCGTCTTTTTCTCCGATTTACGGTCTTTGTACTGTATGGTGAGCAGCCTAAATTGGGTTTGATTGCTGCATAGGGTCATAGAACCTATAATCTTGCTCTGTGATGTTGAGTTCTCTTCTTTCTAACATGATCCAATAAAAGGAATGTCATAATGCAAAGACGCAATTTTTTAAAAAGTGCGGCTATTTTGTCGACTGCGGGTTTTATCACGCCGGTACTGGCATCTTCCTCTAAATCGAGTGTCGTTGAACCTAGCGCAAGCGATGGACGTCGCCGTTTTATCTTAACAAACACTTACCATCTTGTTGCTCCTGAAGGCTCTGAGGGCGTGGTTAAGTTGTGGATCCCTTTGCCTGAAGACACGCAATTCCAACGGGTCAGTAAGCTGAATTTCACCGGCAGTTTTAAAGATGCTTATATCAGCTCAAACAACAGTTATGGCGCCAAAACGCTGTTTGCGACTTGGCCAGATGCCAAAGGCAGCATGACAATGACCGTTGAGTTAGATATTGAAACCTTAGATTGGGAACCGGTTAAAAGCGGCGCTTTGACTCACTATCGCACACCAACACAGATCCACTATCCTGCAGAGGTAGAACGTTATTTACTGCCGACTAAACATATGCCGATTAACGGTATTGTGAAGCAAACGGCGGATAAAATCGTCGGTAGCGAAACTGAACCACTGAAACAAGCGCGACTGATTTACCTTTGGGTTAGCGCCAATATGTTCCGCGACAATAGTGTGATTGGCTGTGGTACAGGTGATGTGGCCAGCATTTTAGAAAGTGGCAAGTTAGGCGGTAAGTGTACCGACATTAACTCGGTATTTGTGGCGTTAATGCGCGCTGTGGGTATCCCTGCCCGTGAAATGTTTGGTATTCGCTTAGGTCAGGCGATCAAGATGGGTCATTACTCTAAAAAGGCCTTTGGGAGCGCCGATGACAAAGGGGCTGCCGATGTCAGTGGCGGTCAACATTGCCGCGCTATGTTCTATTTAGCGGGTTATGGTTGGTTGCCCGCCGATCCTGCCGATGTGACTAAAATGCGCTTAACAGAGAAAAAAGAGCACAGCGATCCTGCGGTTCAGGCAGTGAATGATTATCTCTTTGGTAACTGGGAAATGAACTGGGTTGGCTTTAACTATGGTCGCGACTTTGATTTATTCCCTGAAGCCGAGCAGACACCACTGAATAACTTTGGTTATCCGTATGCGGAGGTCGATGGCGATCCTGTGAATTATTATGAACCAAAAGTGTTTGCCTATGACTACCAGTCAACCGAACAACGCTAAGGGACTCTTAGCGACGATGGCCGCCGCAGTGATTGCTGCGGTTGCTTCAAGCCTATGCTGTATTGCCCCGCTTATTTATCTGGTGTTCGGGGTGTCGGCCGCGAGCCTGTCGGGGATTGAGCAGCTGAGCTGGCTGCAAGTGCCCATGTTGATACTGTCTACTGGACTTATCCTGATGGGATTTTGGCGGCTCTATTTTGCTAAAAAACTATTGTGTACTGCGACGTTGAGTCGTACTCAGATGGTGTGGCTGTACTGGTTAACTGTGCCTGTCGTGCTGGCATTTCAGTTATATCCTTTTGTATTACCTTGGTTATTAGAGGTGTTCGAATGAAGTTAGTGTTATTTCTCGCCTTGAGCTTGTGTTCAGCGTCGAGCTGGGCGGCAAACGTGCTGGTTACCTTGAATGTTAAGGGCATGACTTGTCCGCTGTGTGTCACTGTCGTGAATAAAGCCCTGCGTAAAACCGATGGGGTGATTAAGGCCAAAGCTTCGTTGAAAACTGAGCAAGCAATAGTGACTGTGCCAGAGGATTTTAATCTCGATAATTTACTCAAGGCCGTTGATGAAACGGGTTATAAGGGCAGTATTAACAAGATAGAGAAACAAGCTTAAGCGTCTTAGAACAGTTGCTGGTACCGCGTTTTAGCTGCTCGTTTTTAGCCACTTTCTCTTAGCCAGCTTTTAGCAAAAGAGTTAGCCAAAAAATATTAAAGATCAGCCTAAGTTCAAATGCTTAGGCTGATTTTAACGAATAAGCCAATCTTCACGTCATCAGTCTATCTTCCACACCCGCTTACACTCTCACCCACACCTCATTCAATACTCAATACTCAATACTCAATACTCAATACTCAATACACCCAATCCGCTTAACATCTTGGCATACCATTGCTTGGTTAGCTGTAATACACCTCGGGATCGACTCTGCGCTGCCTCTGTTCATTTTTCTCTGAAGACTCCTTTATCAGATCCATTTTTTGCGCTTGCAGTAATTCTAGCTGCTTGGCTTTTTCTTCATTAGACAGGCTTTCATCGTTGGCAATTTTTTCCATTTCAGCCTCTAGCTGCTTCAGTTTTTCCCTATCGATACCTGTACGTTTATCGAGAATCGTCTGCATGGCTTCAGCCAATTTGTCGGTGCTTTTATCTGACTCAGGGGTGCCAGCAATAGCTTGCACATTACCCGTATAGCCTTGTTTAGCGTTAGGTGCGAGATGGCTATAGGTATCGGCTGTCGTTACAGGCGCAGAAGAGGAGAGGGTTACAGTATCTTGGCTTGCTGTTGAACCCGATGCCTTAATCAAAGTGGGATCATTGGCTTGGCTGCTCTGACTCGATTTGAGTTGCGTGAGTGCTAAATTTGCATAGGGATTGGTATAGCTGTTGGGATTGATTGTGCTCATGTCCGATTCCTTTTGGTATGGCCCAGTGGTTGCGATTGAGTCCCTTGGTCACCTTTGGCTTTAATGCTGTGCGGTTAAATGGTGCTACTGGGCGTTCAACTCAATCTAATGATGCTCGGTATTTTATTAAGCAAGTTAGAGGCCAACTCAGGCTTATGTGGGGTTTATGTATGGTTCATTCGTGATTGATTTATCAGAAGTCACGCTTGAACGAGGCTTTTAAAAAATATTTATACAAAAAATTGATCCTTGTACAACTATGGTCCGTAATTAAAGACATAGTGATACAAGGAGTCGACTTATGTACAAGTTTAACCCGCAGCGAATTCAGATTGGGATCAGTGCTTGCTTATTAGGGGAGAAGGTTCGTTTTGATGGCGGACATAAAAATTCTACCTATTGTAATCAAGAGATTAAGCAATTTTTCGATTATGTGCCTATCTGTCCAGAAATGGCGATTGGCCTAGGTGCACCCCGTAAAAGTATCCGTTTAGTCCGTGATGGTGAAATCATCTTAGTGCAGAGCGGTGACGGTAGCTTAGATGTGACCGATAAGCTCAATGAATACAGCGAAAACAAGGTTGAAGAGCTTGATTTCCTCGGCGGATACTTGCTTTGCGCTAAGTCGCCAACCTGCGGCATGGAGCGGGTGACAGAGTACAAAATTGGCACTAACAATGGCTCTAAGTCGGGGATTGGTGTGTTCGCCCGCAAGTTGATGGAGCGATATCCACTATTGCCTGTGGAAGAAGAAGGCCGCTTGCATGACATGGTGCTACGGGAGAACTTTTTCACCCGCGTTTATGCCTATCACGATTGGCACCTGATGAAGCATGAAGGGCTGACTAAGCATAAGTTAGTGAAGTTTCATTCCCGCTATAAATATTTATTAATGGCGCATAGCCCTACATGGTATCGCGAGCTTGGGCCGATAGTGGCCAATATTGAGGATCTTGAACAAAGCGCAACCCGCTACTTTGAAGGCTTTATGACGGCCCTCAAAATCAATGCGACCCGTAAAAATCATACCAGTACGCTGCAGCATATTCAGGGCTACTTTAAAAAGCATTTGAGCAAAGAGCAAAAGACAGAACTGTCTGAAGCGATTATGAAATATCGCGAAGGTTTATTGCCTCTGTTAGTGCCTATCACGCTTATCAACCATTATCTGCGGGAATTCCCAACGCCTTACATAGAAGAGCAAGTGTATTTGAATCCCCATCCAGAGGCGTTGAAGCTGCGCTATGCCTACTAGTATTGGCTTTGCCGTACTGAGTGGTTTTTAGCTTTGAATGTAGTGAGTTATTACTGATATATGAAACAAGATACCCAGTCCATGACCAGCGATGAGCCCAATGATGGCGTGTTACTCCCCATTGGTGAAGTGTCGGCCTTAACCGGCGTGAATGCCGTGACCTTAAGGGCATGGCAGCGCCGTTTTGGTTTAGTGATCCCTGCGCGCACGCCCAAGGGACACAGATTATATACGAGTGAAAATATCCAAGAAATCCATGAGATTAATGCATGGTTAGCTAAAGGTGTTGCGATCAGCAAGGTTAAACCTTTGTTGATGAGTGCCGCCAAATTATCAAGTGAAATGATTGAATCCCAAGTTGTCGATCTGTGGGGGGAGCAAATTACTGCGCTGAATGCGGCATTGTTCGACTTCAATCAGCATAAATTGCAGCAGATATTAGACGATGCATTTGGCTTATATCCGTTTCAATTAGTGAAAGAAAAGTTACTGCAACCTTGGCTTAATCAACTCGAAGACTTAGTGGATGAGCGGCTCGATGCCGAGTTAATTCTCGCTTGGTTAAAAAGTGAATTACTCAGCCGAGTTGGTGGGCGTTATGCCTTTACCGGACAGGCCATTGCGGCGCGAATGGCTGTGGTGCAGTTATCCCGCGGCGCGTCCACTCCGCCTAATTCTTCCCGTACTAAAAGCTTGTTTTCTCAGCTCTTATCGCTCGAGTTAGCGTCGCTTCGAGTATCGGTTATCGACCTTGGCGAGCAGGCCATAGGTAGTTTACCGCTGCTGCAGGGTAGGCTTAACGTCGATGCACTTTTGCTGATCCCTGATCCAAATCATTCGGGGTCTGAGCAGACTGAAATGCTCACTGTATTGGCACAAATGAGTTTCCCCTGCCGATTTGTTGGCCCCTTTGTACCGACGTTGACTTCCTTATCGGCTTTCTGGGCGCCTTCGATGACTGACTTTATTGGACAAATGCCGTCTCGCTCAGTGGGGAAGGTCAACAGAAGTCACAAAGGCAAAGGGAAAAGTATTGGCGTGAGTCAAAGCGAGCAGGGCAATAGTGGAGAAAACAATGACATCAGTTAACGATTCAATGCCAATAGATTCAATGTCAATAAAAGTGCAGGGCAATAATGCATTGATGTGGTTTCGCCAAGATTTACGCCTCGCCGATAATCAGGCGCTAACCGCTGCTTGCGATTGGGCTCGGGAGAATGGCGTGGCACTTAAGGCGATTTATATCGCTACGCCAACCCAGTGGCAACGCCATGATGTGGCGCCCATTCAGTTGGATTTTATCGAACGTCATATTAATTTACTTGCCCAAGGGCTGGCGAGTTTGGGGATTATATTCGAATTAATTCAGTTAGATACCTTTGCCGATGTGCCAGCGTTTATCAGTGATTACTGCCAGCAGCAAGGTATTAGCCGCGTGTTTGCCGGCAGTGAGCCTGAGATTAACGAGCAACAGCGTGACCAAGCCTGTATTCAGGCGGGTATTCCTCTGGTATTAACCGATGAGCATTGTTTGCTTAAGCCGGGCACAGTGCTGAACTTGTCCGGCGACATGTATAAGGTTTTCACCCCTTTTAGCCGTAAGTGGCGAGAAATTGCCGCTCGCCATGCCATTTTGCCGCTTCCAGTTCCGGCGCCGCTTGGACCTGTGTTGACCGAGCCAAAGCCACATTTGTTTAACAATGTCACTAAAGTATCGAGTGAACTTTGGGCTGCGGGAGAAGGGCAGGCAAAGCGTTTGCTTTCTGCATTTATTCAACAAAAAGTGCAGGATTATAAGCAAGATAGGGATTTCCCTGCCATCGATGGTACCAGTTCAATTTCACCCTATTTAGCCATTGGCGTCGTTAGCCCAAGACAATGCGTTGCCGCGTTGCTGCATGACTTCCCCGAGGTAATTGTCGACGATACTAGCCCAGCTCGTACTTGGTTAAATGAGCTTACCTGGCGTGAGTTTTATCGTCATTTGCTGGTGGCATTTCCTGACTTATCTAAAAATCATAATTTCAATCGACAAGCCGACCATGTGCAGTGGCGCAATAATCCGCAGGAGTTTGCCGCTTGGTGTGAAGGTCGTACTGGCTATCCGATTGTCGATGCGGCAATGCGCCAGCTCAATCAAACGGGTTGGATGCATAACCGTTTGCGTATGGTGGTGGCGAGTTTCCTAACGAAACATCTGCTGATTGATTGGCGTTGGGGCGAGCGTTATTTTCGCCAAAAGCTCATCGATGGTGACTTGGCTGCAAATAATGGCGGTTGGCAGTGGTCCGCAGGTTGTGGCTGCGATGCCCAGCCTTATTTCCGCATTTTTAATCCTATGAGCCAGAGTGAAAAGTTTGATCCAGATGGCAGCTTCATCCGTAAGTACTTACCAGAGCTCGCATCTTGGGGAATTAAGCAATTACATCAACCCAGTACAGCGCAGACACCGTCCTTGTTTGAACAGCCGTTATTTAACACTCAAACGGCTTATCCGAGTGCGATTGTCGAGCACAGTGCAGCAAGAGCAAGGGCGTTAACCGTACTAGGCGTATTGAAAAAGGCCACGGCCCAATAAATAGGATCAGGAGCAATAACAAGATGACAAACCAAGCGACGACTGAGACTAATACGCTTATTGATGATTTTATTCAGCTTTATCAAGCCTTGAATAAAGATAACTTGCACCTGTTGGGTCAAGTTTACGACGACAGTATTAGCTTTACCGATCCTATGCATCAAATTACAGGGCTAGAGTCGTTAACTCAGTACTTCGCGAAGTTATATAAGAATGTTAAGCATATTCAGTTTGAGATCAAAGAAGTACAGCAGGATGCGAATCAAGCTGCGCTGTTTTGGCAGATGGAATATAGCCACCCTAAGTTGAATAAAGGCGGACTTATCCGTGTTGATGGCATGAGCCAACTTAAATTCAACGACAAGATTTATTTTCACAGGGATTACTTCGACTTAGGGCAAATGTTGTACGAGCATTTGCCTTGCATGGGCGGGCTTATCCGCTTGCTTAAAGACAGGGCGGCTAAGTAATGGACGTTGTTAAGCCATTGAAAATAAATGCCGTGCTTATTACAGGTGCAAGCTCAGGAATTGGGCTGCAACTGGCGCAGGATTATTTAGCCTTAGGTTGGCACGTCATTGCCTGTGGCCGCTCCCAAGAAAGATTAGATGCGTTAGCCTTGAATGAACTCGTAGGTGCCACGCTGTTAATTTTTGATATATCCCAGCGCGACCAAGTTCAACAAGCTGGCCACGATTTAGCCGAGCTGTTGGCGAAAACCGATTGTCAGCTCGATTTGGTGGTTTTGAACGCAGGCAGTTGTGAGTATATAGACGATGCTAAGGCCTTCGATGATGTGTTATTCGAGCGCGTCGTCCATACCAATTTAATTGCGATGGGATATTGTCTCAGCGCATTTTTACCTTTAATGCCAAGGGGTTCACGTATTGGTTTAATGAGTTCCAGCGCTATTTACTTACCTTTCCCTCGCGCTGAAGCCTACGGCGCCTCTAAAGCTGGCGTGCAGTATCTCGCTTCGAGTCTCTCGCTTGATCTTGCTAAGAATGACATAGGTGTGAGCTTGATTTGCCCTGGTTTTGTGGCGACGCCACTGACCGCAAAAAATGATTTTTCTATGCCAATGCAAGTGAGTGTGCAAACCGCTTCTAAGGCAATCCGCAATGGACTTAAAGGTGGCAAGCGCGAGATCCATTTTCCGCGACGCTTTACTTATCTATTGAAATTGATGTCGTTTTTACCTGCCTTTGTGTGGCAAAAAATGATTGCAAACGATACTCAAGCCAAGCCGCTTAAGGACAAGAGTTTATGAAAAATATCGCCATTGTCGGCACCGGCATTTCTGGATTAACCTGCGGCCATCTATTAAGCGAGTCGCACAAGGTCACAGTGTTTGAGGCCAATGACTATATCGGCGGCCACACGGCGACAGTCGATGTGGAGCACCAAGGCCAAACCTACGCCATAGACACAGGTTTTATCGTGTTTAATGACAGAACCTATCCACGATTTGAGCGTTTATTGGCTCGCCTTAACGTGACCATATTACCGACTGAGATGAGTTTCAGCGTCCATAATGCGCTGACAGGGCTTGAATATAACGGCCACAATTTAGGGAGTTTGTTTGCCCAAAAGCGTAACCTGCTGAATCCGCGCTTTTGGGCCTTTTTAAAAGAAATTCTACGCTTCAATAAAGGCTGTAAGGCACTCTATCAACAGGATATTTACCCTGAAGGCAACTTAGGTGATTATTTAGACAGTGAAAACTTTTCGCGCTTTTTTGCCGAGCACTATATTTTGCCCATGGGCGCGGCAATTTGGTCTTCGAGCATAGAAGATATGCGTGCGTTTTCGTTGAAGTTTTTTATTCGCTTCTTCCAGCACCACGGTTTATTAAATGTCAGTGATAGGCCCCAGTGGTATGTGCTAAAGGGCGGCTCGCGCAGCTATATTCCTGATCTTATTGCGCCATTTAAAGACAATATTCGCCTTAACTCTCCTGTGACAGGTATTGAACGTCATGGCAATGGGGTGAAGTTGCAGGTCCACGGTGAATGGTTGGAATTCGATGAGGTGATTTTAGCCTGTCATAGCGACCAAGCACTGCGGATGTTAAACGATCCCACGCCCACAGAACGCGCCATTTTAGGCGATCTCAGCTACCAGAATAACGATGTGGTGCTGCACATGGATACGCGCATCTTGCCTAAGCGAAAAGCGGCCTGGGCGAGTTGGAACTATCGGTTAGATGGCAATCTAAAACGCCCAGCGTCAGTGACTTACAACATGAACATACTGCAGCAGTTGCCAGCCAATGCTCCGACGTTTTGTGTCACTTTGAATCAGTCAGAGTTGATTGATGAGGCGAAAGTGATACGCCGCTTCAATTATGCCCACCCAGTGTTTAACGAAGCCAGCCTTAAGGCCCAGGGCCGCCGTGAGGAAATATCCGGCCAAAATCATACCCATTTTGCTGGAGCCTATTGGCACAATGGTTTCCATGAAGATGGTGTTCGCAGTGCACTGGATGTGTGTGCCCATTTTGGTGTCAGCCTATGACCGATGTAAATGTGACAAGCTTAAATATAACAGAGCTCAATAGCGGCATTTATTACGGCACTGTATCCCACAGCCGTTTTACGCCGATTAAACATAGCTTTAGTTATGCAATGGCGCTGCTGGCGATTGACTTAGATGAAGTCGATAAGATCAGTGCCATGGGGCGAGTTTTTGCCAGTCAGCGCCGCGCTTTACTGAGATTTAATCCGAAAGACTATTTAACTTCTTTTACGACCAAATCCAATGACAGCGCTGAAGTGGCAGTTGCCGATCCGAGCGCCGCGGCACTTAAGAGTCGAGTGCTGGCGCAAGTGGCCGAGTTAGGTGCTGATAAGCAGTGTAACCGAGTCTTGTTTGTGGGTCAGATCCGTCATTTTGGCGTGTATTTCAGCCCAGTAAATTTCTATTTTTGTTATCAAGATAAAACGCCTTTATACATGTTGGCCGAGGTGAGTAACACGCCTTGGGATCAACGCCATTGCTATTTAGTAGATGTAGCCGCGCCCAAACCTTCTGACAAAGTGTTTCACGTTTCCCCCTTTATGACCCTTGATATGCGTTATCTATGGCATGTGGCTGCGCCGAGTGAAGACTTAAATATTGGTATTGAAAACAAGTCGATGCAAGAGAATGGTAAAAAACTGTTTAATGCCAATCTAATGATGAAACGCCAACCGATCACGGCGGCCAATTTACGGACGCTTTTATTTCGCTTTCCTTTTATGACTCTCAAGATCTTCTTCGGGATTTATTGGCAAGCGCTGAAACTCTTTTTCAAACGTGTGCCCTTTGTGCCGCATCCAGCTCAGATGGAGAAATAACATGGAAAATACTGCTTCGCAAACCTCAGTCGCCACAGGGAAACTGCCCGACAGTATTGCGCGTAAAGTCTTGCTCAAGGCGCTGGAAAGTCTGCCCCACGGTTGCTTGACCTTAGTTGAGGGCGATAAGAGTTATCGTTTTGGTGAGAGTCATACCGATTTACATGCCACGCTTGTGGTTAAACACCCCAGTTTTTATCGTCAAATAATGCTTTCAGGCTCCATTGGTGCAGGTGAAGGTTATATTCAAGGCCATTGGACGAGCCCAGATCTCACCAAAGTTGTGCAACTGTTTGCCCGCAATTTAGCCTTGCTCGATAGGATTGAAGCCAAGTTTTCTTGGTTAACCGGCACGATAAACCGCGTGAAGCATGTGCTGAATCGTAACTCGCAGGAGGGCTCGAAGCGCAACATTCTGGCCCACTACGATTTGGGTAATGCCATGTACGAGCAATTCCTCGACCGTGAAATGTTGTACTCGAGTGCGCTTTATCCCCATGAGGAAGCCAGTTTGCAGGAAGCCCAGCTGTTTAAGCTGATGACTATCTGCGAGCGCCTCGATTTACAGCCAGGTCAAACCTTGCTTGAGATTGGTACTGGCTGGGGCGCACTGGCTATTTATGCGGCCAAGCACTATGGCGTGCACGTGACAACGACGACGATTTCAGATGCGCAATACGCCTATGCCAAAGCGCGCGTTGAAAGCGAAGGCCTGAGCGATAAAGTGACTCTGCTGACCGAGGATTATCGCAATCTGACGGGGGAATACGACAGGGTTGTTTCTATTGAAATGATTGAAGCGGTAGGGCATGAATATTTACCGGGTTTCTTTAAAAAGCTGGAATCACTTTTAAAGCCCCATGGGCGTATGCTGCTTCAGGCGATAACGATTGCCGATCAACGTTACGACAGCTATCGCAAAAGTGTGGATTTTATTCAGCGCTATATTTTCCCCGGTGGCTGCTTACCTTCTGTCAGTCAAATGGTCGGTCATATTGCCAAACAGACGGACATGGTGGTCTGGTCGCTCAATGATATGGGGCTCGATTACGCTAAAACTCTGAGGCATTGGCATGAGAATTTCGATCATGCCGTGGGTGAAATCCAAATCTTAGGTTATGGCGAAGACTTTATCCGCATGTGGAAATTCTACCTAAGTTATTGTGAAGGTGGATTTTTAGAACGCACCACAAGCACAGTGCATTTAGTTGCCGTACGTCCGGACTATCGCGTTCTAGGCAATAGTCAGCCTAGCCAGGCTGTTCCTGCGGCTAGCCGGTTAGATTAGCCGTTGAGAGTAGTTCGTTTAGATGCATCCGTTTAAATGAAATTGTCGCTGTAGTTGTAGCAAGATAAAAGTGAGGCAAAGATGAAGTCAATGTTAGCTAACTCTCGGCATCTGCCTAAACATCAGGGTTTTATACTCTATAACGCCCTGAGTTTTCAGGCTGTGTGGTGGTCGAGTGTGCTTTGGCTTAACTTGTCACTTCTGCTTACTATACCTTTATTATTGCTTCACTTTATCCTGTTGTCCTCGTCGGGTAAGCGCCAGTATCGTCAGGCGGATTTGCGATTAATGCTCAAGGTTGCCGCCCTAGGGATTGGCATTGATACTGTGCTGTCGGTTTTAGGACTGTTCGAGTTTGCTGCCTTCTCTTGGTGGCTTGGCTGTTTATGGCTGCACTTTGGCTTGAGTTTGAATCATAGCTTAGCGTTTATGCGACCCTTACCGCTGATATTGCAGGCGTTACTCGGAGGAATATTTGGCACGTTAAGCTATGTCGCGGGCGCGCAGTTTAATGCGGTGACTTTGCCCTACGGCAATGTCATTTCTGCTGTGGTGTTATTTTTTGTTTGGCTAGTCTTGCTGCCATTTTTAATCCAACTTGCTAATCCCTATGGATTTAATCGAAGCACTAAGGCTCGCTCTTTTACTGTGTTTGGACGTTAATTATTGAAATCTAGGAATTGAGTCCGGTTAAGTCATTTTTTAGTCAATAGGTGTTGTAAGACATTATGCAGTCAAAGGGGATCCTATGTCGTCAGTTCGTAATCGCAGCTCAAATATTGGTTTTTCATTTTTGAATTCAAGCTGCTTAAGTTTATTGGCGCTCAGTTTATTGACCGCACCTCTAAAAGCATTAGAGGCGAAAACGCCAGATTTTGAAAACATTACTATCGAGCTGAATGATGCCGCCGATGTGACGCAGACTTTTCAGGAAGTAGGGCGCGGAGAAATGGATTGGCTGTGGTTTAGTTTGTATAAGGCGAGACTGCTGACGGTAAATGGCCGTTATCAACAGGGGCAATATCCTCTGCTGCTAGATATTGAATATTATCGAGATATAGAGTCTGAAGATCTGTTAGAGGCGACAAAGGATCAATGGCAGCATCTAGCGTTTGCCGAAAATGATATCCAGCGTTGGCTGAGTTTATTAACTGCCACTTGGCCAGATGTGAAGCAGGGCGACCATTTAAGTTTTAAGGTTATGGATGGGCAAACGAGTCAGTTTTTCTTTAATCATCAACCACTCGACATTATCCACGATGCTAATTTTGCTGAGGCATTTTTAGCGATTTGGTTATCGAAAGACACTAGCCGTCCGAGTTTGCGGGCGCAATTACTCGGAGAAAAACCATGCGATTGTTAACACGACTTATCGGTCAAAAGTTATTGTTAGGCCTAATAATGATAGGTCTGCTATCGAGTTGCTCATCGGTGGAAGTGACGGATTATAAAGATACTCATCCCACACTGGTGTTGGAATCATTCTTTAATGGGCCATTAAAAGCATCTGGGATAGTGCATGATTTTAGTGGCAAAGTGATCCGCAAATTCAATGTCACTATGGAAGCCAGTTGGCAGGGAAACGAGGGCGTCATTAATGAATGGTTTGTTTATGATGATGGCGAAACTCAAACTCGTGTGTGGCGCATTAAAGCGCTAGGGGAAGGGCGATACTCGGGAACTGCAGGTGACATTATCGGCACCGCCGATGGTCAATCCAGTGGTAGTGCGCTACGTTGGAAATACGATATGTTATTACCCGTGGATGGCGATGAATACCAAGTTCATTTCGACGATTGGATGTTCTTAGTGAATGACAATACCATTATAAATCAGAGCGATATTATTAAGTTTGGTATCACAGTCGCCCAGGTGACTTTAGTGATCCAAAAATAACATGAGCCAATTTTTGCCTAGGTTGGCTTAGCTTAATTACATTTATCTCAGTTTGTCTTGGATTAACTAGGCCTATTATGGCTTACATGTTCATTAAGGCTTAACTTGAGTTAAACAGTATAGCTTGGCTAATAATCACCTTTTGTCTGCACTAAAGTATTCAGCTCAAACCAAAGTGTCAGCTAGGCATTTTTTGCTAGCGGCATAAAGTGATAAATATAAGAGTCATGTTGGTGTAACTCATTGTTTATTATTTTAATTATTCCGAGTTTAAGTTGGTATAGATAAATGATTAAAAAACACTTAGTTCTATGGGGAGCCTTGTTGAGTTTGTCGTTAACGGCTTGTTCATCTTTTGACGTTATGTTTGAGGAACAAGCTGAGACAAAAGCCGATGCTCATCAACCTGCCAGCGATCCTATGGTGCAAGATAATGAACGTCGTATTCGAGATGCGAGGGAAGATGGTCGTTTAGAATCCGATTTTTTAAAACCTATGTATCCGGTTAAGTTTAAATAAGAAGAGTGCTTTAGGGACTCGCTGCAACCTCAATACTTAACCCTCAATACTTAACCTTCAACAAGTATTGTGGGTTAAGTATTGAGGTTGCTAGGGGAAAGGCGAAGAACTAGCCTGCTTGACGACTGTTATCTATCGATTTTTTGTCATAATATTCAAACGGAAACAGATTACGTATCCTTTGCTTCACATTGTCACTCACGTTGGCAGAAATATGTAAGCGTACATCTCCAGATTTTTCAGCCCTAACAGTACACGTCAGTTTTTCTGCTTTAGCAATGTGGCGGCATTCCCGCTCGAATCGTTCGGGGATCTTGCCCTTATGCTGAGTCATGCGACCATCTTTAAAATGCATTTCAAAAATAGTCAGACCTTTCTTGCCACCAAATATCAGTTTGTAAACGAGAAATATACCAATAGCGACAAAAATGAGTTTGAAAATATCGGCTGTCATAACGCCTCCTATCTTATGTTTATAGGTCAAAGATACTCCTGAGTGACTTGTTTTAACAGTGCGCTAACACGCAATTTTGAATTGGCAATAAAATCATTCCCGCCTAGACTTAACTGGCTAAGGAAAAGTAACCCCTCAGTTAAGGAAAACGCCATGTACTTATCAAATGCAGATCGTTGGTCATTATTGTGTAAGAAGCAAATCGATGTTATCGAAAAACTTTCTGCGCAATTCCCCGAGAGAAAAGCCCATCTTAGTGAGCTCACTCAAGGGTGGCGCCATGTTCAACATCAAGTTCAAGCCGGTGATAGGCCTATGCCACTCGAGCTAATCAAATAAGCGCGAGCTGCTTGAGCTGATAGTTTGTATAAGAGCCCAAAGTCACTCAATGAGTGGCTTTTTTATGATGTGAGTATTGATGCTCTGTTTACGCAATTTATCGAGTACTTGGGTAAGGCGGGGTTCGCTATTAAGTTCTTTTCAGGATAAGCAACAAACAAACTGCTGGTGTTGACGTGAGTTAGTTGCGATTGACTACAAATTTCAGATACAAAAAAGCCACTCATTGAGTGGCTTGGTTGTTTATATGGTGCCGGCACCAAGAGTCGAACTCGGGGCCTACTGGTATTATCGAGAGTAAGTCAGTTGCACTTTACTTTGAACTAACTCAAATTTTAGATACAAAAAAACCACTCATAGAGTGGCTTCGTTGTTTATATGGTGCCGGCACCAAGAGTCGAACTCGGGACCTACTGGAATTATCGAGAGTAAGTCAGTTGCACTTTGCTTTGAACTAATTCAAATTTCAGATACAAAAAAACCACTCATAGAGTGGCTTCGTTGTTTATATGGTGCCGGCACCAAGAGTCGAACTCGGGACCTACTGATTACAAGTCAGTTGCTCTACCAACTGAGCTATGCCGGCTAAATAGTGGTGCCCGAACCCGGAATCGAACCAGGGACACGAGGATTTTCAATCCTCTGCTCTACCGACTGAGCTATTCGGGCAACTAACTAAGCGTTAGTTAACTACTTCAAACTAAGTCGTAAAGACCTTGTTCGTTCGAAGTGCGCGTATAATATAGTGCTCGCTTTGGCTGTGCAAGCCCTTTTTAAATGACTGATTAACTATTAAACAAAAATCGAACATTTATTTGATTCTTCCACTTTACTCATATTGAGTCGCTGAAAGTTTCAGCATTTTAGTGACGATAGCCTTGCCTTTAGACTGATAAGGTTAACTTCAGTGCTCGTTTAATCTGTGTTTTAAGAAAGAAAATTAACACTTAAGGCATGCAATGTATGCGAAGGGGAGGGGAATATCGTCTGATGGTGAAGTTTAGTGAGTGTTACGGTACTTTTATCGACAGCAGATTTTGGTAGCTATGTTTGTCTGCAACTATGATTTTGAACTGGCATGAATTGAACGACCAAAAGTCTATCTCAAAACCTACCGGTATTATCGAGAGTAAGTCTGTTGCGGTGACCAAAGGCTTTGCTGTTGCTCAAATCATTCAAATTTCAAATACAAAAAAGCCACTCATTGAGTGGCTTGGTTGTTTATATGGTGCCGGCACCAAGAGTCGAACTCGGGATCTACTGATTTTATCGAGAGTAAGTCAGTTGCGATTGACTACAGGCTTTGTTGTTTGAATCATTCAAATTTCAGATACAAAAAAGTCACTTATCGAGTGGCTTCGTTGCTTTAACTGTGCCAGTACCAAGAGTCGAGTTCAGGACCTACTGGTTTATCGAGAGTAAGTCAGTTGCGGTGACCAAAGGCTTTGCTGTTGCTCAAATTATTTAAATTTCAAATACAAAAAAGCCACTCATTGAGTGGCTTTTTTGTTTATATGGTGCCGGCACCAAGAGTCGAACTCGGGACCTACTGATTACAAGTCAGTTGCTCTACCAACTGAGCTATGCCGGCTAAACTTATACTGCAAAATAATGGTGCCCGAACCCGGAATCGAACCAGGGACACGAGGATTTTCAATCCTCTGCTCTACCGACTGAGCTATTCGGGCAACTAAACTAAGCGTTAGTTGACTACTTTGAACTCGCTAGCTGAGCCGTCTCGTTCGAAGTGCGGCTATATTAGCTAGTGAGTTTCACCTCTGCAAGTGCTTTTTTCCAATTAATAACTCGTTCGGCGGTTTAATGTGCATCTTGGCTGTTTTTTATCTCTTATTCTGTGAATTCAGGTCAATTTCATTCGTTGACTGTATTTTTCAAGTCAGGGGGATGCTGATGTTTACTATAGATTTGTGCTCATAAATCCTAATTTTCGGCTTACTTTCTAAAATTTAGAAAGATATGAGCGATTTTTACTGATTTTAGTTTTTAAAATTAGACTTATGATAATGAATATTATTTCATGGATGGCATGAAGAAAACGCGAATACGGAGTCGCAGTATGTTTCGAAATAGTAAGTTGGCTTATGGGATAACCGCAATTGTGACTCATTGGCTGAGTGCGATCGTCGTCATTGGGTTGTTTGCGGTAGGTGTGTGGATGGTGGAGTTAACCTACTACAGCGCGTGGTACAAGACAGCGCCACATCTACATAAGAGCGTCGGGATTTTACTCTTGGCAGTGACGTTATTCCGCCTGTTGTGGCGCTTAGTGAATCCTAAGCCCGTACCAGAGGCGAATCATAAGCCTTGGGAGAGGCTGGCTGCTCATATTGCGCATTTGGCTATTTATATATTGCTGCTGGTGATCATGTGTGCCGGCATTCTTATTTCAACGGCAGAAGGCCGTGGAATTATGGTGTTTGACTGGTTTGAACTACCAGGATTTGGACCTTTTTTTGAAAACCAAGCTGATATAGCAGGCGATATCCACCAATACGCAGCTTATAGCTTAATCGCACTCGTGGTAATCCACGCAGCAGGTGCGTTAAAGCATCACTTTATCGATAAAGACGCAACTTTACTCAAAATGATTAAATTTAATCGAGGATAATACAATGAAAAAGCAACTGTTAAGCGCACTGATTGGTGCATCTCTATTGGCTCCGATGGCGGCTTCAGCGGCGGACTATGTCATTGACCGTGAAGGAGCACATGCCTCTATTACTTTCAAAGTGAGCCACTTAGGTTATAGCTATGTCGTTGGCCGCTTTAATGATTTTAGCGGCGACTTTAGCTATGACGCGGCTAAACCCACTGCGGCTAAAGTGAATGTGACTGTAAATACGCTCAGTGTAGATTCAAACCACGCCGAGCGTGATAAGCATATTCGTAGCGCCGATTTCCTTAACACGAGTAAGTTTGCGCAAGCGACGTTTACCTCAACCACAGTTGAAGATAAAGGTAATGGCGACTTAGTGATTAACGGCAACTTAACCTTAAATGGTGTCACTAAGCCATTAGCGATCAATGCCCATGCAGTGGGCGAAGGTCAAGATCCATGGGGTGGTTACCGTGCAGGTTTTACGGGCACAACCACGTTTGCGATGAAAGATTTCGGTATCAAAATGGATTTAGGCCCAGCGTCTAGCCATGTTGAGTTAGATCTTGTGGTTGAAGGCGTGCGTAAGTAACGCTCAGTTATTCTTCACGAGATTAATAAACAAAAAGCGCCGAAAGGCGCTTTTTTGTAAGCTTTGTCGTTAAGTTAACGACAAGAATTAATCTTGGTCTTTTTCAGGCACAAAACCTTCAATTTCTACTTCTTTACCTTCAAAGAGGAAAGAGGTCATTTGTTCTTCAAGAAACTTACGATCATCAACATTCATCATGTTGAGTTTCTTTTCGTTAATCAGCATGGTTTGCTTTTTTTGCCATAGGCCCCAAGCTTCTTTGCTGATGTTATCAAAAATGCGCTTACCTAAATCACCTGGATACAGTTGAAAGTCTAGGCCGTCGGCTTCTTTATTTAAATATACGCAATTGACTGTACGCGCCATGATTATTCCTTACTGACTGCGGATTGAACGAGTGATCCCAAATTGGCTAGCACGCGCTCGGTGGCGGCGGCGAGTCCCACTTTGGAAGGATGAC
Source organism: Shewanella baltica (assembly GCF_900456975.1). Classification (NCBI taxonomy): domain Bacteria; kingdom Pseudomonadati; phylum Pseudomonadota; class Gammaproteobacteria; order Alteromonadales; family Shewanellaceae; genus Shewanella; species Shewanella baltica. The sequence continues at coordinate 1,056,835 of NZ_UGYM01000002.1, forward strand.
TTATGTTATACCAGAGAGACTGGTTTTGTTCCATGACAGCGCCCACGCTCTCTTTATTGCCGTGGGTTTTATCTAAATTAAGCATCATGGGCTGAATATCTAAATGGAAGTGGCTAAACGTGTGCCTAAAGCCAGTTAGCCATTCTAGTGGCTGCGTAGCAAACCCTTGCTCTTCGAGGTGGGTTTCAAGTGCGGCTTGGGTGGCAAACTCAGGGAAACACCAAAGTCCGCCCCAAATTCCCGCTGGCGGACGTTTAGCTAAAAACACTTGATTGTCTTGCATTAGCACTAACATCCACGCCGCTTTGGTCGGTATGGTTTTTTTAGGCTTCTTGCCGGGGAAATCGGTTTGTCTGCCAATCAGCTGAGCTTTGCAATCAATCGCCACAGGGCAAGCGGCGCAGTTAGGTTTGCTACGAGTACAAATACTAGCGCCGATATCCATCATGGCTTGATTATATTTCTGAATATCTTGCTGCGGCGTATACGTGTCAGTTAGCTGCCAAAGCTGCGCTTCGACCGTTTTTTGCCCCGGCCAACCTGCTATAGCGCCGTGTCTTGCTAACACGCGTTTGACGTTACCGTCGAGGATCGGGTGATGCTGCCCAAGTGACAGTGACAATACCGCGCCCGCTGTCGAGCGACCAATGCCAGGCAGAGCAAGTACTTGCTCAAAATCCGTTGGAAATAATCCCTGATAATCGTCGCGGACCATCTTGGCTGCTTTATGCAGATTACGCGCCCTAGCGTAATACCCAAGGCCAGTCCAATGATGCAACACCTCATCATCTGGCGCGTTAGCAAGTGCTAACACATCGGGGAAACGCGCCATAAATTTAAGGTAATAGGGAATTACAGTCGCAACCTGAGTTTGTTGCAGCATGATTTCAGAAACCCATACGCTATATGGGGTTTTATCTTGCTGCCAAGGGAGGGTTTTACGACCGTGATTGTCGTACCAAGAGACGATACGTGTAGCGAAGGAGGCTGTAGATTTCATCGGCGCAGTGTAGCGGCAGTTATCTTCTTAGACAAGCTCAAAGACAAGTGGATAAGGGCTAAAAAGCCGAAAATCACTGCTAAATTCGCACTCTCAAATAATCTTGGTATACTTTCGCCCCATTAGTGCTTGCACTGTATGTTGAACTTTGGATAATGCCCTTCTTTTATGATGGTGCTGTCCACTAGACGAGGCAAAAATGAGCGAAGTCACTACCGCTGAATTTAATGAAGAAGGCAAGTATCTGCGTAAGATCAGAAGCTTTGTCCTAAGAGAAGGTCGCTTAACTAAAGGCCAAGCCCAAGCTATTGAAAGCCAGTGGCCAACAATGGGGTTAGATTACAGCCCAACGCCATTGGTACTGAGCGACGTTTTTGGCCGTGAAGCCGATACTGTGCTGGAAATTGGCTTTGGCATGGGCGCCTCTTTAGTGCAAATGGCTAAAGACGCACCAGAGCAAAATTTTATTGGTATTGAAGTGCATAAACCGGGTGTCGGTTCTTGCTTAAGCGATGCAGCCATCGCGGGTGTGACTAATTTACGTGTGTATCATCATGATGCCATGGAAGTATTAGAACATGCGATTGCCGACGGTTCATTGGCCCGAGTGCAATTGTTTTTCCCCGATCCTTGGCATAAGAAACGTCATCATAAGCGTCGTATCGTACAAGCTGAATTTGCTGAACTGATCCGCCGTAAGCTAAAAATTGGCGGCGTGTTCCATATGGCAACCGATTGGGAAGAATACAGCGAGCATATGTTGGAAGTGATGCAGGCGGCTCCTGGTTATAAAAACCAGTCGAGTGACGGCACTGTGGTGCCACGTCCTGATCATCGCCCACTGACAAAGTTTGAAGCCCGCGGCCATAGATTGGGTCACGGTGTATGGGATCTGATGTTTGAGCGTATCGCTTAATCTAGATATTTCAATTAATTAATTAGTTTTTTAACACAACGGGGAAAGTCACTATGGCAACTAATCGTAGCCGTCGTTTACGTAAGAAAATGCGCGTTGATGAATTCCAAGAGTTAGGTTTTGATATGGCTTGGACTTTTGATGCATCAGTATCTGAAGCCGATATCGATGCAACTGTAGATAAATTCATCGATGAAGTGATCGAAACCCGTAAGTTAGGTTTCCATGGCGGCGGTCACATCGAATGGGAAGGCATTATCGCAACCCAAACGATCGGCAAATGTACCGAAGAAGATATTGCTGCAGTTAAGGCATTCTGGGCGAACCAAAAAGTTTCTCAGGTTGAAGTTAGCGAACTGTACGACATTTGGTGGGGTTAATGCCCGAGTTGGCATTACTTGAGGAAGTGGTCGAGAAAGTTCGACCCTTGCTCGGCCAAGGAAAGGTTGCAGATTACATCCCCGCACTGGCCAGCGTTGATGCTGGCAAATTAGGCATTGCCGTCACAACCGTTGATGGTGAAACCTTAGGTGCGGGCGATTACCTTGAGCCGTTTTCGATTCAAAGTATCTCCAAAGTTTTCAGCTTAACCTTAGCGTTAACTTTATATGAAGAAGCCGAAATTTGGAGCCGAGTTGGCAAAGAACCTTCGGGCCATTCATTCAACTCTTTAGTACAAGTCGAGTTAGAACGTGGCAAGCCGCGCAACCCATTTATCAATGCTGGTGCGTTAGTGATTGCTGACTTATTGCAGAGTCGCTTAGGTGCACCTAAACACAGAATGCTCGAGTTAGTCAGGCAACTAAGCCAAAACGATAAAGTCAGTTTCGACAAACAAGTGGCCGACTCAGAATATCAGCATAGTGCGCGCAATGCGGCGATTGCTTATTTGATGAAGTCCTTTGGTAATTTTCAAGGCGATGTCGATACTGTGCTGCGCACGTATTTTCATTATTGCGCCTTGAAGATGAATTGTGCTGACTTGTCCAAGGCCATGTTGTACTTGGCTAATCGCGGCAAAAGTATCACGGGGACTGAGCTTATCTCTCAGGTGCAAACTCGGCAGCTTAATGCCCTGTTGGCGACCTCGGGCCTATACGATGGTGCAGGTGAGTTTGCCTATCGTGTTGGTATGCCAGGTAAAAGTGGCGTCGGTGGTGGCATCATTGCCGTTATTCCTGGGGAACTGTCGATTTGTGTTTGGTCGCCAGAACTCGATGGCAATGGCAATTCACTTGCTGGCACTGCCATGCTTGAGCACTTAAGTCAGCGTCTTGGCCGATCTATTTTCTAGCTTTACCTCTCGTTTTTATTAGCACTATCAGACTAAAAGTTAGCGAATTTCGCTAATGACCTTTTAGTGCTAACTTTCCTAAATCCAATATAATCATATTGTTATAATGTTGGCACGTCTCCTGCTTTAAGCTATTCAGTAGTTTAGGTTTATCGAATTATTCAGATTAAAGGACGAACAACATGAAATTAAATAAGCTATTAACTGGATTTGCTTTATCCGGCGTGATTTTAGGGGCATCTAGCCTACAGTTGGCGCAAGCGCAAACTGAACCTAAAGTCGATGACCGCTGTGAAGTCTCTTTAAATTATGACGTTATGGTTGAGCCTAAAAAATTAGTCATGAGCGAGAAGGGTACAGAAAAGTATCGCATCGAAGTCGATAAGTTATTTGTTGAGGGTAAACAAGTAAGCTTAACCGATAAGCAAAAAAAGCTAGTGACTCAATACGCCGATGAAGTGTCGACGCAAGTGCCTGAAGTGATTGAAGTCGTGAACGAGGCCGTCGCATTAGCGTCCCAAGCGGTGAGCATGGCGTTAACCCCTTTAATGGGCGATGCGGCCGGTGCTAAATTCGATGAAATGATGGCAGGTGTCCAAAAGCGCGTTGATTCAGTGGCCTACCGTCATGGCGATAGCTTCTATCTCGGTGCGACGGAAGACTCAATTCAGAACACCTTTAACGACGAATTCGAGCAGGAAATGGAGCAAATTGTTCAGAACTCAGTGGGCACCATTATGATGACCATAGGTGGCCAAATCATGTCGGGTGACGGTGATAGTTTTGAAGCCAAGATGGATGCCTTCTCCAAAAAAATGGACAACTTAGGACAAGATATTGAGCAACAAATTGAGAGTCAATCTAAGGGACTGGAAGCTAAAGCTGACCGTTTGTGCGACCGATTTGAAAATCTGTTAGTGCTTGAAAATCAATTACGCCAAGAGGTACCAGAACTCGCGCCTTATGCGTTGACACAAAACTCAACCAAGGAGCTGCGTGAATAGTTCTTGTAAATCGTCCTTACTAATAGTTTTTGTGAATAGCCCTGAGTTTTAACTGCAATAACTTCTATCTCCTTGTGCATGAGTCAAATTTGAATGCTACGCCCCTAGTTAATTTATCGCCTAGGGGCTTTTTTATTGGCTAATGTTTAGTCGTGGCAAAACCCTTATGGCCAAGTCGATGTGGCTTGTAGGCTTGGCTTGCAGCGATTTAGTTCGGAATGTTACAGTCTAGAGACGAATATTTGGTATACTCTTAAAATATAATTAAAAGCTGGCATATCAGTCAGATATAACACCCTACTTTAGTGGACTTTTTCGGTCTAAATCTCTGCGTTATATCACTTTAATGCGAGATATCAATGCTATGGTTATTTTTAAGCGATAATTACGCTAACCACTGCTACTCACCGAAAGTTAATATCATTGTCGTAAACAGCTTAAGGCGACTTCCATGTTAGAACTGTTAGAACCTATTGCGATTTTTACTCATGTGGCCAGAGCTGGTAGTTTTAGTGCCGCCGCAAGAAGGCTTGGGATCTCTAAGTCTAAGGTCAGTACACAAGTCGCCGATCTTGAACATAGACTTGGTGTTCAATTAATCCAACGTACCACCCGCAGCTTAAGCCTGACTGAAGCAGGGCATTTGCTGTATCTGCAAGGTGAAGAATTGCTGCGTGACGCTGAACAAGCGATAGCCAGCGTGCATAACTTAAATGATGCGACCCGCGGTGTGCTCAAGGTGGGGATTTCCCAATCCTTTGGGGTGATGCATATCATTCCTGCGCTGCCATCCTTTATGGCAAAACATCCTGAGCTTGAGCTACAAGTGAGCTTACTGGACCATAAAGTAGATGTCGTGAGTGAAGGCTTAGATTTATTGTTAACTATGTCGGAGCAATTACCGCTTGGTATGGTTGCTAGACCTCTGATGAAGTGCCAATTCCTGTTAGTTGCTTCTCCTGGCTATATTGCTCAACATGGCGAGCCAACTCGACCTGAGCAGTTAGTTGACCACAATTGTTTGGTCTATCAAGGCGAGTGGCACGAGCACAGCATGTGGCAATTTAAGAAGGGTGATGATTACTGTGAAATTGGCGTATCGGGCAATTTCAGGGTGGATAACGCACCGGCCTTAAAATCTGCTGCAATCAGTGGTCTCGGGGTTGTGTATCTTGCAAGTTATTTGATGGAAGATGAAATTGCCAAGGGAACATTAGTGCCTTTACTGAAGGATTGGCAATTGACCCACCATCTGCCATTGCAGGCGGTTTATCCCCGTCGTAAGCACTTAGCACCTAAGGTCAGTTCTTTTATCGAATTCATCAAAGATCACATAGGCACGCCGCCGTATTGGGATGCGCCCTATGTCGAATTATTCAGTAAACGTCAGTAGAATAGGAAACATTGTTCTCAAAACCAGTTCTATGTGATTTCAAATTAACCAAGCACTTTTATGGCCATTTAAAATCAATACTTTAGATTGAGTTGATGAGTACATTTGCTGATGATTTTTTAGGGTGTTCTAAAGCACTTTTTTATAACACCCTTGAACTCTGTTCTTAATTGAATACAATGGTAACAGTTGATTCGGAATGACCTGAGTCCTATACGTTTATTGGAAATGACCCCTTTCAATTTTTGTGTACAGGTCGGCATTAATGCAGTTTTGGATCACAGCCAACAGAAGTTTGAGAACTAAAACAATGTTGGCTCTTTAAACCATCATCCTAGTTTTTGGTTTACCTCAGCCTTATCGCTGAGGTAATTTTTTATTGATGGTTTGTGCAGCCTTGAGCACAAGTTTTGTCTCCCTGTACCCTAAAGTCGCAACTGTGTGTTAAGTGATGTGAAGGCGAGTGCTAAAGCATAAATTAATACAACAAATATAGTGACCCACAGTGAGAAGGGTTCTGTTATCTAACGGGATAATGGTACCAATAAAAAAGCCACTTTCGAGTGGCTTTTTTATTGGGCGTAGCTTAAGACTTTCATCGATGTCGCTTTAGTCGTGAAGCAGGTTAACAATGCTTCACGGCTAGGCATTAAGGCATTAAAACATCAGGGTATTAGGCCTTCTTCTTGCTGGCTATCCAGAGATCGACTTGTTGCTCTAACACATCCAGCGGTAATGCGCCGTTAGCAAGTACTAGCGTATGGAAGTCGCGGATATCAAATTGACTGCCAAGCTGTTGCTCTGCTTTATGTCTGAGTTCCAGCAGCTTAATCATGCCCACTTTATAGGCTGTCGCTTGCGATGGCATAACGATATGGCGTTCAACCATTTTCACCGCATCTGATTTAGCATTGGGCGTATTATCCACGTAATAGGCAATGCCTTGCTCGCGGGTCCACTTTTTAGCGTGGATACCAGTATCAACGACTAAGCGACATGCACGCCATAGCTCCATTGCTAGACGACCAAAGTCAGAATAGGGATCGGCGTAGAGTCCCATTTCTTTCGGGAAAGATTCGCTATATAAACCCCAGCCCTCGATATACGCGGTATAGCCACCAAACTTGCGGAACTTAGGAATATTTTGCAGCTCTTGGGAAATGGCTATCTGCATATGATGACCCGGAATACCTTCGTGGTAGGCCAGTGCTTCCATTTGGTATTTCGGCATGGCTTTCATGTCATATAGGTTTGCATAGTAGCTACCGGGACGCGAGCCATCCGGCGCAGGTTGCTCATAGAAGGCTTTGCCCGCGGATTTTTCTCTAAAGGCTTCAACCTGTTTCACTATCATGGCAGCTTTAGGTTTTACTTTGAATACTTCATCCAAGCGCGATTTCATATTGTCGATGAGCTTAGTCGCCTCAGCTAAATAGGCGGCTTTGCCTTCGGCAGTATTGGGGTAGTAGAACTGGGGATCATCACGCATGAAGCTAAAGAATTGCTGTAAATCGCCTTTAAAATTGACCTTCTTCATAATGGCGCGCATTTCGTTATGAATACGTTCCACCTCAGAAAGGCCTAAGTCATGGATTTGATCGGCGGTCATATTTGTGGTGGTAGTGCGGGCCAAAGCATTATTGTAAAAGGCCGCGCCATTAGGGAGTTTCCACGCACCATCGCGGTCGTCAGCTCTGGTTGCTAAGGTTTTGATGTAACTGATGAGCTTGTTATAGGCGGGCTCGACTTGAGTTACTAGTGCATACTCAGCCTGTTGAATCAGTGCTTGCTTTTCCGTTTCTTTAATCGCTAATGCGTTCACTTTACGGCGAAAATCGGCGAGTAACGCGCTGTCGTCGCCCTTATCAAAAGGCGCACCTTTGATGATGTTTTGGCTGTCTGAAATGACATAAGCGAATACGAACTTAGGCGCGATAATGCCTTTAACTGCGCGAGCGTCTAATACTGTCTGTAATTGACTTAAGCGTTTTGGCACGCCATTTAAGCGGCTGATATAGGCCTTGGCATCGCTGACATCTGTGATTTGATGTTGGTTAATCAAGAAGGAGGCTATCATAGAGTGGCCGCCATACATTTGATTTACAGGGTAATTATGGTAGCGCCATTGGTCATCTTCGATGTCATTTTGCAGATTTTGTTTGAGTAAGGTGAGGCTGAGGTTTGTTTGTGGATCGAGTTTGGCCGCATCAATCAGATTGACCTGCGCCAGTTGTTTTTTCGTGCGCGCTAGGGCTTTATCATCGGCGGCATCACCCAGTTCATCCCATTTATCATAGTCTTGCTTGATCCCCATATAGGTTTGCGAAATGGGGCTCGCCATGATGTTTTCCATGAAGAGGGTTTCGAACAACGCATTGGCTTTGTCTGACTCGGTTTGCACCACTGCATTCATAGGTTCGCTTGCACTGTGTAAGGCTGGCGAAGTTGATGCTGCATATGCGGGAATGGTCAGTAGAGCTGAAAGGGTCAGTGCGACTAAGCTGATTTTAGTTTTTATTGGCATGATCAAGCTTCCTGGATTGAGTTGCATCAATTCTAAAGAAGCTGGACAAGAATGTATGGATATTAATGTTAGAAAATGTGTTAGCAGTAATAGTATTAAACTGCACTATTGACCACTAACACATTATTTATATAGCTATTTTAACGGCAGTGTTAGCAGAATTGTGTCAGTAAATCATTAACAAACATGTGACCTTTACTGGTTAATTGCCAATGTTCAGCGGATTCTGTGAGTAAACCGCGTTGTTTGGCCTTTTCCATTCCTTCGGTCAATGTGTCTCTGTGCTGTCCGGTACGCAGTTCAAATTCTTGCTTAGGGATAGGTGTCATCAGGCGCAGGCGATTCATTAAATATTCAAGCGCGCGATCTTCCTCTGCCACATCAATCGATTCGAAGGTGTAGTTGCTGGCACTCAGATATCCCTTGGGATGTTTAATTTTTACCGTGCGTATAATGCGGTTTTCTTCTGGCAGCGTCACTTTACCGTGGGCGCCACAGCCTATGCCTAGATAATCACCAAACTGCCAGTAGTTGAGATTGTGCTTACATTGGTAACCGGGTTTCGCATAAGCGGATATTTCGTATTGCTCATACCCTAATGCGGCCAGCTTTTGTTGACCTTGCTCATAGATATGCCAGAGGGCTTCGTCATCGGGCAACTGCGGCGGTTTTGAGTGGAATAGGGTGTTGGGCTCAATTGTTAACTGATACCAAGACAGGTGGGGCGGATTGAGCGCCGCTGCCGTGTCGATATCAGCCATGGCTTCAGCAAAACTTTGGTTGGGTAATCCATGCATTAAATCGAGGTTAAAACTCAAGTATCCCGCTTGACTGGCTTTTTGAGCAGCGACTTGTGCCTCGTTTTGATCGTGAATACGTCCAAGTAAGTTGAGCTTATCCTTAGAAAAACTCTGCACACCGATAGATAAACGAGTGACACCGGCTGCGCGATAGGCACTAAAATCATCGTGTTCTAAGGTGCCAGGGTTGGCTTCCATGGTGATTTCGATATTGTCACTAAAGGGGATTAGCGCATTGGCACCATCGAGTATGCGTTTGATTTGCAAAGCATCGAATAAGGATGGTGTGCCGCCACCGATAAAGATGGTATGAATTTGCCGCCCTTGGACGAGATGTAAGTCTTGGCGTAAGTCTTCTAATAGCGCATCAACATAGGCTTCCTGTGGCAGCTCACCATTTTGACCATGGGAGTTAAAGTCACAATAAGGACACTTTTGTACGCACCAAGGAATATGGATATACAGACTGAGTGGCGGCAGTTCGAGCTTCATCGCAGTAGTCACGGCAGTTGACGACATTATTGTGCATTCCCGCCAGTTAACACGCCTTGGGCTTGCATGGCGGCGATGAGTTGCACTAGGGCTTTACCACGATGGCTTAAGGCATTTTTCTCGTTGCTGCTGAGCTCCGCCGCGCTACATTGATAATTTTCAGGGATAAAAATCGGATCGTAACCATGGCCATTGTCGCCACGTTGGTTAAAGTCGATTTGGCCTTCCCATGCAGCTTGGCAAATAATTGGGGTTGGATCTTTGGCGTGGCGCATATACACCAGTACGCATTGGAATCTCGCACTGCGAGGTGCTGGCTGGTCTTTTATTGTCTCAAGTAGTTTCAATACGTTGTCTTGATCTTTGGCATTTTCGCCCGCGTAACGCGCTGAATAAATGCCGGGAGCGCCTTGGAGTAAATCCACTTCTAAACCTGAATCATCGGCAATGGCGGCAAGTCCGGTGATTTCGGCTGCATGTCTGGCTTTGATAATAGCATTTTCGACAAAAGTGGTGCCCGTTTCGGCCACTTCGCTGACATTAAATTGGCTCTGCGGCAGTACAGTGACACCGTAGCTGGCGAGCATTTGATCGAATTCGGCGAGTTTGCCTTTGTTGCCACTGGCGAGGACGATTTGTTGCATGGAACACCTATATCATTGGGGCGACTTATACTGCGGCAATGATACCCAAGCTGAGGGCTAAAGGACAGGAAAAGGGCGGGACGGTACAGACTTGTATCGTCCCAAAGTTACTTATGTCTTACGGCAATCTCAGCTTGGCTTATTCAACGTAGAATTTTTGCTTGAACTGCAAGTTGGTATTTAATTGATTACCATGCTTGATCGCGATATTGAAGTTTATCTCCTGATCATCGCGGTAAGGAACTTCGGCAATATAATAAATCGCATCACCTTCACGGATCTCTTTGAAGGTTAAGTTGATTCGAGCATCTAATAAGTTATTGGCGACACCGGTAATTTCAACGGGTACTGCGGGTTTACTCGCTTCGCTGATATCTAACACCGCAATGTTGATAATGCCTGTATAGCTACTGCGTTGAATGCCATAGGATTTGGCTATGCTAGGCGTTAAAAATGTACTGCCAAGTGCCATGTAATGAATGTCAAAATTGCCGACAGTTTCTTTTTGCTCTGCGTTTGCCACACCGCAAAGGCTAGCGGTGAGGGCTAATACAGCCAGAATATTACGGAACATGATGGGATACCTCATATTAGGGAATGTTTGAGTATAGGTCGCTGTGACTATTGTTTATGTCTATCTGTTTATCGATAATTTAACCGCATTCAAAGAAGTTTTTTGGTTTTTAGCCTTTCAACAGCATTAGCTCAGCTAGTTTGTCCCATCAGCTCAGTAATGATGCTTGGGATGATCTTAGGGTCAATCACGCGGATTTGCTTATGCCTGCCAAGTTCACCTTTCATTATATGAATGTCGCTCTTTGGCACTTTAAAGGTCTTTGCTAAGTACTTGCTTAAATGGGCATTGGCCTTGCCATCAATAGGCGGCGCAGTGATGGCTACTTTTAGCTCATCACCGTGCAGTCCTACAATTTGATCTCGGCTGGCCTTAGGCTGAATGTAGAGATTAAGCAGCAAGTCACCTTGCTGCAAAGTCACTGCACTCATTAGATCACAGCCCAATAAGGGATATATTGGGCAAGTAACATATTGAGGAAATTCATACCAATAATCACCAACATTACCGATAAATCTAAGCCACCAATTGGCGGTATGATACGGCGGATTGGCGCTAATACGGGTTCAGTTAACTGACCCATGACCATCACTATTGGGTTATAGCCTTGGTTAAACCAGCTCAATATTGCGCGTATCAACAGCATCCAAAACAGCAATACCCCTGCTTTTTTGATCACAGATACGACGGCAAACATCAAAAACAGCAGTATGTCTATGCCACCACCCGCGATAAGACTGATCAGCAGTACTTTGACCATCACGACCAGCAACGCGAGGACGAATGATGCGGTATCAAACCGTCCTAAGGAAGGCAGAATACGGCGCATTGGCGCGATGAGCGGGTGAGTCGCTTTGACAATAAATTGGCTAAAAGGATTATAAAAATCCGCCCTTGCCAGTTGCAGCCAAATCCGCAAAATCACCACCATCAAATATAAGTCGAATAGTGTGGTGATTAAAAAGGTAAATGCATTCATCGAGATTTCTACCTATTAAAGTCCGATATAAAAACGCGTTAGTGGAAATTAAAATGTCTTAGCCATTTCTTCTGCACGTTTAATGCAGTTTTCCATGGCTTTTTTTACTAAACCACGCATATCCGCAGCTTCAAATGTCGCCAGCGCCTGTGCGGTGGTACCGCCCTTTGAGGTGACATTCTCCCTTAGATTACCTAAGGTCAGTTGTGGATTTTGCTTTGCCATCATAGCAGCGCCGAGCGCGGCTTGCTGCACTAAAGTTCTGGCTTTGTCTTCATCCATTCCCATTTCTTTGCCTGCATCTATCATAGACTCCATTAGCAAAAAGAAATAAGCCGGTGAACTGCCCGATAGTGCAATCACTTGATCTAATTCTGACTCTTCATTAACCCACACAATTTCGCCGCCGCTGGACATCAAACGATCACAAATGGCTTTTTGCTCGGTAGAAATAGCCTGAGGCGCATAGAGGCCAGTCATGCCCACACTAATCTGCATCGGTGTATTGGGCATCGCGCGAATAAGTTTAATATCCTGCGCCAGATAATCGGTATAACGTTTTGCTTTAATGCCTGCAGCAATAGTGATGACTAACTTTTGCGACATGTCGACAGTTTGTAATGCTTCACACACTTGCTGCATCAATTGCGGTTTTACCGACAGCACTATGACATCGGCAGCTTGCGCTGCGGCTAAATTGTCTTGAGAAACCAAAATCCCTAAATCGGCTTTTAGTGCGTCGAGTTTACCTTGGCTAGGATTGGTCGCTTGGATGAGTTGAGCAGGATAGCCGCTATGAACTAGGCCACTGATGATGCTGCGCGTCATGTTGCCGGCACCGATAAAGCAGATTTTCTGTTGATCCATTTGATTCTCTTCAGTGTGTTAACCGTTAATTTGTAACAGACTCACCTTAAATCAAGATGATAAAACGGTTAGTCATTTGAATGTCAGAGCCAGATTAGTCGGCTCTCGCTAATTGATCTTAAATGTCGTGAACTTAAATACAGTATTTGGGCATAAAGCGCTAAAAACAAGGTCAAGCTCGTACACTGACCTCGAACTTCATGCCTCGAGTGAGTTTACGCAGCGTAATTGCGCTCACCAAAAATGGCACTGCCAATACGCACCATAGTTGAACCGCAGCTAATCGCTGCATCTAGGTCATTACTCATCCCCATGGAAAGCGTGTCTACATTGGGGTAATGTGATTTAAGTTCTTGAAATAGATTGTTTAACATAGAAAACTCTTTAAGCTGTAACTCAGTATCTGCAGTAGCCGTTGGGATTGCCATTAGGCCTCTCAGTGCAAGATTAGGTAACTGAGCGATAAGCTCTGCCAGTGGCAGCATTTGCGCCGCATCTATGCCAGATTTTGTGTCTTCAGCACTGATATTAATTTGAATGCAGATGTTTAATGGCGCTAATTCAGCTGGACGTTGGTCATTGAGACGTTGGGCAATTTTGTCGCGCGAGACAGTGTGCATCCAATCGAAATGCTGGGCGACTATGCTGGTTTTGTTGGATTGGAGTGGCCCGATAAAGTGCCATTCAATGTCCGGAAAATCCCCCTTGAGTGCGATAATTTTCTCCGCACCTTCTTGGACATAGTTTTCGCCAAAGCAACGCTGACCCGCTTGATAGGCTGCTATAATGTCTTCAATAGGTTTGGTCTTGCTGACGGCAAGTAAGCGAATACTGCTAGGTTGGCGGGCACATTTTTGCGCCGCTTGTGCGATCCTGCGCTGGGCGATTGCGAGTCTGTCTGCTATTGTTGTCATGATGTAATTATCTAGTTGCAAGGATATCCCAAACGATGGAAATCACTGAGTTATTAGCATTTAGTGTAAAACACAAAGCCTCGGATCTACACCTTTCTGCAGGGATATCTCCCATGATCCGTGTCGACGGTGAAGTGAGAAAGATTAACCTGCCCGCGCTCGATCACCAAGGCGTACATAGCCTAGTGTACGACATAATGAATGATAAGCAGCGCAAGGACTACGAAGAACATTTAGAAATCGATTTCTCGTTCGAAGTCCCTAATCTTGCGCGCTTTCGTGTTAACGCATTCAATCAATCCCGTGGTGCTGCGGCCGTATTTCGTACCATTCCTAGCGACATCTTGTCACTTGAGCAATTAGGTGCGCCGGAGATTTTTAAAAAAATCGCCAGTTTCCCTCGGGGATTAGTCCTAGTGACTGGACCAACGGGTTCGGGTAAGAGTACCACACTTGCCGCTATGGTGGATTACGTTAACGAAAATCGACACGATCACATCTTAACCATTGAAGATCCTATCGAATTCGTTCACCAAAACAAGCAATGTTTGATTAACCAGCGTGAAGTTCACCGCCATACCCACAGCTTTAATGCGGCGCTTAGAAGCGCACTGCGTGAAGATCCGGACGTGATTTTAGTTGGTGAGATGCGTGACCTTGAAACCATTCGTTTGGCGATGACCGCCGCAGAAACAGGCCACTTAGTGTTTGGTACTTTGCATACCACCTCCGCCGCGAAAACCATTGACCGTGTGGTCGACGTATTCCCCGCCGGTGAAAAAGACATGGTACGCACTATGTTGTCGGAATCGCTGCAAGCGGTTATTTCGCAAACACTGATTAAAAAGGTTGGTGGAGGCCGTGTCGCCGCCCATGAAATCATGATGGGCACTCCCGCTATCCGTAACCTTATTCGTGAAGACAAAGTGGCGCAGATGTATTCGGCGATTCAAACCGGTATGGCCCACGGAATGCAGACCTTAGAGCAATGTTTACAGAACTTAGTCAATCGCGGTCTTATCACCCGTGAAGATGCAATGGCGAAGAGTTCGAATAAACAAGCGACATTTTAAGGATTTATGATGGATGTTCTTCCGTTTTTAAAAGTGATCGTTGAGCGCAAAGCCTCCGACTTGTTTATCACAGCTGGCTTTCCGCCAAGTGCTAAGATTGACGGTGAGTTGCGTCCCTTGGCCGAAAGTGCCTTTACTCCGGCACAATCACTGGATTTTGTTGAATCCTTAATGACCGAAGCGCAGAAACAAGAGTTTCATTCGACTCGTGAGTGTAACTTTGCTTTTGCGGCAAAGGATTTAGGTCGTTTTCGGGTGAGTGCATTTTGGCAGCGTGAATCGCCTGGCTGCGTGATGCGCCGTATTGAGACTAAAATCCCTGACGTCGATGATTTAAAACTGCCACCCATTCTGAAAGATCTGGTGATGAGTAAACGTGGCCTCATCATTATGGTGGGCGGAACGGGTACGGGTAAGTCAACATCTCTGGCGGCCTTGGTGGGATATCGTAATGGTCATGCTCGTGGTCATATTCTCACGATTGAAGATCCAGTCGAATTTGTTCACGACCACAGAAAAAGCATTATCACCCAGCGTGAAGTGGGCATAGATACTGAGTCTTTCGATGCGGCGCTAAAAAGCTCCCTTCGCCAAGCACCCGATGTGATCTTGATTGGTGAAATTCGTACCCAAGAGACGATGGAGTTCGCCCTGTCGTTTGCGGAAACAGGCCACCTCTGTATGGCAACCTTGCATGCCAACAACGCCAACCAAGCATTAGACCGCATTATGCACCTCGTGCCTGAGAGTAAACATCAGCAGTTATTGTTCGATTTGTCATTGAATTTGCGCGGTATTGTGGCGCAGCAATTGATCCCAAAAGTCGATGGCACTGGGCGCCGCGCCGCGATTGAAGTATTGATCAACACCCCAAGGGTGGCGAGTTTAATTGCGAAGAACGAGCTGCATTTGCTCAAAGAAACCATGGCTAAATCGAATGAGCAGGGTATGCAGACGTTCGATCAGGCCTTGTTGAAACTTTATGTCGATGGCGAGATTAGTTACGCCGATGCGCTGCATCATGCTGATTCACCGAACGATTTACGTTTGATGATTAAATTGCAGAATAAAGAATCCACGGGCTCAGGCTTTATGGAAGGTGTCACCTTAGACATGGACTAACGCGAGAGTCAGGTTCTAGGTTAAGCAGCTCTTTATGGGCTGCTTTTTGTTGGTGTCGTTAGATTTTCGTTCAGCTCAATCGGTTTTACTTCATCGCTATGCGGTCGTTAACCATAGCTTTTATTTTTTAATTCAATATGATCTTTACCTAGTACGTTTACGTAATGTACCGGTAAAGGAGAAAGCAATGAAAAAATTACCTATGATATTCGCTATGACAGCGAGCTTGATGAGTGTTGGTGCTATGGCGGCCACTTGTCCTGAGTATTTGAACCTTGAAGTACGAAAATTACATTCTGAAGAGACAGTTAATCTGTGTGAATTGACTCAGGGAAAGCCAGTGTTGATTATTAACACTGCGAGTAACTGTGGTTATACCCCGCAGTTTAAAGCGCTCGAAGCATTGCATGAAAACTATAAAGACAAAGGCTTAGTGGTTATTGGTTTCCCATCGGATGATTTTTTCCAAGAAGAAAATGATGAGAAAGACACGGCTAAGGTGTGTTACATCAATTATGGTGTCACTTTCACTATGTTGTCGACTTCAGCTGTGCGTGGCAGTGACGCCAATAGCGTATTTAAATACTTAGCCGAAAAAACCGGTGCGCCTAAGTGGAATTTTTATAAGTATGTCGTTAGCGGCGATGGCGCAGTTGTGCAACAGTTCAATTCTAAAGTGAAGCCAGATAGCGAAGAGCTTAAGCAAGCAATAGAATCTGTACTTTAATTTTATAAGTATTTATTAATTAAGAGGCTGTTTTGGCTAAATTTTCAGGCTTATCCAAAGAAGTTGGACACGGACAGCGCGGCAAAGTGGGCGTGCTGTTATTAAATTTAGGTACGCCAGATGCACCCACAGCATCGGCTGTTAGGCGTTATCTAGCTGAGTTCTTAGCAGATCCCCGCGTAGTCGAAATTCCTAAATTAGTGTGGATGATGATTTTACACGGGATCATTTTGCGGGTACGCCCAGCAAAATCGGCGGCGTTATACCAGAAGGTATGGACAGCGGCCGGCTCACCGTTAATGGACATTAGTTTGCGTCAAACGGCGAAGTTAGCCGATAAACTTAACGCCGATAACCATGATGTTTCTGTCCATTTAGCAATGCGTTATGGCAGTCCATCGGTCGCCAGTACTTTGCAAACTATGCATCAAAATGGCATTGATAAAATCGTGGTGTTACCTCTGTATCCCCAATATGCGGCGCCAACTACGGGTTCTGCTTTTGATGCGATTGCGGCTGAGTTGTCTAAGTGGCGCTATATTCCATCGTTGCATTTTATTAATACTTATCATGATAATGCTGATTTTATTAATGCGTTAGCGAGTTCGATCACGGCTGATTTTGAAGCCCATGGTAAACCGCAAAAATTGGTGTTGTCTTATCATGGTATGCCTGAGCGTAATTTGCATTTAGGCGATCCGTATTATTGCTTCTGCATGAAAACGACTCGACTAGTTACCGAAAAGCTTGGGTTAGGCAAAGATGAGTTTGTGATGACATTCCAATCGCGTTTTGGTAAAGCAAAATGGCTACAACCTTATACCGATGCGACTTTGAAAGCGTTGCCGCAACAAGGCGTGCGCGATATTGCTATCGTTTGCCCCGCTTTTAGCGCCGATTGTTTAGAGACGCTGGAAGAAATTGTTGGTGAGAATGGTCATCTCTTTGCCGAGGCGGGTGGTGAGAAGTTCCGTTATATTGCTGCACTAAACGATGATGATGCGCACATTACTATGATGGCCAACTTAGTGAAGCCACATTTTTGATCCGGTAATATATCGGGTTAAACATAAAACTGAAAAGGATAAGGCAACTTATCCTTTTGTTTATATATGGTTTTTTATTGTGGCATTACTTGCTGAAGTTATTTTCAAAGTAGCTTTCAATAATCAGTACGGCAGACACAGCATCGACTTGGCCTTTGGTGAGCGCCTTGAATCCGCCTAACTCGAATAATCTTGCCTTAGCATCGGTAGTGGTTAATCGCTCATCTTGAGTGGCTATTTTGACTTTGAACTTAGCATTGATACGGTTCGCAAATTTACGCGCCCTGTGGGTCATATCTTGCTCAGTGCCATCCATGTTTAAGGGCAGACCAACAACCACTAGGTCGGGTTGCCACTCTTTGATTAAATCGCCTATCTGATCCCAGTTGGGGATCCCATCGACGGCTTTGATTGACAATAATGGCGTGGCGCTAGCGGTGATTTCTTGGCCTATAGCCACACCAATACTTTTAGTACCAAAATCAAAGCCTAATACGGTTTTCGAATTCATAGTGTGCTGACTTATATTAAGAAATAGGCTTAAGCGTGACCCGCTTGAGCTGAAACCTGCCAAGCATCAAATCCAAGAGCTCGGCTGGCCTGTGGCCAACGGTCTTCGTGTTTAATGTCAAACAAGAGTGCATTGGTTGCTGGAATCGTTAGCCAAGAATTATCGGCAAGCTCTTGTTCGAGCTGATCTTTGCTCCATCCAGCATATCCTAATGCGACGAGGAACTTCTCTGGCGATCTGTTGCTTCCAATAGCGGTTAACACATCGCGTGAGGTGGTTAGCATTAAACCACAACCCAGATCTGTGCTGTTGGCCCAATAGGGCTGAGAGGTATGCAGTACAAAGCCACGATCTTGGGAAACGGGTCCGCCCATCATGACATTGGCATTGAACGCTAAATCGGTGGAGACTTGCTCAGCTGGCAAATCCATTTGTTCTAATAGCGAATTAACTTCGATACCGAGCGGTTTATTGATCACCAGTCCCATGGCGCCTTTGGCATCATGTTCACAGATATAGATGACTGAGCGTTCAAAAAACGTATCGTGCAGTGAAGGCATGGCAATTAAGAAATGGTTCTGCAAACTCTCCATTAAACTACTCCGTTCGATGTGGCTAAGTTGATCTAGCATGCTGCTATATTGCTAAGTCGGGCGAGATTAACCGCCAGCTAATTTAACTTTGTAGTTCTGCTTCTCAAGCAATAGCTTTAATTGCTCGCGGTTATCGGTTTGGACCTCAATAGTGAAATCTTTAACCGTTCCACCACAACCACATTGTTTTTTAAGGGTCTGAGCCATTGCTTTTAACGCGGTTTCATCGAGACCTAGGCCTGAGATAATCGAAACGCCTTTGCCTTTGCGGCCCTTACTGTCTCTATGGATCCTGACTATACCGTCGGATTCAGGAATCGCTTTAGTGACGGGCTCTGCATTAATACGGCCTTTGTCGGTGCTGTACACTAAGGATACATTAGGATCTGCTTTCATAGATTTCATTCATTGGTGTTAAAAGATGACTTATACCCGTTGAGTTTATCAAATTTGCAGGGGTTCTGGGAGGTAAAAAAAGACCACTTGAGGATTATCCTTAAGTGGTCTGAACAAAATGCTAACTCTTTGCAGGGAAGTAAGCATATTTTTGAAAAAGAGAGCGTTATCCGCCGTTTTAATTCATGCGCATAAAGACCATGACGATCAGCGCTACTGCGGTCACTAAGGCGCTGGGCATAATAAATTTATGCAGCTTAGGTAACGCAATTAAGCAGGCGGTGGTTACAAAGCCGAATGCGGCGACTGTCGCATAATTAGTGCCATTCGCGACGGCATCGATGACCAACCAGCCAAGTACAATGAGAGGTAAAATCAGTAAGCTGACGGGCAAATGGCGCTTTATTTTTGCGTTATTTGCCTCGAGTGAGATTTTTTCTGGCGCAAGGAAAAAAATGGCTGATGCAACCAAAAACGCGCTAATAAACCAGTACATTTCATTATCCCTCTTAATCTCAATTGATAATCATTATCATCTTTGGTTTTGCTGAAGTCAAGCTGAATGAGATGCTGCTTTTTAATCAATTGAGTTGTAGATCAGATGATTGCTCTGTAAGCTAAATTCATATCTCTGATACTTGTCTTTGTTCGGTTCGAACATCTGAGGAAATTAAGATGAAAAATATTTTTGTAGCTTTAGCCGTGCTGGCATTAAGTGCCTGTAGCTCGATGAAGTCTGGTTGGGACTATGATCCTAGCGCCAATTTTACCCAATATAAAACCTATGCCTGGGTTGCTCAGAAAGCCGATTCTGCCGGATATCATCTTGATGGCTTGATGGATCAAAGAGTAAGAGAAGCGGTTAATAGCCAGTTAGCGAGTAAAGGCATGACATTAGTCGATGCGAAAGACGCTGATGTATTGGTTAACTACCTCACCAAAGTCGATAAGAAAATCAACGTTGATACCTTCAATAGTAATTTTGGCTACAACCCATACTATGGTCCAGGATGGGGTTGGGGCGGCAATATGCAGACCCAAACTACAGTGAGAGAATATGAAGTTGGTACTCTGATTATTGATTTAGTTGATAATAAAACCACTAAGCTTATCTGGCGTGGTTCTGTTGCCGATACCATTCGCGACAAAAATACCCCAGAAGAAAGAGTACAGATCATCAATCAAGCGGTGGGTAGTGTGATGGCAAATTATCCCCCTAAGCCTGACACTAAGTAGTCCTGACTCAGTTTGAATAAAAATTAAGCGGCCTGAGGGCCGCTTTTTTGTGGCTGATTTTTATGCGTTTTGCCCATTCGATTAGATGATCTGCAGTTATTTATCATCTGATTGAATTAACGTTATTAATACTTATTAAAAATTTTGGTTATCTAAACAGTCGTGAGAAGTAGTTTTACGTATAACTGGCTATTTTGTTTGCAATTTATACAGTGCCATTTTGTGGTTGTAGGTATTGGCAATTCATTATTGATGAAGTGATGAATTAATTTTTCTAATGATGAATTCAAAATAAAATCATTATAGAACTGAGGGTTTCTCAGGCAGAATCTGTTTCTTTACCTTGTTGGTAGTAGCAAAGATGCATGAGACGCAGATTATTGGATTACTTTGGCTGATTGGTATTATTGCCGAGGCTATGACGGGCGCTCTGGCGGCGGGTCGCAAGCAGATGGATTTGTTTGGTGTGGTGATCATTGGCTGCGCAACGGCGATTGGTGGCGGCACACTAAGGGACATGATGCTCGGCAATTACCCCTTAATTTGGGTTGAGCACGTGAATTACCTTATTGCGATTGCATTTGCTTCTTTACTCACAGTCGCTATCGCTCCTGTGATGCGTTATTTGTCTAAGTTGTTTTTAGCTATCGATGCCTTAGGGTTAGCCGTGTTCTCTATCGTGGGCGCGCAGAAGACCTTAATGTTGGGATTTAGCCCAACGATTGCCGTGGTGATGGGATTGGTGACGGGCGTTTTTGGTGGCGTTATCCGCGATATCCTGTGTAATCAAGTGCCTTTGATTTTTAAGAAAGAACTCTACGCGGTGATTTCACTACTGACGGCTGGTTTGTATATAGTCTTAAAAGCCTATCAATTAACCGAGTGGATTAATCTGGTTATTTGTCTGAGCGTTGGTTTTAGCCTGCGGATGTTAGCGCTGCGCTATCATTGGTCTATGCCGACCTTTGATTATCAGGCCAATGGCGATCAGCACACACATTAGATCGTAAAAAATCGTAGATATACAATCGTAAAAAAACAGGGCAGCTAAGGCTGCCCTGTTTTTTTAGCGGTAAATTACTGCTGGGCTTGAATGTTTTTCAGCGCTTCAAGTGCAGCATCGTAGTTAGGATGCTCGGTGATATTCGGAACTAACTCTTGGTATTGGAGTTTACCTTCGGCATCTATGATGAAAATAGCCCTCGCGAGCAAGCCGTAATCTTGAATCAACAAGCCATATTTTTCACCAAAATCACGCCAGACAGAATCGGATAGTACTTTGATTTTATCTACGTTTTCTACTTTGCAGAAACGTTTCTGTGCAAAGGGTAAATCGGCACTGATGGTTAGCATGACCACGTCATCGGAAAAATGGCCCACTTCGCTGTTGAAACGTTTAGTTTGTAGTGCACACACGCCCGTATCTAAGCTTGGTACGGCACTTATCAACACGGTTTTACCCTTAAAGTCGCTAAGCATGACTGGCGCAAAATGATCATCAACCACTTTGAATCCTGGCGCCATTTGCGACAGCTTAGGTAACTTGCCTTCCAAGGTGACGGTTTTTTCACCCATAAGAACCTGGTTTTTCTCACTGGCAAGCACATTGGGGCTCATCAGCACTAAGCCATAAATACAGCTGGCGGCTAAAAATGAAACGTATTTTTGCATTGGATTTCCTCGCACATGAATATCTGTGCCTTCGCTAATATCTGTCCTTTAAGGTACGCTAAAATGCTATGCAGAACCATAAAAAAAGGCCGGCAATTGCCGACCTTTGTTATTCATTTAGGGTTATTTGCTGAGTGGCAATTCTTTGACATGAATATCCATTTGTGGGAATGGAATACCGATATCTGCTGCATCTAATGCATTTTTGATTTGCTCAAGCAGTTGGAAACGAGCCGTCCAATAATCAGCCGTTTTTACCCAAGGGCGAACCACGAAATTAATTGAAGAGTTCGCTAATTCAGCCAGTCCAACTGTATATGATGGATCTTTTAACACATATTGGTTGTTGTCTAAAATCTCAGTTAAGATTTTCTTCGTGAGTGCGATATCGGCAGAATAAGACACGCCAATCACTAAATCGATACGGCGAGTATCCATTGCCGAATAGTTAGTGATAGTGCCATTCATGATGGATGAATTTGGCGCCACAATAACCTTGTTGTCTGGTGTGCGAAGTTTGGTTGAGAATATAGTAATTTCATCAACAGTACCGGCAATGCCAGCGGCTTCAATATAGTCACCAACGCGGCAAGGGCGGAATAACACCATTAACACGCCCGATGCGAAGTTAGACAGAGAACCCTGTAGCGCTAAACCCACCGCTAAACCAGCGGCACCGATAACGGCGACCAACGATGCGGTTTGTACGCCAATTTGGCCTAAGGTGGCAATCACTGCGAAAACAAACACAATTGCCCAAGCGAGGTTTGCGACAAATGAAACAACGGTCGGATCAACTTTACGGCTGTTCAGTAATTTACGAACCAGCTTTTGTGCTACGCCGGCAAAGTATTTACCAACAAAGAAAATGATAATGGCAAATAAAACTTTTAAGCCATAAGTCACAATCAGATCCGGTGCTTGCTTTAATAAACCTTCAAGGTTTTCCATTTAATAACTCCCTAAATATACGCTAACTAAAACTATTTATTATTGACGATAAATTGTACTCGTCGATTTAAACTGCGCCCTTCGCTAGAACGGTTGTCCGCTACAGGTTCAGATATACCTTTACCCATTACGGTAAAGCGATTTGGATTAAAGCCATAATCTTCAACCAAAATACGTTTCACATTTTGAGCGCGCTGAAGTGACAGCAGATAATTAAACTCAGGCGTGCCAACGATATCCGTGTGGCCCACTAAGGTTAATGCGACATCATTCGCTGCTAAATATGCTTTCACTAAGGCTAAAGTTTTCCATTGCGAAAAGTCAACTTCGGCAATGGCAAATTCAAAATACACCACAGCGGCAGAAATATTATGACAATCTGCGCTGAACTCAGCATTGGGATTACTCGTACTACAATCTGCTGATGCAGTCGCTTCCACCTCGACCTCTTCAACACAGCCATTGGCCATTACTTGCGTGTCTGGCGCTGTGTTAGGGCAGGCATCTTTGATGTCAGGCACGCCATCTTGGTCAGTATCAGACCAAGCGAATACCTGCGATGTCAGGCTTAAACTTAATAGTAAAAGTACCAGCTGAATCCATCGAGATTGGGAGTTTTTCACTACAAATCACCTATTGAACGATAAGTACTAGTCAAAATTACTAAAGTGATCGCATGGTTGTAGCATGACCATCTTAGTGCGGCATTCTATCGACTTAGGCGCATTTCGCCAAGTGAAACGCGTTCACGCGTTAACTCATCGACAGGCATATATCGGCAATATCTTGAGTATATTTATGTTTTTATTAGTTGAAGCCAATATTCAGATCATCACTTCGCCCATGTATTCACGTTTGGAGTCAGTAACATGATGAATAAGCATGATGATAAACTATACAAAATAAGCCTTTGGCGCTAGAGTCTTGAGCCCATTAAGCGCCAACCAAACCTTAAGTTGAGGACGAGATGATAGATTTACG
Source organism: Shewanella baltica (assembly GCF_900456975.1). Taxonomy (NCBI): domain Bacteria; kingdom Pseudomonadati; phylum Pseudomonadota; class Gammaproteobacteria; order Alteromonadales; family Shewanellaceae; genus Shewanella; species Shewanella baltica. The sequence continues at coordinate 1,080,543 of NZ_UGYM01000002.1, forward strand.
CAGTGATACTGTTACCCAGCCAACAGCAGCGATGCGATTAGCCATGTCCAGAGCCGAAGTAGGTGACGATGTTTACGGTGATGATCCCACGGTAAATAGTCTGCAGGATATGGCCGCAGAGATGTTTGGCTTTGAAAGCGCATTATTTACCTGTTCAGGTACGCAGGCGAATTTATTGGCTTTGATGGCCCACTGTGAGCGTGGTGATGAGTATCTGTGCGGCCAGCAGGCCCACAATTATAAATTTGAGGGTGGCGGTGCCGCTGTCTTAGGTAGCATTCAACCTCAACCTTTGTTGAATCAAGTCGATGGCACCATTGCCTTGGCCGATATTGAAGCCGCCATTAAGCCTGACGATATCCACTTTGCCCGCACGCGTTTGCTCAGTTTAGAGAATACGATTGGCGGTAAAGTGATCCCGCAAAGCTATTTAGCGGACGCGCAGGCTCTGGCCTTTAATCGCGGATTAAAAATCCATCTCGACGGCGCGCGAGTTGCTAATGCGGCTGTGGCGCAGAATATCGCGATAAGTAAGATTACTGCGCATTTTGATTCTGTTTCGATTTGTCTGTCCAAAGGGTTATGCGCGCCAGTTGGCTCATTACTCTTAGGTGACGAGCGTTTGATTAAGAAGGCGATACGCTGGCGTAAAATGCTCGGTGGCGGCATGCGTCAAGCTGGGATACTTGCTGCGGCAGGTAAGCTCGCCTTAACTGAGCAAGTGCAACGACTGAGTGAAGATCATGACAACGCGGCGTATTTGGCTCGCCAGTTGGCAGAGTTGAGTGAGTTCGACGTCGATTTAGCCGCAGTACAAACCAATATGTTATTTGCCAAATTAGCGCCTAAAGTTGATGCGGATTTATTAGCAAAACACTGTCGAGCTGAAGGCATTCTGATAAGCCCTGGGCGCACGATTCGGCTTGTGACTCACAAAGATGTGAGCCGTCAGGATATAGATAAAGTGTTGCGTGTTGTTAAGCAGTACTTCACTGCCTAAACGCAGCTTGTTTTAAAACCTCTAAATGCCCGAGCTTTGTCTCGGGCATTTTTATTTGCGGGTATAACTAGATGTTTAATTATTGAGCAATTAACTGTTGATTGGTGAAAACAAGCCTTAGACCACGGGCGAAATATTTGTGCTTATCTATACTCAAAACAATAAAGTTTTATTGCTAAGGTAAATTTGGGTTGAAGCCTAATAACAATACTAATAAAGGGGTCGATTATTGGACAAATCGGATCAGTGAATTAGAAATGCCCGCACTGTGTTCGACTGTTAAATCGCTAGAAAAGCTCGCCAAGGATGACGTTTCCTCTCTCGCATTACTTGGGCGTAGCGTGATGCACGATAACGCCTTAACCTCTCGTATTCTTCGAGTCGCCAATAGTGCTATTTACCATAAAGGAAGTAGCCAAATCTCCACCGTTAGCCGCGCCGCCATAGTGCTTGGTTTCGATGCGGTGCGAAATATCTGTATTACAGCTAAGTTACTCTCAAGTTTGTTGGAGAGTAAAAATCTCGCGCCCAATGTCTATCAAAGGTTAATTAAGTTGATGGCCAAAGCATTTCAAGCGGCCATGATTGCGCGGATGATGTTGAGTCATCATGACGAGGAGATGCAGGAGGAAGCCTTTATTGCCTCTTTGTTGTATCACATAGGCGAGAGCGCTTTTTGGAGTATTGGGGGCGAATTTACCGAAGAATTAGACTTAACACTCAGCCAATGTGAAACGCCCGCCGAAGAGAGAAGTGCTACCCGCGAAGCCCTTGGTGCTTCTTTTTTGCAGCTCACCCAGAGTATTGCCCGCAATTGGGGATTGGGTGAGTTGCTGATCCAAGCGTTGAATTATCCAGAGGATCAGCGGCCAGATATTCGGGCTATTTTTCTTGCCGATAAGCTCTGCGACATTTTATCGCAACCCGTTCTCGATAAGCTCGAGTTAGCGAAACGTATGACTCAAGCGGCGAGTTTTACTGGGCTAGAAGAGAAAGAGTTTTTGGTACGAATGCAGCGCTGCGCGAATGCGACCCATAAGTTGGCAGAAGTGTACGGTGCTAAAGTGTTACTCGATTATCTACCCGATCCTAAACGTATTGTCGCCGCTGAACCCGATCTACCTCCCATTCCGTTAGATATGCCAGTCTATCAAGTTAACTTGAATATTCAGTTAGCTAAGTTGCGTGAATTGACAGGTTTTGCCATTAATAAAGCAGATTTTAATCAGATAATGCAGACGGTCCTTGAAGGTATTCTTGAGGGCGTGGGTGTTGACCGCTGCGGCGTTTTGTTGTTATCGCCAAGCCGTAAACAGCTCCAACCTAGGGTGATATTGGGCCGTGATGCCGATGCGATAAAACAAGAGTTTATTATCGATTTGAGTGACAAACGTGGGCTATTTCATCAAGCGATGGAGCATAAGGCGCCACTTTGGGTGGACGATCCCAGCTCTAAAAAATGGCAGGAGCAGTGCAAGGAGTTGCAAGCGCGGCACGTGTCACGGCAGGGATTTTTAATGGCACCATTATTGATCGACAGCAAAGTTATCGGGTTTTATTACGCGGATCGGGGCCCTTCACAAAGGGCATTTGAAGAAGTGGATTTTCAAAGTTTTATCCACTTTTCCCAATTGGCGAATGTGTGTTTTACCGTGTCCTTGAGATAGCGTTCGCTGTTAACTGTTTTATCTTAACGCTGCTTTTTTTGAAACCGTACTCTTTGAAACCGTACAATTTGAAACAGCGATGCTATCGAAATCGCACTTTTATAAATTGTACGCTTTCGAAACTGCATTCTGGGTAGTACGGCATTACTGCTTGTTTGCGGCTTTGATCTCGGTGGTGATCTGTTTCGCGATCTCATTGGGGATTGGGAAACTTAAGTGGTATTGCGCAATTTTCCAGTAGCCATCGGTTTTGATCAAAGTACCGGTTCCTCGACTGACACCATAGGTGGGGCTATTTAATAACTCGTCGAACAATATGACGTCGCCATGTTGGATTAAATGCCGCTCCGTTAAATCATAGCGCCAACCTTTTGTAGGGCGGGAGTAATGTTCAAATTCCGCCATTCCCCAACGTTCACTCGCATCCGTACCAATAAAAATGCCGTCTTTTCGGTACAGGGCAAAATACTTATCCCAATCGGCATCGCTTGAATATTGGTTGAGTAAATCCAACACCTGAGCTGCCGCTTGTTGGTCTGAACTCGATGTTGTTTGAGCGCCTTGGACTTGAGTGTCTTGTGTTTGAGCGCTTTGTGTTGGCGGGTCCTGTGCCTGTGCGCTTACATTAAGGCCGCCGAGCATTAATACGCTGAGCAGTAACCCCAAGCTAGTGCGATTTATATTAGTGGCACGACTGGCTTTAGTCGCGCGACACATATTAGCGGGGCGATTAACAGTGGTGCCTTTAACTGCAAATGCATGAGTGTCTTTGAGCATTTTGCGTGTCTCTAGTTTGAGTGGTTAATGCCAGTTTATCGGATCGAGTTGATAAAAGCGGCTCAGTTCCCGATACAAGTCTGGGTGTTGTTGGTAGAAATCCTCTGGCTTTTCAAAAAAGACTTCAGTAATAACGGCAAAAAATTCAGCGGGATTCGTCGCACCATAGTAATTAAATAATGAGGGCGTGCCAAAGTTCGCGCTGTGCTGTAATTGGGTAAAAGCCTTACTTAGCACTTCTGACCAAGTGCTGTAATCGGCAAAATGTTGCAGTATCGGCGCGCCATTAGCTTGGCCGTCTTCTTGATCGAGCTGATGGGCAAACTCGTGGATCACGACATTATTGCCATCGTGGGGATCGGCGGCGCCGTTTAAGGTATTTTTCCACGAGAGCACCACTTTGCCGTATTCCCAAGATTCGCCCGCCAGCACATTGCGCTGTTCCCACACGATACCGCTCGTGTCTCTATGTTGATTATTAACGATAAAGGCATCGGGATAGACCAAAATTTGTTTCAGTTTGGGGTAAAAATCTGTTTTTCGATTGAGCAGCAGGAGGCACGCCTGTGCTGCGATAGTGACTCTCACTTCATCGGTGATCTCGAAATCATCGCAGCCAACAAACTCCTTTTCATCGATGAAGATTTGGATAAGCCGTTTGAGCTGTAGCTGTAAATCTGTCGGTAACGCATGGAAGTAAGGCAGTCTTTTTTTGAGAATGCTGCGCCATTCTTTTGGAAAGGGTTTTGCTGTGACTCGGCGGCGGTGCAAGGTTTTGCGCCAACGACTTGAAAGTAGCCAAGCGATTGCCCCGACTCCGAGGATAAGCGTGATAACAATGGCGAGCATACTTTCCCTGACCTGATCCTGATTAACTTAGTATTAGCTAATGGGGGTGAAGAGGACTTAACTCAATCCTTTGCTGGAAAAAGAAACGTTTCTGCCGCCGCGATTGGCGGCTTAGGAATAGCGAATGGGTTGGCCGAGGAGGGCTTCGGTACGGTTACGCCCCGTCAGTTTGGCATGATAGAGGGCTTCATCGGCGCGATTAATTAAACTATTGGCATCCAGCTGTTGCGGTAGTTGCCAGCAAGTAATCCCGGCGCTGATGGTAAGTATGCCCGCATGGGGAGAGTCTTCATGGGGAATTTCTAGGCTGATGATTTTCTCCCGTAATAGTTCGGCAAATTGATAGACCTCCTCGAGATGACTCGATGGCAGCACTATCATAAATTCCTCACCGCCATAGCGGGCAAGCATGTCAGTTGGGCGTTTTAAGATGGATTTAGCGGCGTTAACAATGTTTTTCAGGCATTGATCGCCGGCGACATGGCCATATCTGTCGTTAAATTGTTTAAAGTTATCAATATCAAACAGAATAATGCCAAGAGGCATATTGTGATCCCTTGCATACTCGAGTTCTTTTTGGAGTTGTATGTCTAAATAACGGCGGTTGTAGCAGCCTGTTAGTCCGTCAGTTTCCGCCATTCCTTTAACCTGGGCCGCATAGCTTTTTAGTGTTTCTAAAGAGTTCACCATTTGCTGCAGTTCTAGGTTGTCAGTGACCGGCATGTGGGTGTCGAGCTTTTCATTGGCGATAGCGTTCATGGCATCTCGCGTCGCCATCACAGGTTTGATAATGCCCTTAGTGATAAAGTGCCAGCTGGTGAGCCAGATGAAGAAGCAATACAGAATACCACTGCAAAAAATCAATATGATAAATGCGGTACTGTCGCTTTTAAGTTCGCCGCCCGTTTGTTGGATTTCATTCTCGACTTGGTTGACCAGATTTTGGGTATAGGTTGCGACAATTTGCACGGCATCGGCTTGGTACTCTAAATGCGCATTGGCGATATGCGTGCTTTTAATGGCCTTGCGGGACAGTTCAAACAGGTTATCTTCACCGACCATGGTCTGTTTTATTTGCGATAACAAATTGAAATATAAACTGGTATCCCCGCTAACGCCCTCGAGAATCGCCTCCATATTTAACAGCAGCCGCATCGCTTCTCTTTGGGTGCGGTTAAGTTCAACCAGATTGTCGATAATCTTTACTTGAGATAGGCGGGTAAATAAGTGTTCCCCCAAATGACTAAATTGAGACAATTGCTGGTTGGTATTGATATTCATCGCAATCTTGTCAAAGTTTTTCAGCTTAAGCTGACGCTCTGAATCGGCATTGATGCTGTGAAATTGGGTCTGCATTTCATCAGTAAATCCCGATGCCATTGAGGTTAAATTGGCTTGAATATTTGTTGCTTGTAAATTGGCTTGTAGGGCGGAATCGGTTAACTCGGCAAGTAATGGCAGCTGTTGTAAATAATACAGTTGAATATCTAACGCGTGATTCAATTCTTGCTTACTGACACTAGAGGTTTCAATCAAGGCCAGTAATCGGGAGTCATTAATTAATAGTTCCCACTGCGCCGAGAGCTCACTCAATAGGCGAAGTCTTTGCTGTTCATTATCATAATGATTTAAACGTGCTGTGATGATTTGCAGTTTTTCACTGTTTTTTGCCAGTTGCAGCGCAGTGGTGACTTTAACAACATCCACTCCCACTAAATGCTCAATTTCTGATTTCAGTTGCTGTGACAGCAGTATGGCGACGACACCATTAAACAGCGCCATGCCCACTATGATATAGAAGGCTAAGGTTATTTTTTGTTTTAGGCTTTTCAGCGGTTTAGTGCTTGTCATTGGTTTTCTTGTCAATCGCAGGTACCTCTCCATAGGTATTTTGGAGGTGTTTTATCTCTGCACTTAATTTAACGAAAATATCCTCGCTGTCAGCGGGCCTGCGGCTAGCGCGATAGCAAGCATGGCTGAGTTCAGGGTAAATCTGTCCCATTGCGGTACTGGTAAAATGCCCAAGTTCTAGCACTTTCGTTGACCAAAACATATTAGCGATATGGCTTGCCTCGAATGCGCCCGCTATGGTCCTTAACGATTCACTTTTAAATTCGGGGGCGGTCACGACATCCATACGACAGGGATTACCGCCGCCTAGGGCATAAGCGTGTTGCGCCTCATAGGTGCCCATGTATTTGATGAGCCAATAGGCCGCTTGGGGATTTTTGCTGTCGTAGCTCACGGCAAAAGCATAGGCGCCGTTATAGGGATAACCGCCGGGCACTTGACTCACCGCAAGGCGTGCGCCGGGAATATTTTGTTCAACTTTAAAAGATTTGTGCCACAAATTATTGTAGGCAAAAGGCCACATTGCCGCTTGGCCTGTGGCGATTGCATTGGCGGCCTCATTGAAGGCAAATTGCTCGTTAGCAGGTACGGCATAGGGCATTAATTCGCGATAAAGCTTAGCGGCTTCGATCGCTTCATGGTTGATGATCGGCACTTCAAAATGACTGATCTGTTTTTGGTCATTATAAATTGGCTGCATCCAAGTGCCGCCTAAGCTCCAGATCATGCTGGAAAATTCATCGTTAATATGTGGCTTATCGCCCGACATTAGCGCTAGGCCGTAAAAGTCGTGGGTCAACATTTTATCCGCCAACATAGCGCCCGCTTTACGAGTGAAGAACTGGGCTTGATCCCGTAACTCGGTTAAGGTTTTTGCTGGCGAGAGTGGGTAGCCGAACTGGCTCTGAAAGCGTGTTTTTTCGGTTTTATTATCGAAGAGATCCGCTCGGTAATGATTGCCCATCACATAGTTGTTGTAGGGAATCGCATGGATTTCACCATGGTAGGATAAAATATTCAGTAGTGATGGGTAATAGGGTTCTAGGTATTTCTCCATGGCCTTTTCGCCATCGGGATCGTACAGTTTCGCGAGTTCGACTAAGGGCACAGTGTAGCCATTGGCGGCCCATTCTTTTGCCCAGCCAGCTTCCATCGTTAGCAAGTCGTATTTGCCCGAACCTTGGAGTAAATCTTGGGTCTGTAAGTTAAACATAGTGTCTAGCTCAGTGCTGATCACTTGCACTTTGACGCCAGTTTTTTCGGTAAATTTAGGCAACATTTCTTGGGTTAAATAGTCGGTCCAAAATCCCTTTTCTGCGACTAAGGTAATGGGCGTTTTGTTCGTGAGCGGCGGTATTTGTGCCAATGAAAACTCTGCGTAGCAGGGCATCAGAAACACGGCGCTTAAACAAAGGCAAATAAGTCGGATCGGCTTTAACAAAAAATACACCTTAATGTTGCGTGTTAACCCTGAATAAATATCATTTATTCAGCATTCTGTACATTTAAGGATAGGTGGGATCAGAACTTATGCCGCGATTTTATTGTGGTTTTTATCTTGGTGCTTGTTCTTAAGTAAAAAAGCCGATAACCCGAGCTTAGCTGAGTTACCGGAAAAGGGTGGGAGTATTGCGAAGCGTTAACGGTTTTGGAACTGTTGTTCTCGTAATTGCCTCAGGGCAATGGGCAGTTCGTAATGTTGTTCAATCAAGAATCGGAGCAGTTTCGATTTGGAGAGCGTGCTTTCTTCCGACAAGGTGGCGAGTTGGCTAATAGCCGCTTCGCTGAGTGAAAAGGTTGCCTTGCGATAGTGAGTTGTGGCCTCTACTTTTGCTGGCGATAAGACTTCAGTCCCTAAGCTCTGCTTGTGCAAGAGCAGCACATTGGAATGACTTAGCCCGATGTCGGTCGTTATGTTAGCGACCTTTGAGTCAGCGGTGTTAGCGTTTGTTGCATCCACTTCAAAAGCGAAATGACTGCTTTTTGTCTTATTTAGGCTTTGTCCCATGGCATATAAGTTTGCTGCCTCAATAAACTCATCTAACGAAAGCGACGGTTGTATGCTGCTAGATGGCATAGCGTTTTTCTTGAGGTCGCTGAGTCCCATTTTGCCCCCTTTTTTGAGTGTTAAGGTGAGTGGGTTGAGTTTGATGGAGCAAACCATTATTTGTCAAACCATTGTGCATCTGACCCTTACCAGCTCTCTGAGCGAGCAGTGCAGGATGTAGGCGGTCTTCTAAATTGGCGGCGCAATCGACTTGGAACAGTTCACAGGCGATAGTGCGGATTTCGTCGGCGGCCTTTCCGCTAGGGTCGATTTCAATCACTGACAGACCTGACTCTTCGCTGTCATCATACACATTCCTGCAGTACGTTATCGCATCAAGGACGTTGATATCATAGGTTTTACAGACTTCTTTGGCTTCTAAAATTCGGTTAGCTTGATTAGGTAAACTTGGACATTGGGTGATCACAAATGAAGCCCGTAACTTAGGGTTTATCATTTTACAGGTCGCGACGATATCATCCATGTGGCAAACGGTTTTCAAATCGCGGCGCTTAGGTCTTAAGGGCATTAAAATGTAAGCGGCGACTGACATGGTTGCTCGCAGCGCTAGGTTGTCTTGACCACCACAGTCGACTATGACCACATCATAATGTTGTTCAAGACTGAGCAAGTCATTACGGATCTTGCCGTAAAGCTGCACACAATTAATGCTGGCCAGTTTGGGATTGTTGTTTCTCGCCTGGATCCAATCTGATGTGGTGCGTTGGGGATCGCAGTCCACCATGATGACCGAGGCATTGCATTCTGTGGTTAGAAAAACTGCTATGTTTTGGGCTAAGCAACTTTTACCGCTGCCGCCTTTTTCTCCGCCGATTAACACTATCATGACGCATTCCTTAATTCTTTTGATGACCCTTGGGCAGCGAGTTGATGAGTTTGGAGCCACACCGCATTTATGCTCAAAATCGAATGTAAACCTTATGTTAATCTCGGTCAATTGGCTGATTTTTGACGGTTTTTAATTAAATTGTCGCACATCATTTTTTGTCAGTATCTGGTCATGCGCCGTTAATTTGACGAGCAACAGGTGAGGAGGGATGTATCAGTACGATTTTTTATCTTATTGGTTTTAAATGGTTTTATTTATTTTATATCTACTTGCAGGCTTGTTTGTTGTAATCGATGGCTATGCACAGGATGTGAATTCTGGTTTTTTATTTCTCTATCGGTATAAATGTTAATTTTATATTGCTAAATGTTATTAACAAATCTGTGTAAAGAATCGGCTTCTCAGTCGAAAGTGGTCTTGTTTGGTGAGGTGCTTGTCATCAAACTGCCAAATGCTGGCTTTATCATCTCTATAGACTGCCGTCTAAATCGCTTGAAATTTCAACCATGAGAGAAGGGACGCCAAATGGATATCAAAACTATTATGCCTATTAAGTTTGAACTCGTTGAAACCGCACCGTTATTCCATGAACTCCTCAATTTGCGTAGCACTGTGGGCCGCCCTTCTATCGGCGTTGAGCTTGCGGATGTACAGGCACTGTTTTGGGTCTCTATCCGATTGAGTGACAATGCTGAAATGGAGCATGCTGGCGCGGGAGTCGCTAAGTCTAATCTGTTAGCAACGGCGTGTGTTTACGGCAATAAGCCTGGGCATTTGGCCATTGAAGATTTTATCGTGTTGCCTGAATACCAATCCTATGGACTGGCGAAGATCATGCTTGAGCGAGTGATGGACTTTGTCGATGGACACGCAAGTTCTGGAACTTGTATCAGCATTACCGCCCATGGCGAGTCTGAGCGTTTATGCAGTGAATATGGTTTTCAATATGCGCCATGCGCTAACTTAGGGCCAAATCTATTAAAGATTGTTGCTTAGGGTTCTGTGTGGAGAATTTTGTGCGTCGATGATGCCAACTTGGCCTTTGGGCGTCGGGTCACTTTTGTGTGCTTTTTTGTATGAGTTAACGGCGACATTGATTGGCTTATGTTGTAGCATCCGTGGGATTATCGGGACGACCTGCACGAGATAACAATCTATGGATCAGCAACTACTCATCGACGCTGTAAATCAAAAAATGCCCTTTGGTAAGTACGCTGGACGTAAGTTGCTGGAATTACCCGAGCCCTATTTGGTGTGGTTCCATAAGCAAGGTTTCCCCCAGGGCAAACTCGGTGAGCAATTAGCCCTAATGTACGAAATCAAGCTTAATGGTTTAGAAGGCATGCTAAAACCGCTGTTGAAATGAGTTCCCCTCTTTGAAGAAAAATACTGCTTTTGCGATAAGTGTTGTATTTCGTGATAGAGATTAGCGATTTATTGTTTTTAGCGTGCTTTAATGCAGCATATTAGCAAAACAAAAGGAACGCAGGCATGATGGCAAAATGGGTAAAATTAGCGGCGGTAGCGACTTTAGCGTTAGGCATGTCAAGTGCTTGGGCTCAGGGTGTCACCCACGAAGGTACTGTTGTTGATACGATGAACGGTGGTGGTTACACCTACGTACAGATTAAAGAAGCTGACACCACTTTTTGGGCTGCAGGTCCTCAAACTGAAGTGAGTAAAGGCGATAAAGTGGCTGTGGTTGAGCAAATGTGGATGAACGAATTCACTAGCAAAACCTTAAACCGCACCTTTGATAAACTGTTATTTGTCGGTCAAATCGATAAGAAGTAACAGTGACGAGTGCGCTAACCTGTGCGCCTCTTTAATCCAACGGCTTCGATACCTTCGAGGCCGTTTTTGTTTTTAGCCTTCAATGCCGCAAAATTTGAGTCTATCTCGATTAAGCGAAACGCGGCAAAATAGCACTATTGCTAGCGGTTATTACTCAACAGAGAACACTCAAGTGACGGCGTTTGAACAGTTCGAGATCCAGCCTTATCAGTCATGTTATGCCCGAGAGGTGAGTGAGTTATTTCATCTTTGCGTGCATAACATCACCCATGCTCGTTATTCACAGGCGCAACTTGCAGTTTGGTCTGCGGCGCCAAGATCGGCTAAACATTGGGATTTGCGCTTAAACCGCTCAAAGGCGTGGGTGGTATTAGCCAAAAATGTAGCGACAGCTTCTTCAATTTGCTGCGGTTTTATCAATGTCGAAACCCATTTTGCCCACCAAGGTTATGTAGATAGCTTATATATCCATCCAGATTATCAAGCTAAGGGATTGGGTGAGCGTGCTTATCTTGTTTTAGAAGCGTGGGCTAAGGCGCAAGGCTATGCGCGCTTGAGTGTGGATGCATCTTATCTGTCTAAAGGGTTATTTACCCGTATGGGATTCATTCAAATACAGCGTAGTTATCAGCAAAAACTAGGGCAAGTGATCCCTGGCTTCTATATGGAGAAGAATATTTAACGTTAGCTTACTATGGTTTCAACCAAAAAGTGATGTAAGGTATTCCACAGTAAAACATTAGCTTAACGCCGTTGAGTGACACGATTTAAGTTAAATCAGCACTATTTAACTTAAATTAGAATACGGTTAATCTTAAGCGATTAACAATTCAAGATGGAGGGCAGAAAATGAAGATCCGACTATTTACGCCATCGGATGTCTCGCAGCTGGCGGCGATCTTTGAGGCGAGTGTAATGCAAGGCTCTGGCGAGTTTTACTCGTTTGCCGAACGCTCTGCATGGGCTTATATCGAAGGTGAGATCCGCAGTGAGAACTATTGGCTCGAACGCTTAAAGGGCACCACGATTTGGGTTGCTGAAGCCGATAACATGCTAGTGGGATTTATCAATCTTAAGATAGGTGCTGACAGTGAAGTTGAAGCCGCTGCTGAAGTGGAATGTCTGTTCGTGCATCCCGAATATGCCCGTTCTGGGGTGGCCACCTCTTTGTATTTTGCGTTGTTTGAAGAAGTTAAAATTTTAGCGCTGAAACGATTAACGGTTGAAGCATCCTATCTCGCGCGACCTTTTTTTGAAAAACAAGGATTTCGCAGTATTCGCCGTAATGAACATAAGCGTTTTTTGAATGCGGCGGATAAAGCACAGGGCCAAGCCCAAGTGTTGGTTAATTTCAGCATGACACTCGCGCTTTAACTCAGCTTATCAAAGTGCGGGTCTGGTTCGCTCAACGAGGCCGTTAGCACTGCTTTTATAACATCGCCTTATAACATGACCATAAAAACGCCAATAAAAAACACAGCCAAAGATGACTTGTGGCAGTGCTTCTAGGTTTTCTAGGTGAGTGCTTATCAAGCTGGCATGTAATCACTTGCTCAATGACTTGCTTAATCGTTTGCTCAATCGTTAAGCGGCTGTACTGAGTGGTTCAGTTAAGCCGCTCGTATTACGCATTAGCCGACAAGTCGAATACTAGTGCGGTGACTTGGCCGCTTGTTGCCGTAAAGTCGACACTCGCAAGTTGGATCAGATGTGCGCCGTCCCCCGCCGTCAGTGTTGTGTCATTGATATCCAGCGTACCTTCAATCAATTGAACATACAGATGACGACTCGCTTGTTCGGCGGTTCTGGCCATCGTCACTTTTTCGCCTTCGCTTAACACTAAACGATATAGGGTCGCATCCTGTTGCACTTTCAGCGTGCCATTTTCACCGTTTGGTGTCACCACAGCCGTCAGCGGTGAGCTCTGCTCGAATGCCTTTTGCTGATAACCCGCATCGATGCCTAAGGTATCTGGGCGGATCCAAATCTGTAAAAAGTGTAGCGGCTCAGTATTAGAAGCATTGAACTCGCTGTGGTAAATGCCTTTACCCGCCGACATCAATTGAAACTCACCTGCGGGTAAGGTTTTGATATTACCGAAACTATCTTTATGGGCGATAGTGCCAGATATCACGTAACTGATGATCTCCATGTCTTTATGACCATGGGTATCAAAACCTGCGCCGGGCGTTACTCTGTCATCGTTGATGACTCTTAGGGATGAAATCCCCATGTGCTCTGGGTCATAGTAGCTAGAGAAAGAGAAGGTATGTTGACTCTTTAGCCAGCCTAAATCTGCTTGACCGCGGTCCTGTGCTTTTCTTAATGTGATCATCTTGCTTCCCCTTTATTTGATGCGGTTAGCGAATAGGTTATCGATAGCGAACTTACCGGCACCTGAAACCGCCAATGACACTGTGGCTGCTAGTAGGGCGAGACCAAATTCGTAACCGTTGTTGGCAAGGAACAGACCGTTGCCTATGTGTACTGAGAAAATCGCTATTATCATAGTGAATGACAATACGAGGGCGGTTGGGCGAGTCAGCAGGCCGAGTAACAGGAATAGGCCGCCGAAGAATTCACTTGAACCTGCCATCAGTGCCATTAAGTAACCTGGCGTCAGACCAATGGATGCCATCCATTGTCCAGTGCCTTCTAAGCCGTACCCACCGAACCAGCCAAACAGTTTTTGTGAACCATGGGCGATTAAGATAATCCCGATAGGAATACGCAGTGCCAGTGGGGCAAGACTAGGGGCTGATTTCAGTGTTTTTGCGATGAGTGCTTTCATGGGGCATTCCTTATTTCAAATTATTTAACAAGTATTTAAGTGTGTTGTTCAATCAGTTTTAACTCAGTTTTTAAATCTGTTCTAACTTAACTTTACTCAGTGTCTACATCCGATTTTGGTAGTGAGTTCCGCAGAATCTCTCCATTGCTAAGCAGTGTAGACTTGACCTTTGGCAAAGAAAATCGGAACATTTTCAATGTCTACTTCAAATAATTTGAATATGAGGTTTTTATGTTGCCATCTATTAGTCTCGATGGATTAATCGTACTCGATGCCATTGATAGAAAAGGCAGTTTTTCCGCAGCGGCCGAGTCCTTGTTCCGTGTGCCGTCGGCGCTGACCTACACAGTGCAGAAACTGGAAAGCGATTTAGGCACAAAATTATTTGAACGTAAGGGCCAACGCGCCGAACTGACCTTAGTCGGCCAACTTGTGCTGCGCCAAGGTCGAGAAATCCTTTCGGCAACGTCTAGGCTCGAAGAAGCGGTGCGTCAACTCGAGACCGGCTGGGAGTCTTCGTTAACCTTAGCAATCGATACTGTCGTGCCGGATTTGCCCCTATTGCAGTTGATCGGGGAATTTACTGAGCTGGGTAAGCAAGTGACGGTGAACATCAGTGAAGAGTCCTTAGGCGGCGGCTGGGATGCACTCTATTCGGGCCGTGCCGATATCGCCATCGGCGTGACGGGTGAACTGCCAAAAGGTCAATATCATGTGGTCGAAATCGGTGAGTTGGAGTTTGTGTTTGCCTTAAATCCCGCCCACCCATTGGCGCAACATGCGGGCCCTATTCCGACCGAGGCATTGCTGCAATTCCCTTCCATTGTGGTGGCTGACAGTTCGACGGCCTTAGCGCAGCGCTCGAGCGGCCTATTTGATAGTCGCCAAGTGATCCGTGTGCCGAATATGCAGACCAAGATTAAAGCGCAGCAATTGGGACTCGGCGTAGGCTATATTCCAAAACACTTGATTTTGGATGCGTTGGCGGCGGGAAGCTTAGTGGCTTGCCATGTGGAAATGCCGCGCCCACCCCAAGCTGTGTTTATGGCGTGGCGTAAAGACGCGCAGGGCAAGGCAAAGGATTGGTTTACTGAGCGCTTGCCACAATGCGACTGGCAGTTTTAGGCGCCTAGCAATTTTATAAGTCTAGCAATTTTGATGACAGGCAATGAGAGCAACGTTTGTTTTGCATCACTGTCTATTCAACGTTTTCTATGTCGTCACTCATTAATTTACTTTGCTCCTCACTGCATCAATGTTGACGCCATGAGGAGCATCGGCACTTAACCCATACGTTGGCTGTGGCTGGTGTAATGCACGTGTTGCGACAGTAAATCAGACAGATTCGGTGAGCGATTTAAGAATCGAATAAAGGCCTGTGGCAACGTCAGAGACTCCATCGACTCCTGCCAGCGAGCTTGCAGCAATGGATGATAGCCTTCCTTACCCGCAGCAGTGTAAGAGGTCGATACTCCAACATACAGTGACTCTTGTTCAACTGGATACCAAAGGGAGTGACTGTCTGGCTGCATCATCTCTAATCTGAATAAACGTTCGCCCAGTGGACGGCGGCCATCGTAGTAATACCGTAAGCCGTAGGTGTAAGGGAAACTGCCCGCACCTGTGCCACGGACGCTGTTGTTGGTCGCCGCGTTAATCGCCGATTCGAGCGCTTGATAGAGGAATTGACCTTGAATTTCATACTTAACCAGCGGCAATTCGAAGGGCAGTAATTGCCCCATCACATCCGCCAACGTCAACTGGCCTTGGGCCACCGACTGGCGCACACCGCCGGCATTATGCAGGGCAAAGTTCACCCTAGGATCGACAAGCTTAGCTTCTTGGAACATGCTGCGACTGACCCAAGGCGCAATTTCACTGCCGTGGGGCAGGGCCTTAGAGGGCAGGCGTGTATGGACTAAGTTTTTTGGCACCAGTGCTAAGACTTTGTTCTCCATATCCGCGATGGCGGGTTTGTAGATGTCTCGGATCACGCCATCAATATCGGCATCGGCATCATCCCAAAGGACATTCGGGTGCTGACTGAGCTGTTGGCGCACCGCTTGGTAATCTTGATTATCGACAGCTGTGTTAGCACTTAAGATAAAGTGTTGATCCAGCATGAAATAGTTGCCGCCCTTTAAATTCAGCACTTTCCCTTCAGCATCAAACGTTATCTCGGCTAAGCCGACGACTTCGGCATATTTACCCGCATGCACTATCGGCGTGTTGTTGATGACTTCACCGTAGGGCAGGTTGCTCAAACCTAAGGCGCGAAAATCGCCCTGTAGCGTATGCGTGTGACCGCCTACGATCAGGCTAATACCATCGACTTCGGCCGCGAGGCGCTTATCCTGATCTAAGCCTAAGTGGCTGAGCACGATAATATGTTTGATGCCTTGATTTTTAAGGTGCTCAACCGTGCGTGCGGTTGTGGCTATAGCATCGACAAAATGAGTGTCAGGATCGGGGCGAGCGATCTCTTTCATTTGATCTAAGGTAATGCCGACAATGGCTAACGTCTTACCGTGGAAAGGTTTAAGCAGGTATTTCGCGCGTTTTTGCTGGTGATCATAATCCAAGATATTAGGTAACCCGCGCAGACAACCGGGTTTGTTGAGATCTTCTTGGCTTAAATCCATGTTGCCCGCAAGCAATGGGAAATCAATCTGCTTAGCAAACTCGGCAAGTCTGGCGTTACCTTCATCGATATCGTGGTTGCCAATGACCATAGCATCAGGCGCTAACAGATTGAGTAAGTGGGCGTTGGCCTTGCCTTTAAAATGGCTGAAATAAAGCGTGCCTTGGAAGCTGTCACCACCGTGCAGGAAAACAAACGGCGTATCGGTTTGTGCGGCGGCTTGACGTGCCTTAGTGATGTGATGGCCGATGCGGGCATAACCACCGCTATGGCTGGTTACATCAAGCTTATGCTGGCCGATGTTAAGGTTAAATTGGACGCGGCTGGGTTCAAAATTCGAATGGGTGTCATTGATGTGCGCGAGTGAGAGTGTGTAACCCTGTGTCATAACTTACCTCTATTACGGCGGGTGAGTATATACCCAAGCGACCTCAAAATGCGAGGCTCAGACGGTTCTGAGTCATTTGCATTCTAAAAGAATAAAGGGAGCTAGGCTCCCTTTATATTAACAAGCACTAAACTTGCTTAGCCTTCAGCCGGATTTGGCTTCGTCATCATCGGATGCGGCTTCAAAATCACCGTCATCGGATAGGCGAATGCCTTTTTGCTTCATGCGCTTAGTCCAAAGTTTACGTGCTAATTGCTGCATATCGGTCGCGGGGTCGTTTAAATCGACAATCTCTAATCCTAACATAGATTCGATAATATCTTCTTGAGTCACGATACCTTGGCTACTGCCGTACTCGTCGACCACCATAGCAATTTGGGTGTTACGCTTAATCATACGCTCAAAAAGTGGCAGAATTTTTGCGGTTTCAGGCACCACAAATAAACTCCGTTTAAGCTCACCAATCGGCGCTTCTGGCGTGTAACGCTCAGCCAGCAACACATCGGTGCGGGTAATGTAACCAATCACATCATCATGATCTTGGTCGTACACGGGAATACGGGTAAAAGGTTTGTCGCGATATTGGCGCACAAACTCATTTTGAGTCAGATCCACTGGCAGTGAGAACATCACAGTGCGCGGAGTCATAATTGCCGTAACGGGCATATCACGTACCTTGAGCATTTGCGTCAGAATTTTTGACTCTTGCTCGTCAAGCTCACCGGATTCATGGCCGATTTTGGCCATCGCGCTCATTTCTTGGCGGATATAATGGCCTTCATCACCTTTGCCCATCAAACGAGTGACTTGCTGCGACATCCAGATCAGCGGTCTAGTGACACGCTTCATCCACATCACGGCAACAGAAACGCTCGGTGCGAGGCGACGCCAATGGTTGGCACCCAATGATTTAGGAATGATTTCTGAGAAGAACAGAATAATAAAGGTCAATACGCCCGAGAAAACACCCAACATATCGTCACCAAATATTTTCGCTGCTTGCGCACCCGCAACGGCGGCGCCGACGGTATGGGCGATAGTATTCAACGTAAGGATTGACACCAAAGGGGCTTCGACATTTTCTTTCAGTTTACGCAAGCGCGTGGCTGCGGCACTGTCAGTTTGTTCGAGTGATGCGATATAACTTGGGGTAACCGATAGCAGAACAGCTTCGAACACACTGCACAGAAAAGAAACTCCGACAGCGACAAGCACTATAATGATGAGGGTTAACATATAGGTGGAATTACAACTCCGTATTTTAGGCCAACATTAGCCCGTGGAGATTCTAGCATAGGTTAATTGAGTTACTGGCTAAAATTTATTTGCGTCTGTATAATTCGCCGCCCTGTTACAGGATCCGGTTTTGGTGTTGAGGTTAGCTATATGAGTGAAAAGAAGATCAATTTATTAGACCTTGATCGTAAGGCGATGCGCGCATTATTTGCGGACATGGGAGAGAAACCCTTTCGTGCCGATCAGCTCATGAAATGGCTATATCATTTCGGTGTCAGTGACTTCGAAGAGATGACCAACATCAACAAAGTGTTACGTCAAAAATTGGCGGCACGCTGCGAGATCGTTGCGCCAGAAATTTCGAGTTTCCAAAAATCGACCGATGGGACGATTAAATTCGCGATCAACGTTGGCCAAGGCCAAGAAGTTGAAACGGTTTATATTCCTGAGGATGACCGCGCGACCTTGTGTGTCTCATCCCAAGTGGGTTGTGCCCTCGAATGTACTTTCTGCTCAACGGGTCAGCAAGGGTTTAACCGTAACTTAACGGTTTCTGAAATCGTCGGCCAAATTTGGCGTGTATCGCACTTTTTAGGTTTTGCTAAAGACACGGGCGAGCGTCCTATCACTAACGTCGTGATGATGGGTATGGGCGAGCCATTGCTCAACCTAGCTAATGTGATCCCTGCGATGGACATCATGCTCGATGATTTTGGTTTTAGCTTGTCAAAACGCCGCGTGACCTTATCAACATCAGGCGTAGTGCCAGCGTTAGATAAACTGGGCGATGCCATCGATGTGGCACTTGCCGTCAGTATCCATGCGCCAAATGATGAGCTGCGTGACATTCTGGTCCCAATCAATAAAAAATATCCGCTGGATGAGTTTTTAGCGGGTATTCGTCGTTATATCGCTAAATCTAATGCAAACCGTGGCCGCGTGACGGTTGAATACGTGATGCTAGATCACATCAACGACAGCACAGATCAAGCCCATGAGTTAGCTAAGTTGATGAAAGATACACCTTGTAAGGTAAATCTGATCCCATTTAACCCGTATCCTGGCTCGCCTTACGGCCGTTCGTCTAACTCACGTATCGACCGTTTTTCTAAGGTGCTAATGGAGTACGGTTTTACAGTGATCGTGCGTAAAACCCGTGGCGATGATATTGATGCTGCTTGTGGTCAGTTAGCTGGTGATATTCGCGATAGAACGAAACGTTTAGCAAAAAAACGCATGCAAGAAAACCAGATTTCAGTCACAATGAATTAACTCTTTGTTTGCACAGATTTATAGGCTTGCCCATGAAGCATGGATTGCCAAGGTTTTCGTTGATTTTAACCCTGTCATTATTGATGACAGGGTGCGTCACTGAGCGTACTTATACTGGGACAGATATTCCTGTTTCGGAACGAAAGTTAGACAAAGTCGCCGCCGCGCGCGAGCGTTTGCAGCTCGGCTTAACCTATTTAAATCGAGGTAACTCGGAACAAGCCAAATACAATCTTGATAAAGCATTAGAATATGCTCCAGAGCTCGAAGATGTGCATACTGCTTTGGCTTATTACTATCAAACCGTGGGCGATCTAGTACGTACCGAAGAGTCGTACATGAATGCCATTAGTACCAAGGACGCCTCTGGCGATTCCATGAATAATTTCGGGGTGTTTTTGTGTCAACAAAAGCAATACGACAAAGCTGAAAAAATGTTTTTGGCCGCAATCGAGATGCCTAAATATACGCGAACGGCCTCAAGCTACGAGAACTTAGGTCTCTGTAGCCGTGAAGCAGGACAAGCAGAAAAGGCACGACAGTATTTTCAGATGGCGTTAAAGTATGACCCGAGAAGATCGGTGTCATTGCTGGAGATGGCAGAGTTAGAAGTCGACCAAGGTGATTTTATTCAGGCGCGAAACCAATTAGCGCGATATCACCAAGTGGCTGAGCAAACTCCAGAAAGTTTAGCGCTCGGAATCAAAATAGAGCAGGCAGTGAATGATGATGCCGCTGTGAAGAGATTTGGTATTTTATTGCTTGCCAAATTCCCAGCATCACCTCAGGCCAAGCAATACAGAGTTAATTTGCATCAATGAAAGATCATGAAACCAATGCGCCAGTTGAGTCGGTAGCTCCGCAATCAGTCGCGCTAGATGTAACGCTTGGAACCTTATTAAAAGACGCCCGCGAAAAAATGGGCCTTAGCATTCAAGATGCGGCGGTTAAACTGCATCTACGTCCTCGCATTATTGAAGACATTGAAGCTGACAATTTTACCAATATAGCTTCATCCACTTATGTTCGTGGCTATGTGAAAAACTATGCTCGCATGGTCAGTGCCGATGCGGGCTTGATTGAAGCGTGTTTAGTGCGGCAAGTGCCGGTGGTGACTGAGCCAGCGATGCAAAGCTTTTCACGTAAGACGACTTACCAAGCTAGCGATACACGTTTAACTTGGCTGAGTATTTTTATCGTTATTGTGTTACTCGGCTCGTTAGTCGTCTGGTGGATGCAAAAAACGACCTTGTTAAGCACTATCGATGTGTCACAGCCTACGGCCGAAGAGGTCGCTGCGGTGAATCAAACGCTGCCCGGTGACGTGCTATTGACCGAAACTGATGCCAGCCAGCAATTGACTGAAATAGCGGCTAACGGCTCTATGTCAATCGATGGTCCGATTAAAGATACTGATGCCAGCACTATCGATGTGAGCACAGGGCCTACTGACAACAATTATCCTCAAACGACGGATACGAGCAATGAAGATGGTGGCTCAGCTATCGCGGCCACCACAGCGCCGCAAACGGCTGCTCCCGTAGCTCAACAAACTGTAGTTCAACAACCTGTAGCTCAACAGCCAGTTGCCACCGCAACGCCTTCACCTGCCTCAACATCGCCAGCCACCTCAGTCAACACTCTGGTCGCTGTTGCTGGACAATCAATTATTGATGTCCAGTTAACCGGTGATTGCTGGATAAACATTGTCGATGCTAAAGGCAAAGCCTTAGTCGATGGTGTGAAAGGCGCCGGCGCTGCAGTACAAGTGAGCGGTGTGCCACCGTTTAAAATTATTTTAGGGGCGCCCCATGTGGCGACCTTAAGCTTAGATGGTCAAATGGTTAGCTTAGCGGATTTCCCCAAGGGACGTGTCGCACGTTTAACCTTGCCGAGAGCCTAACGACCGCGTAATGATCTGCAGCACGTACCGAAATAGAGCGTATTAAGCATGTATAATGAAACTCCCATAAAAAGACGTCCTTCCACCCGCATCTATGTGGGTAATGTACCGATTGGTGATGGGGCGCCGATTGCCGTTCAGTCAATGACCAATACTAAGACCACAGACGTTGAAGCGACTATCGCTCAAATTCGTGCCTTGGAAAAAGTCGGTGCCGACATAGTACGTGTCTCAGTACCGACTATGGATGCGGCTGAAGCTTTTAAACTCATTAAGCAAGCGGTCAACGTGCCTTTAGTGGCCGACATCCATTTCGATTATCGCATTGCCTTAAAAGTTGCTGAGTATGGTGTCGATTGCTTGCGTATTAATCCGGGTAACATTGGCAATGAAGAGCGTATTCGCAGCGTGGTTGAATGCGCCCGTGACCACAATATTCCCATCCGTATTGGGGTGAATGGCGGTTCATTAGAGAAAGATCTGATGGACAAGTACAAAGAGCCCACGCCACAAGCATTGCTCGAATCAGCCATGCGCCATGTGGATATTCTTGATAGATTGAACTTCGACCAATTCAAGGTCAGCGTGAAAGCCTCCGACGTGTTTTTAGCGGTTGAATCCTATCGTTTATTGGCAAAGCAAATTCGTCAGCCGTTGCATTTGGGTATTACCGAAGCGGGCGGCGCACGCGCAGGTTCAGTTAAATCGGCAGTGGGTTTAGGCATGTTATTGGCTGAAGGTATCGGTGATACCCTGCGAATTTCCCTTGCCGCCGATCCCGTCGAAGAAATCAAAGTCGGTTTTGACATTTTAAAATCGCTGCGTATCCGTAGCCGCGGGATTAACTTCATCGCCTGCCCATCTTGCTCCCGTCAAGAGTTTGATGTGATAAGCACAGTCAATGAGTTAGAACGTCGCCTCGAAGACGTGACTACCGCCATGGATGTGTCTATTATCGGCTGCGTAGTGAACGGTCCTGGCGAAGCCTTAGTGTCGCATATCGGTTTAACCGGCGGACACAATAAGAGCGGATATTACGACGAGGGCGAACGTCAAAAAGAACGTTTTGATAACGACAACATTGTCGATTCCCTCGAAGCGAAAATTCGCGCTAAGGCCAGTCAAATGGCGAACCGGATTCAAATAAAAGACACAACTGAGTAATATGCATCTGCATTTGGGCATAGATTACGCCTAATGATTTTGAGCTAGGCCCCGAAACCGACGGGGTCGTTTTACGTTTTACGTTCAAAAGCCTATAATGCGTGACATTTTTTATTAATTTAGCTAAATCGGACGAGTCGATACAGTGGCAAAACAGATCCAAGCGATTCGCGGAATGAATGACATTCTGCCAACTCAAAGTCCTCTATGGCAAAAAGTGGAAGCGGTACTACGTTCGAGCGTCAGTGCTTACGGTTACAGCGAAATCCGCACTCCAATAGTGGAAAATACCGATCTCTTTAAACGCTCTATCGGTGAAGTGACTGATATTGTTGAAAAAGAAATGTATACCTTCGCAGATAATAACGGTGATAGCTTAACGCTGCGCCCAGAAGGTACGGCATCGACAGTGCGTGCGGGTAACGAAAACGGTCTGCTGTATAACCAAGAACAACGTCTTTGGTATATGGGTCCTATGTTCCGCCACGAGCGTCCACAAAAAGGCCGTTATCGCCAATTTAACCAATTTGGCGTGGAAGTCTATGGCATAGGCACGGCGGATATTGATGCTGAAGTCTTGATGCTATCAGCCCGCCTGTGGGAAAAACTCGGTATTAGCGATCACGTATCGTTAGAGCTGAACACCTTAGGCGATCCTGCTGAGCGCGCGGTTTACCGTGATGCCTTGATTGCGTTTTTAGAGCAGCATAAAGATGCGCTCGATGAAGACAGCAAGCGTCGCATGTACAGCAATCCGCTGCGAGTATTGGATTCAAAAGACCAAAATGTCCAAGCTATTTTGGCTGGTGCACCTGAGTTGATGGATTTCCTCGGTGAAGAATCGAAGACACATTTTTCACAATTGCGTGAACTACTTGACGCAGTGGGTATCAAATACACCATTAATCCGCGCCTTGTTCGTGGTTTAGATTATTACAATCGCACTGTATTTGAATGGGTTACATCGAGTTTAGGCTCGCAAGGTACAGTACTTGCGGGTGGTCGCTACGATGGCTTAGTTGCCCAATTAGGCGGTAAAGATACCCCAGCGGTGGGTTTCGCTATGGGCTTAGAGCGCATTGTCTTGCTGCTTGAAACCTTAGAGCTGAACAAAGATATTCCGTCAGAAGTGGATGTGTATGTCACTGTCATGGGCGATAGCTGTCTGGTTGAAGCGATTAAAATTGCGCAGGAATTACGCAGCGCGCTGCCAAACCTTAAAGTGATGAGTCACTGCGGTGGCGGCAACGTGAAGAAACAAATGAAACGTGCCGACAAAAGCGGTGCGAGTGTGGCGTTACTGATAGGCGAAGATGAACTTGCCGAAGGTATGGTGACGGTTAAACATTTACGCAATGACATCGAACAACAACGGGTAGCTCGAAGTGCCTTAGGCGCATTTTTAGCTGAACTGGCCATTAAGTAATAGATCATATAAGGGGACGTGCGCGTGGAAATTTATAGCACAGAAGAACAACAAGTTGATGCTATCAAGCAGTTCTGGAAAGATTACGGAAATTCAATTTTAATCGGTGCCGTCGTCGGTTTAGGCGGCCTGTATGCGTGGAATTATTATTCTGACGTTAAAGTGGCCCAAGCGGAAGAAGCCTCAAAAGCCTTCCACGAGTTGACCACTAAATCAAGCGACGAAGCTGCAATGCTTGCGGGCGTCGCCGAGTTTTCTAAAAGTCATGATCAAAAGGGCTATCAGGCGTTGTTAGAACTGATCGTGGCTAAAACGGCGGTAGAAGCCAAGGATTACCCTAAAGCAATCGAAGCCTTGAACAAGGTTATCGCGGCTAAGCCAGGTGCTGGTTTAGATGTGATTGCAACTTTACGTGTAGCCCGAATCCAAGCCGAACAAGGTCAAATTGACGCCGCTCTGGCGACCTTAGATCAAGTCACAGATAAAGCCTTCTTCGCCCAGCGCGATGAATTAAAAGGTGATTTCTTAGTACGTCAAGGTGAAGTTGAGAAAGCGAAAACAGCTTATCAAGCTGCCATGGACAATGGTGGTGTGGTGACAAGCCCAGCGCTTAAAATCAAACTTGATAGCCTAAATCAGGCATAAGGGATCCCTTGATGAAGTCTTGGTGCAAAAACCTGCTAGCCGCCGGATTAAGTCTGGCCATGTTATCCGCCTGTTCGTCGAGCGATGTTGAAGACGAGCCTGTCAGTGAGTTAACTGCCATTCAGGCGACAGTGTTCCCTGAAGTAAGTTGGAGCGCCTCTGTCGGTGATGGTGTGGGTGATTATTATTCTCGCCTCGCTCCCGCAGTCCGTTATGGAAAAATCTTTGCTGCCGATCGTTATGGCGAAGTCACCGCGTTTGATGAAGCGACTGGCGAGCGCGTTTGGACTAAAGATTTCAGCGAAGAATTTCGTGATAACGCGTTAGCAAAAAACAAAGGTGCGCGTATTGCCGCCGGCGTGACTGCTGCGCGTAATAAAGTCTTTTTAGGTGGTGAAAGCGGCCTGTTAGCTGCGCTGAACGCCGAAGATGGCCAAGTGTTATGGCATGTGATTGCGGGCGGAGAATTATTATCAGCACCAACGGTTGCCGATGACGTCGTGGTTGTCAGCACCAGCTCAGGTTCACTCGAAGCCTTTAACGTCGATACTGGCGCTAAGTTATGGGTGTATGAAATGCAATTGCCGAATCTGACCCTGCGCGGTACAGGTTCTGCAGCTTATGAAGCGGGCGGTTTCTTCATCGGTACTGCCGATGGCAAAGTGGCTGTTGTGATTAAAAACAATGGTCAAGCTGCATGGGAACAGGCAATTTACAATCCAACGGGCGGTAATGAGTTTACGCGTATGGCCGACGTGGATATGACGCCGCTGATCCTTGGCGACAACTTATATGCGGTGAGCTACAACGGTAACTTAGTGTCGATGGAACTGCGCACGGGTCGAGTTGTGTGGACACGTAAGTATTCTAGCTTTAACGAGTTAGCATCAGCGGGCTTAAGTTTGTTCGTCGTTGACGATCACAGCCGTATCTACTCAGTTGATAAACGTAACGGTCTAGAACTGTGGAGCAACTCAGAGTTAGCTAACCGCACTCTGACGTCACCAGCTGTGTATAAAGACTATTTAGTTGTGGGTGATTTCGAAGGTTATTTACACTTCATCGATCGCAGTACAGGGACGATTGTGGGTCGTGTCCAAGTGGACAGCTCTGGATTATACAGCCAGCCATTAGTGGTTGACGATAAAATCTATGTTCAAGGTCGCAGTGGAAAGTTAGCTGTTGTAACACTTCCATAGTTAAAAGTGTTATCCTTGTAGAGCCCCTGGAAGTGTGTTCCGGGGGCTTTTTATTGAAAAGTTTTTTAGAGGCAAAATCATGATCCCTGTAGTGGCCCTTGTTGGTCGGCCGAACGTCGGTAAATCCACCCTATTTAATCGCCTTACGCGCACGCGTGATGCGCTGGTTGCTGACTTTCCTGGCCTAACACGTGACCGTAAATATGGTCGAGCATTCTTATCCGGCTATGAGTTCATTGTGGTCGATACCGGCGGTATCGATGGCACTGAAGAAGGGATCGAGACGAAAATGGCTGAGCAATCCCTTGCCGCCATTGAAGAAGCCGATGTTGTTCTATTTATGACCGATGCGCGCGCGGGTTTAACCGCTGCGGATCTGTCGATTGCACAGCACTTACGTAGCCGTGAAAAAACCACTTTCGTGGTTGCGAACAAAGTAGACGGTATCGATGCCGATTCGGCCTGTGCTGAGTTTTGGTCTTTAGGTCTAGGTGAAGTTTACCAAATGGCGGCGTCTCAAGGACGCGGCGTGACCAACATGATTGAATACGCGCTGACTCCTTATGCCGAAGCGATGGGCATTGTGCGTCAAGGCGAAGACGAAGTTACTGAAGAGCGTGAATATACCGAAGAAGAAGCGGAAGCTGAGCAAAAGCGTCTGCAAGATTTGCCTATCAAGCTGGCGATCATCGGTAAACCTAACGTCGGTAAGTCAACCCTGACTAACCGTATTCTAGGTGAAGAGCGCGTTGTGGTATTTGATGAACCCGGCACGACCCGTGACAGTATTTACATTCCAATGGAACGTGAAGGTCGCGAGTACGTGATTATTGATACCGCGGGTGTTCGTCGTCGCAGTAAAGTACATCAAGTCATTGAGAAATTCTCAGTGATCAAAACCTTGAAAGCGGTTGAAGATGCTAACGTGGTGTTACTTATCATCGATGCCCGTGAAGGTATCGCCGAGCAAGATTTAGGTCTGTTAGGTTTCGCACTCAATGCGGGTCGCGCTTTAGTTATTGCCGTCAACAAGTGGGATGGTATCGACCAAGGTATTAAAGATCGCGTTAAGAGCGAGCTTGACCGTCGTCTTGGTTTTATCGACTTTGCCCGTATTCACTTTATTTCGGCGCTGCACGGTACCGGTGTTGGCCATTTATTTGAATCGATTGAAGAAGCCTACGACAGTGCTACGCGCCGCGTCAGTACTTCTATGCTGACACGTATCATGCAAATGTCGCAGGACGATCACCAGCCGCCATTAGTGAATGGTCGCCGAGTGAAGCTTAAATACGCTCACGCCGGTGGTTATAATCCGCCAATCGTGGTCATTCACGGTAACCAAGTGAGTAGACTGCCAGACTCGTATAAGCGCTACATGATGAACTACTTCCGTCGTTCATTGAAAGTGGTGGGCACACCAATCCAGCTACGTTTCCAAGAGGGTGATAACCCATTTGAAAACAAGACTGAGAAGTTGACTATGAGCCAAGAGCGTCGCCGCAAGCGCGCACAAAGCCATATCAAAGACAGAAAAACCAAATAGTGTTTTTTACCAGACACATTTGAAACAAAAGGAACCTTAGGGTTCCTTTTGTGTTTTAAGACTATTTCAGCCTTACTTAAACTATGCCAGCCTTGGTTAGATTATTTCTGCGTCATATAGATTTATTCGAGCGGCTTGATCTGAGTGACGGTTGATATTACTTGTCCATGGCGCAAGCGGGTTTGCAGGCTATCACCGATTGTCAGTTTATCCGTGGAGTCGACCACTTGATTGTGGATGTCAGTGGTGATGCTGTAACCACGGCTCAAGGTAGCAAGCGGACTGACGGTTTCGAGTTGATGGGCCGCGTATTTTATCCGTTGCTCACTTTGGCTCAGTTTGTCCTGTAATGCATCCTGTAAGCGACTCGCAAGATAACTTAGGCGGTTACCCTCAATGGTGAGCTTATGCTTGGGAGATTGCTGTTCAAGGCGACTTGCGAGCAACTGCTGACGGCGGCTGAGTATGTGCAAGCGATTCGACAGCGCCGACTCCAGTCTTAATTGCATCTCATCGAATCTTTGCTCGAACTGTTGCAAGGTGCGTTTGGGATCTTGGCGCTGTAGTCTGTGCTCAAGCAAACTGAGCCGTCTTTCTTGCTTAAGTTGATAATGTTTCGCACTTTGTTGCAGGCGCGATAAGGCTGTTGCGAGTTTTTGCGCCTTATTGTCGCTATCTTGGGATAACAACTCGGCACCTGCAGACGGTGTTGGGGCGCGAATATCAGCAACGTAATCACTGATGGTGGTGTCGACTTCGTGGCCGACGGCGCTGACTACGGGCAGGGCGCTGTTATAAATTGTGTGGGCGAGGGCTTCGCTGTTAAAACACCACAAATCTTCAAGCGAACCGCCGCCACGGGTAAGCAGTAATACGTCGACCTCTAAACGCTGGTTGGCGATATTGATTGCCTGACAAATACTCTGCGCTGCAGTTTCGCCTTGAACTTGAGTCGGATAGATAATGACTTCAATTGAAGGGTCGCGCCTTGCGAGTACGTGTAGAACATCGCGAATCGCTGCGCCGGTTGGCGAAGTAATAACGCCAATACGTTGGATATTTTTCGGCAATGGTCTTTTGGTGTCGGCGGCGAATAATCCATCGGCGGCGAGCTTCATTTTGAGCGCATCGAACTGCTGGGCGAGTAATCCATCCCCTGCGGGCAGCATGGAGTCAATTAATAATTGATAGTCGCCTCTGGGTTCATACACGCTGATCGCGCCTTTGACTAACACTTGCTGACCATTGATGGGCTTAAAGCTGACCGTTTGGTTACGGCCTTTAAACATGGCGCAACGGATCTGGGAAGAGTGGTCTTTTAAGGTGAGATACCAATGACCTGAGCTGGGGGAGGAAAAGTTGGATATTTCGCCATTGAGCCAAATTTTACCCAGTTGTCCCTCGAGAATTTGTCTGACTTCACCATTGAGCCGCGAGACAGTATAAATATTGTTTTTGGTGCCTTGCATCGAATTACTCAATTAAATGGGGATATTTGCTATTTTCCATTTACCAGTGCCGATATGCAAGGTATAATCCCGCCGCAATATTTCACCTCTAAATCCTACTCAACTGGGGAGATGTTGCATATGCTACGTTTAATTAAAGAAGCGCTTACTTTTGACGATGTGTTGCTTGTTCCTGCGCATTCGACTGTACTCCCAAATACCGCCATTCTTAAAACTCGCCTGACCAATACCATAGAATTGAATATCCCACTTGTGTCTGCCGCTATGGACACAGTTACCGAAGCTCGTCTTGCGATCGCTATGGCGCAGGAAGGCGGCTTAGGCTTTATTCATAAAAACATGAGCATTGAAAAACAAGCCGAAGAAGTTCGTAAAGTAAAAATTTACGAAGCGGGCGTGGTTCAACAACCTGTAACTGTGACACCATCAACGACCTTAGCCGATCTGAAAGTGTTAACACTGAAGAATGGTTTTGCGGGTTATCCCGTGGTTAACGAAGCAAACGAGCTGGTCGGTATCATTACTGGCCGTGACGTACGTTTCGTGACGGATTGGAGCAAAACGGTAGAGGAAGTGATGACGCCTAAAGCGCGTTTAGTCACAGTTGCCGAAGGCACTAAATTAGATGAAGTGCAAAAGTTGATGCACTCACACCGTATCGAAAAAGTGCTTGTGGTTGATGATAACTATAAGCTGAAAGGCCTCATCACAGTTAAAGACTTCGAGAAAGCCGAACGTAAACCTAACGCCTGTAAAGATGAGTTAGGCCGTTTACGTGTTGGCGCTGCAGTTGGTGCGGGCGCAGGTAACGAAGAGCGAGTTGACGCACTCGTTAAAGCTGGCGTTGACGTATTACTTATCGATTCTTCCCACGGACATTCAGAAGGCGTTTTACAGCGCATTCGTGAAACTCGCGCAAAACATCCTGATTTGCAAATTATCGGCGGTAACGTTGCCACGGCTGAAGGCGCATTAGCGCTGGTCGAAGCGGGCGTTAACGCAGTTAAAGTGGGCATTGGCCCTGGTTCTATCTGTACGACTCGTATCGTAACTGGTGTTGGCGTGCCACAAATCACAGCCGTTTCAGATGCTGCCGCAGCCATGAAGAGCCTAGGTATTCCTGTTATTGCCGATGGTGGTATTCGTTTCTCTGGTGACTTAGCCAAAGCATTAGCCGCGGGTGCATCTTGCATCATGGCGGGCTCAATGTTTGCGGGAACTGAGGAAGCGCCAGGCGAAACTGAACTTTATCAAGGCCGTGCATACAAGTCATATCGCGGCATGGGTTCTTTAGGCGCTATGTCTCAAGGATCTTCTGACCGTTATTTCCAATCCGATAATGCTGCCGATAAGTTAGTCCCAGAAGGTGTTGAAGCGCGCGTGCCTTACAAAGGCAAGTTGAAGGAAATCATCCATCAACATATGGGCGGTCTGCGTTCATGCATGGGCTTAACGGGTTGTGCCACCATTCTAGAACTGAATGAAAAAGCCCAATTTGTGAAAGTGACTTCAGCAGGCATGGGCGAGTCCCATGTGCACGATGTTACTATCACTAAAGAAGCACCGAACTACCGTTCAGGTTCTTAATCGTTTGATAAGAGGGGGCGGCAATAAGCCGCCCCTTTGTAAAGCGTGTGATCCAATACTCAAGGCTGGCTCTCGCCGCGTTGAGCAATGTTAAAACAATAGATGAGATAAAGGTTACCCATGAGCGATATTCATGAGCACAAGATACTGATCCTCGATTTTGGATCTCAGTACACTCAACTGATTGCCCGTCGTATCCGTGAAATCGGTGTGTACTGTGAATTATGGGCTTGGGACGTAACAGAAGCCCAAATCCGCGAATTTGCCCCGAACGGTATTATTCTTGCTGGCGGACCTGAAAGTGTAACGGCTGAAAACTCGCCGCGTGCGCCTGAATACGTATTTACTGCGGGTGTGCCTGTACTGGGCATTTGCTACGGCATGCAAACCATGTCTGAGCAGCTGGGTGGTAAAGTGATCCAAGGTGTGGGCGAAGGTGAATTCGGCTACGCTCAAATTGAAATGCTAACAGATTCCTTGCTATTCAAAGGCATCGAAGATGCGGTTAGCAGCGAAGGTAAACCCTTACTCGACGTATGGATGAGCCACGGCGATAAAGTGTCGGCCATTCCTGAAGGGTTTGTGGCGGTCGCTAAAACGGATACTTGTCCCTTTGCCGCTATGGCAAACGAAGAGAAGCAATTCTTCGGCGTACAGTTCCACCCAGAAGTGACCCACACTCGCCAAGGCATGCGGATGTTATCGCACTTTACCTTAGACATTTGTGGTTGTGCGGCTAACTGGAAACCTTCCTCTATCATCGAAGATGCGATTGAGCGCTTGAAGAAGCAAATCGGCGATGATGAAGTGATTTTAGGGCTTTCGGGCGGTGTCGATTCTTCGGTTGTGGCTATGTTGCTGCACCGCGCTATCGGCAAAAAACTGACCTGCGTATTCGTTGATAACGGTTTATTGCGTTTGAACGAAGCCGAGCAAGTGATGGAAATGTTTGGCGATCATTTCGGCCTGAATATCATTCATGTTGATGCGGAAAATCGCTTCCTCGATGCGATGAAAGGCGAAGCCGATCCAGAAGCTAAGCGTAAGATCATCGGCCGCGTATTCGTGGAAATTTTCGATGAAGAATCGAAAAAATGCGCTAATGCAAAATGGCTAGCGCAAGGCACGATTTATCCTGACGTGATTGAATCTGCTGGCAGCGCCACAGGTAAAGCACATGTGATCAAGTCGCACCATAACGTTGGCGGTTTGCCTGACGATATGGAACTGGGTTTAGTTGAGCCACTGCGCGAACTGTTCAAAGATGAAGTGCGCAAAATTGGTTTAGAGTTAGGTCTGCCATACAACATGCTTTATCGTCACCCGTTCCCAGGACCAGGTCTTGGTGTGCGTGTTTTAGGTGAAGTGAAGAAAGAATACTGTGACTTATTGCGCCGCGCCGATGCTATCTTCATCGAAGAACTGCATAAAGCTGACCTGTACAATAAAGTCAGCCAAGCCTTTACCGTGTTCTTACCTGTACGCTCAGTCGGTGTTATGGGTGATGGCCGTAAATATGATTGGGTTGTGTCACTTCGCGCTGTTGAAACCGTTGATTTTATGACTGCCCATTGGGCACATTTGCCGTATGATTTCTTAGGTCGCGTATCAAACCGCATCATCAACGAAGTCGATGGCATTTCCCGCGTGGTTTACGATATCTCTGGCAAGCCGCCAGCGACGATCGAATGGGAATAAGTTAATTATTTGAATTAACGATTAAAAGGCGCCTAGTGCGCCTTTTTTGTTGTTTGATAGATTAATTTAAGTTGAATGACTCAAACGTGAAATATCTGTGTTTGACTGATATAATCCGGCATTATTTTTTGGCTAATCGGTAGAGGGCATGAGTGGATCAAACGCAGCAAAATGAACAATCGCAGCAAGACGAGCAATGGATGCAAGTCGCGATGCTGATGGCCGAGAAAGCCGAAGCTGAGGGCGAAGTGCCTGTGGGGGCGGTATTGGTCAAAGACGGCCAGCAAATTGCGACCGGTTACAATTTATCCATTAGTCAGCACGATCCTAGCGCCCATGCGGAAATTTTATGTTTACGGGAAGCGGGGCGTTTGGTCGAAAACTATCGCCTGTTAGACGCGACTTTATATGTCACGCTTGAACCTTGTGCTATGTGTGCAGGTGCCATGGTGCACAGCCGGATCGCGCGGGTGGTTTTTGGTGCTCGGGATGAAAAAACCGGTGCAGCGGGGACTGTAGTGAATTTACTGCAACACCCGGCATTTAATCATCAAGTTGAAGTGACATCGGGTGTATTGGCCGACGCCTGTAGCGCGCAATTGAGTCGTTTTTTTAAACGGCGTAGAAAGGAGAAAAAAGCCCTGAAACAGGCTCAAAAGGCGCAGCAAGCGATTGAGTAAACAGCGGTAAAAGCGACAGGATTAATCCTGAGACTGAATAAAAGTAAAGAACAGTTTCTGACGATTCAAAATACGACGATGGCGAACTTTGAGTAAAGTACGACGACGCGCGACAGTATTGCTGATGGTTTTTCTTCTCATATTGACCCCATTCATTGTTATTATCGATGCCCTGCAGAGATGTATCGCAGGTCATAACCCCAAGACAGTAGCAGTTGCACTTGAGTGCAGCAATAGCACTGGTCAGATAAGCTGAACTAAGTGATGTTTTAATCGTAAACCTGAGTTGGATCCAGCCCAGTTAAGCCAGCTTGGATCTAGTTTTGACTCTAGCTCTAGCTTCTAAACCTAAGCTCACTGAGATCACTGAGCTTAGATCTAGAAGCTGGTTCTATTCATCATTGTCTAGAAACCTAGCTCTAACGCTTGGCTCAGGCAATGCAGATTACTTAGGTTGTTCTGGGCTTAATGTTCCAGCGGGAATGGCGGGTTCTTCCGACGCAAGATCGCTCGGTTCTTCTTCGGGGTTTTGCTGTTTCGACTGATTATCCACCCAGACTAATGTGTCGTAGTAGCGGCGAATACTGTCGACGTAATGGACGGCTTCACTGCCACGGGCATAGCCGTAGCGGGTTTTTTGATAGTACTTACGTTTTTGCAGCAGTGGCAGCACTTTCTTTAAATCTCGCCACGCATTTGGATTTAATTCCATCGATTCGGCCAGCTTTCGCGCATCTTCAACATGGGCATACCCTATGTTGTAGGACGCCAGTGCAAACCACATGCGTTGACTCTCGGGAATGGATTCCGGCAGACGATTGATCATATCGTTCAAATAAGCCGCGCCGCCGCGGATGCTTTCTTCCGCATCCAAACGGTTGGTGATGCCAATTTCTTTTGCTGTAGGTTGAGTCAACATCATCATGCCGCGTACCCCCGTTGCCGATCGGGCATGGGGATTCCAATGAGACTCTTGATAGCTAGTCGCCGCAAGCTTACGCCAATCTAAATTGCCCGCATGGGTTTCAAATAACTGACGATAGCGGGGCAAGACGGTTTCGATGGCGCGAATAAATGCCCGAGTATCGACATAATCGAAGCGTTTCACATGACCAAAGTATTTCTCGTTGAGATGATCGAGCGTGCCGGCCAGTTTTTCTTGGTGCCAAAAGGCCAGTAACTGACTCATGAGTTCATCACTGCGGGTCGGCGGCAATAGCCAGACCACATCGAGCTTTTCTTCAAGTACGGGGCCTGAACGCAGATCGGGCAAGTAGCGGCGGTTGATTTGTACGCTGCTGGAGTCGGCGATAGTGTAGTCAATTTCTTTATTCGCGATCATGGCCAGCAATTCTTCACTGTCTTTGTCGGTAATTTGATCCCACACCAGCGTCGGATAATGCTTTTGCAATTGAGTTAATGTCTCGACAAAGGAAGAGTCAGCGATGACAGTGATCTTACCTTTTAAGTCGCTGATGTCTTTGGGCGCTGGCATGCCTTCGCGATACACCAATACTTGATTAACGCGGTACAGCGGCGGTCCTAGGCGGAACTGTTCTCGCCTTGCGGGTGTTTCTGTCATGCCCGCAGCAATCAGGTCGATTTCATTCTTTTTAAGGGCTTCGTACAGCTCGGTGCGGTTAGTGTAGGGCACCATTTTTAAGGGCACATCTAAGTATTCGGCGAACAGTACCGCCATATCGTAATCGAAACCGCTATCACCTTGGCCCGATGTCATATAAATCTGTGGGCCGTAAAGTGTGCCGACTCTTAACTCAGTTAATTTCTTCGGCACGAATTCTGTTTCGTCCACGGTCACCTGCTGACAGGCAGTCAGTAAGAAACCTAAGATAAGAGCGAACAGGAATCGTGTCATTAAATGTGCTTATAGTAAATAAAATCAATATTATAGATAGCGAGTTAACAGTGGGGCATGCGTGGTGAACTGGCCGACATTGGTGGGATTATATCCGTTTGTCTGCGATAACGTAAAAAAATCATTCGTGGGGGAAAATGGCGACTTAAAATGGTCGCGTTTTTTATATCACAGGAAACACTGTTTTGCGTAAGGTCACAGGTGATTTGTGGCAGACATTTCCTTATAATAGCGCCACCTCTGACCCCTGCAATAATAAATAATAAGGTGAATAGACGTGATGGAGATCATCCGCGGAGCCCCTGCACTCTCGACGTTTAGGGTGCAAAAGCTGATGGAGGCCTGCGAAAACGCTGCGCTTCCGGTACGCCAAATCTATGCTGAGTATGTCCATTTAGCGGATTTGAGCGAGTTGCTTGATACAAATGAACGCCAGCAACTTGAAAAAATTCTCACCTATGGACCTGCGATAGAAGCTCATATCCCCCAAGGTTCACTCCTGTTTGTCACTCCTCGCCCCGGTACTATTTCTCCTTGGTCTTCAAAAGCCACTGACATCGCGCACAATTGTGGCCTTGGTAAAGTGAAGCGTTTGGAGCGAGGCGTTGCGTATTATGTCGAGTCAGATGCACTGACAGTGGCGCAGCAACAAGCCTTAAATGTGCTGTTGCACGATCGCATGGTTGAAATCATGCTTGATGATTTTGCCAAAGCCGATGTGTTATTCAAACGCACTGAACCTGCGCCGTTTAAGAGCGTCAATATTCTTGCCGAAGGTCGCCGCGCACTTGAAGTGGCTAACACAGCATTGGGCCTTGCCTTAGCCGAAGATGAAATCGACTATTTAGTCGAAAACTTCGTCCGTTTAGGCCGTAATCCCCATGACATCGAATTGATGATGTTTGCTCAAGCGAACTCTGAGCATTGTCGTCATAAGATTTTTAACGCAGATTGGACAATTGACGGTGAAGTTCAGCCTAAGTCATTGTTCAAAATGATCAAGAACACCTTTGAAACCACACCAGATCACGTGTTATCTGCCTACAAAGATAACGCCGCTGTGATGGAAGGCTCGGTAGCCGGTCGTTTCTTCCCCGATCCAGATGGGGTGTACAACTACCACACTGAACCTATGCACATCCTGATGAAAGTGGAAACCCACAACCATCCAACCGCCATCAGCCCCTATCCTGGCGCTGCAACCGGTTCAGGTGGTGAAATCCGTGATGAAGGCGCGACGGGTCGTGGTTCTAAACCTAAAGCAGGTTTAACGGGCTTTAGCGTATCAAATTTAAAAATCCCGGGTTTTGTTCAACCATGGGAAGGTAACTACGGTAAGCCAGATCGTATCGTTAGCGCGCTCGATATCATGACCGAAGGCCCACTGGGCGGTGCGGCATTTAACAACGAGTTTGGTCGTCCTGCGCTGGTCGGTTATTTCCGTACCTACGAGCAGGAAGTCAGCAGCCATAACGGCGTAGAAGTCCGTGGTTACCATAAGCCGATTATGTTAGCCGGTGGTTTGGGCAACATTCGTGAAGAGCATGTACAGAAGGGCGAAATCACCGTCGGCGCTAAGCTGATTGTGCTGGGTGGCCCTGCGATGAACATTGGTTTGGGCGGCGGCGCTGCTTCATCTATGGCATCGGGTCAATCGAGTGAAGATCTCGACTTTGCTTCAGTGCAACGTGAAAACCCAGAAATGGAACGTCGTTGTCAGGAAGTGATTGACCGCTGTTGGCAGCTTGGCGATAAAAACCCTATCCAATTTATCCACGATGTGGGCGCGGGCGGTTTGTCGAACGCTTTCCCTGAACTTGTGAATGACGGCGAGCGCGGCGGTTTATTTAATCTGCGTAACGTGCCTTCAGATGAGCCAGGCATGAGCCCGCTGGAAATCTGGTGTAACGAATCACAAGAACGTTATGTGATGTCAGTTGCCCCTGAAAACCTCGAACTATTTACTGCCATTTGTGAGCGCGAGCGCGCACCGTTTGCGGTTGTGGGTGAAGCGACGGCGGAGAAACACCTGACCCTTAGCGACAGCCATTTCGATAATAATCCTATCGATTTACCGCTCGAAGTCTTATTAGGCAAAGCGCCTAAGATGAGCCGCGATGTGGTATCAGCCAAAGCGGTATCTCCAGCGCTAGCGCAAGATAATATTGATGTTAAAGAAGCGGTTAAACGCGTGCTGAGCTTGCCTACAGTTGCGGATAAAACCTTCCTTATCACCATTGGCGACCGCACTGTAACGGGTTTAGTTAACCGTGACCAAATGGTCGGTCCATGGCAAGTGCCTGTGGCCGATTGCGCTGTCACTGCGGCAAGCTTTGATACCTACGCCGGTGAAGCAATGTCACTGGGCGAGCGTACACCGCTGGCTCTGCTTGATTTTGGCGCATCTGCCCGTATGGCAGTGGCTGAATCAATCATGAACATCGCCGGTGCCGATATCGGTTCATTTAAGCGTATCAAGCTTTCTGCTAACTGGATGTCTGCTGCGGGTCACCCCGGTGAAGATGCGGGTCTTTATGAAGCGGTGAAAGCCGTAGGTGAAGAACTGTGTCCAGAGCTCAGCCTAACCATTCCGGTCGGTAAAGACTCTATGTCGATGAAGACCGCATGGCAGCAAGATGGCGCGGATAAAACCGTGACGTCGCCAATGTCATTGGTGATTACTGCTTTTGGCGTGGTACAAGACATTCGTAATACAGTGACGCCAGAGCTTCGCACAGATAAAGGCGAAACGTCTTTACTGTTAGTGGATCTCGGTGCGGGTAAAAATCGTTTAGGCGGTTCTTGTTTAGCCCAAGTGTTTGGTGAGCTGGGTGATATTGCGCCGGATCTTGATGATGCTGCACTGCTGCGCGGTTTCTTTGAAACCATGCAAAATCTAGTGGCTAAGAAATCCGTTATCGCTTACCACGACCGAAGCGACGGTGGTTTATTTACCACCTTAGTGGAAATGGCCTTTGCGGGTAATACTGGCTTAGACATAGATGTAGAAGATTTGCAGGGCACGGATTTAGAGCGACTCTTTAATGAAGAGCTCGGCGCTGTGCTGCAAGTAAGCCGCGACAACGCTGCGAAAATTGCCGCTCAGTTTGCAATCGCGGGCGTACCTTGCCACGTGATCGGGACGTTAGCTGACGATCAACGCATCACCATTAAAGATGGCGCGCGTGAAATTTTCAGTGATACCCGTGTTGCGCTGCGTACCTTGTGGTCAGAAACCACTTATCGTATGCAAGCCATGCGTGATAACCCAGCGTGTGCACTGGAAGAGTTCAAACTTAAGCAAGACGAAACCGATTTGGGCTTAACGGTTAACTTATGCTTCGATCCAAGCACTGACGTTGCCGCGCCTTATATTCTTAAAGGCGCTGCGCCTAAGATGGCGATTTTGCGTGAGCAGGGCGTTAACTCCCACGTGGAAATGGCCGCTGCCTTTGACCGTGCTGGATTTGAAAGCCGCGACGTGCACATGTCTGACATTTTATCTGGCCGTATCAGCCTAGAGGATTTCCAAGGTCTAGTGGCCTGTGGTGGTTTCTCTTATGGTGACGTATTAGGCGCAGGTGAAGGTTGGGCTAAGTCGATTCTGTTTAATGACCGTGCACGCGATGAGTTTTCACGTTTCTTTGAACGTGATTCAAGCTTTGCCCTCGGCGTGTGTAACGGCTGTCAAATGCTGTCAAACCTGAAAGAAATCATTCCAGGAAGCGAACATTGGCCACGTTTTGTGCGTAACCGCTCAGAGCGTTTTGAAGCGCGTTTCAGCTTAGTTGAAGTGCAACAGAGCCCGTCGTTATTCTTCCAAGGTATGGCTGGTTCGCGTATGCCTATCGCTGTATCGCACGGTGAAGGTTTGGCTGAGTTTGCCAGCCCTGAAGCGCTGGCGATTGCCGAAGCGTCAGGCACAATTGCCCTGCGTTTTGTCAATGGTAAGGGTGATATCGCGACTCAGTATCCACAAAATCCGAATGGCTCGCCAAATGGCTTGACGGGGATTTGTACGACTGATGGCCGCGTGACGTTGAT
Organism: Shewanella baltica; assembly: GCF_900456975.1. Lineage (NCBI taxonomy): Bacteria > Pseudomonadati > Pseudomonadota > Gammaproteobacteria > Alteromonadales > Shewanellaceae > Shewanella > Shewanella baltica. Next base: position 1,118,943 of record NZ_UGYM01000002.1, read on the forward strand.
GATGCCACACCCAGAACGTGTGTTCAGGACTGTAGCGAACTCTTGGCATCCGGATGTTTGGGGTGAAGATAGCCCTTGGATGCGTATGTTCCGTAATGCGCGAGTGACCTTAGGTTAAGCGAGTAAACTCAGCGGCTTTTACCAGTTTTGAAGGGTAAAAACGGGTTTAGTTAATCGTAAAAAAGGAGCGATAATTTCGCTCCTTTTTTTATATTTAAAATGCACTTTTATGAAATATCTTGCATTTCAAATCATTAACACTTGTTGCAAATAATCTAATGGACCAAAGTGATAAAACAGCATCTTTTTACGGTAAATACCTATTAATAGGTATGTTGCGTACTTGATACTGAGAGTGACGTTTTATGGGGTTCTAGAGTTGAAGGCAGATTTTGTGGCTTTAGAATAGAAAAAGCCCCCACTCTCAAGGAGAGGGGGGCTCGTTTTGCGCTAACAAAACTTCAAATTAATGCAATAAATTTCACGAGTAATTCGGGGAATTATTTCAGCTCATTAGCTGTATAAAGTTCAACAAAAACACGCTTGTAGCTGTTAACCACACGTTCAAATAATTTAGTCATATCGATATCTCCACACCAAAAGTTAATACCTATGTGCGCGAAGTTGGCATTGACTGGGCTACGACACCAGTTCTACCAAATTGTCTCCTTAACACAGGACATATATTAAACAACTCTGATAAGCTTCTCAAACGAGAAAAAATACAATTATTCATTATTAAAACTAATGAATTTTAATGCTGTTTTTATATCGCCATTTCAATATATGTATTTAACTGTTGATTTTAAAGGTTTTAAATTAATTTACGCTAAAAATATTTTTAAGTTTTTTTAGTTAATTTGTTGCAACATTATTTGTTTGTTAGTTTTTTGGTGGCTGGAGCTGATTTGTGGCGGCTAATCAATAAAAGTAGGGGTTTATATTAATTAACGCTTGCTCACTACTCCTGTTTTATGTAGTTGTCAATCCCTCTCAATGGGGAAGTGTGTGCCTCACCGCAAAACCCACCTAAACCACTGAGTTTGATTGATTTGCATCAAAGCGAGGTGGTATAAAATAGCCACAAATGAAAACGAATAAATATCTTAACTATCTGATATTTATATCGATGAGATCATTTGATTGATTGAGTGGTAAGGTGTCGGTCTCAGTTACTTGCGATAGTGTGACTCGCGTCTCAATATGCGACGGATATTGGTACTTTTTAGCCCTTGCTGCTTCGAACTAATGCAAAAGATTAAATTTAACGGTTTATACTGATGTTCAGATATAAACACAAAATGAAAACTCACTATCCTACAAAGGCACTTGCTGTGATTAACGCGGGTTTTATCATAGCAATTGGACGCACCAAGTAAGGAGTCACCGATGATTGTTGAAGAGGTTGTTGAGCTATCGCGGTTGCAGTTTGCGCTGACAGCCATGTATCACTTCCTGTTTGTTCCCTTGACGTTGGGGTTGGCATTTTTGCTGGCTATCATGGAATCACTGTATGTGATGACGGATAAACAAATTTATAAAGATATGACTAAGTTCTGGGGTAAGTTATTTGGTATTAACTTTGCCTTGGGGGTTACCACAGGTTTGGCAATGGAATTCCAGTTTGGTACTAACTGGTCTTACTATTCGCATTACGTAGGGGACATCTTTGGTGCGCCTCTGGCTATTGAAGGTTTAATGGCCTTCTTCCTCGAATCTACCTTCGTCGGTATGTTCTTCTTCGGTTGGGATCGTTTCACTAAACGTCAACATTTAGTGGTGACTTGGTTAGTGGCCTTTGGCTCTAACATGTCGGCATTGTGGATTTTAGTGGCAAACGGTTGGATGCAAAACCCTGTGGGGTCAGTGTTCAATTACGAAACCATGCGCATGGAAATGACCAGCTTCGCCGAAGTGGTGTTTAACCCTGTCGCGCAGGTGAAGTTTGTTCACACTGTGGCTTCGGGTTATGTCGCGGGTGCCATGTTTGTACTGGCAATCAGTGCTTATTACATCCTCAAGAAACGTGACTTACCTTTTGCCCGTCGCTCATTCGCGATTGCGGCAAGCTTTGGTATGGCGGCAATTCTATCGGTTATCGTGTTAGGTGATGAATCTGGCTATAAAGTCGGTGAAGCACAGCGTGTTAAGTTAGCGGCGATTGAAGCTGAATGGCACACTGAACCTGCTCCTGCGGCCTTTACTGCGGTTGGTTTCCCAAATCAAGAAACCATGCACACGGATTATGCGATCAAAATTCCTTATGCTATGGGTATTGTGGCAACACGCTCATTGGATGAAGAAGTCACGGGTATCCATGATTTGATTGCTGAGCATGAAGTGCGCATCCGTAACGGTATGAAAGCCTATGCCATGTTAGTGAAGCTGCGTGCGGGTGAAGAAACACCTGAACTGCGTGCGGCCTTCGAAGAAGCGAAAGTCGACTTAGGCTATGGTTTCTTGTTGAAACGCTACACAGACAAAGTGGTCGATGCCACTGAAGAGCAAATTAAAGCAGCGGCTAAAGATTCTATCCCGAACGTAGCACCGATTTTCTGGAGCTTCCGTGTGATGGTGGGTCTAGGCTTTATCATGTTGTTCGTATTTGCTGCGGCATTCTGGCAAAGCACACGTCATCAAATCGCTGAGAAAAAATGGGTACTTAAAGCTGCACTTTATAGCTTGCCATTACCTTGGATCGCGATTGAGTGTGGTTGGTTTGTGGCTGAGTATGGTCGTCAACCTTGGACGATTTCTGAGGTACTACCGACCTTTATGTCTGCATCAAGCTTAACGACTGGCGACTTATGGTTCAGTATCCTTTCTATCACCCTGTTCTACACTGTGCTGCTGGTGATTGAGATGTTCTTGATGTTTAAGTTTGCCCGCATTGGTCCGAGCAGTTTAAAAACTGGTCGTTATCATTTCGAGAACCTAGAAGCCTAAGCAGAGGATTTCATTATGTTTGATTATGAAATATTAAGAGTTATCTGGTGGGCTCTGATCGGCGTACTGTTCATCGGATTTGCGGTTACTGACGGTTTTGACATGGGTGTCGGTGCGTTACTGCCAATCATAGGTAAAGACGATACTGAACGCCGTATCATGGTCAACACTATTGCTCCCCATTGGGACGGCAACCAAGTGTGGTTAATCACAGCAGGTGGTGCGTTATTTGCCGCTTGGCCTATGGTGTATGCAGTGTCTTTCTCTGGCTTCTATGTCGCCATGATGTTAGTGCTGTTTGCCCTTTACATGCGTCCAGTCGGATTCGATTACCGTTCTAAAATTGAAAATCCAAAGTGGCGTAAGTCGTGGGACTGGGCCTTGTTTGCCGGCGGTTTTGTACCTCCACTGATCATAGGCGTAGCCTTTGGTAACTTGTTACAAGGCGTACCGTTTGAATTCGACGAGTTCCTACGTGCGACTTACCACGGTGGTCTATTCGGTCTGTTGAATCCTTTCGGTCTACTGGCAGGTCTTGTGAGCGTGAGCATGTTTATGATGCAAGGCGCTTCTTGGCTACAAATGAAGACTGATAGCGAGCTGCGAGTTCGTGCTGCGAAAGCCACGCAATTCTTCGCACTATTAGTGGCTGTGTTGTTTGCTGCGGCGGGCGTGTGGTTAGCCAATGGTATTGATGGTTATGTCGTGACATCAGTCCTTGACCATAATGCGGTGTCTAACCCAGCAATGAAAACAGTCGCGATTGAAGCGGGTGCTTGGCTTGCCAACTATGACAAATACCCCATCACTATGTTGTTCCCTTTCTTAGGTGTGCTATTGCCGCTGTTAGTGATTCTGGTGAGCCGCTTTAACCGTTCAGGTTTTGCGTTCCTATTCAGTTCGCTGACTGTCGCTATGGTTATTTTGACGTGCGGTGCAGCTATGTTCCCATTCGTCATGCCATCATCACTAGACCCTAACGTCAGTTTGACTATGTGGGATGCAACAGCCAGTAAAACTACCTTAGGGGTGATGACTGCTGCCGCTGCGATTTTCGTCCCTATAGTATTGAGCTACACTGTTTGGACTTATTTCAAAATGTTTGGCCGTATCGGTCGTAAACATATTGAAGATAACAAAGCCTCTCTCTATTAGGCATTAAGGAGCATCTGCTATGTGGTATTTTACGTGGATATTAGGGGTTTTGTTGGCCTGTTCTTTCGGGATTATCAATGCCCTGTGGCTTGAGAATACTGAGAACATGGACAGATCGGCTGATGATGCCGAGTAACGTCTAAACTCGATTTAAAAAGCCTCGCACTTGCGGGGTTTTTTATTGGGATTTATTTGCTGGATAAGGCAAGGTTTAACCTGTGTTGGGTTCATCTAAAAGCTATCCTCAATAATGGTCTCCTATCACTTTCTTAAATAATGCCTCAAAACTCCCGTGCCTCGCTCCCATAAAAATGCCACCCAGTGTGGGTGGCATTAGATACATAACTCATTAGACATTTGCGCTAGTGGTGTTAATTGAACCTGTCGAGCGAGTCTATCTAGGCCTTAAATTGACTTATTTGGCGTTTTAAGGCCGCAGCTAAGGATGACAGTTCATTAGCTGACTGCACGGTTTCAGTGGCACGGTGCTCGCCTTCATTTGCCAGTTCACTGATCTGATGCAGATTATGAGTAATTTCCTCTGCAACACTGCTTTGCTGCTCGGTAGCTGAGGCGATATTGCGTGAACTAATGGCAAGTTCGCCAATTCGGCGGGTGATTTCCTTAAGCTGCTTGCCAGTAGCTTCACCCTGTGCTGCGGATTCCATGCCTAATTGATGACTCTGGCCCATTTGCTCTGTGGTGCTTTTCACTTGGGTTTGTAGCTTTCCAATCGTTTGGCCAATTTCTAAAATGGATGATTGGGTACGCTGAGCTAAGGTTCTCACCTCATCGGCAACGACCGCAAAACCTCGACCTTGATCGCCTGCGCGCGCCGCTTCAATCGCCGCATTGAGTGCCAGTAAGTTTGTCTGCTCGGCAATGCTGTTAATCACTTCGGTGACTTTACTGATGGCTTCACTTTCGTGGCTGACTTTTTCAACCGACTGATGACTGTTACTGAGCTGTTCACTGAGCTTGAGTAAATCTTGCACTACTTTAACTTGTTGATCTTGGCCTTCTTTCGCCGCGGCATCCACTTGCTGACTCTGAACTGCGCCATCTTGGGCATGGTTCGCCACATCGCGAATAGAGGTCGACATTTCTTCAATGGCAGTAGCAATTTGATCCGTTTGTAGCATTAAGGCCTGAGCTTCTTCGCCATTCTGTTTGGCGATACTTTGTGCCTTAGAAGCCTGCTGCTCTAAGCTCATTACCGAATCCTGCAGGGCAATGATTAACTGCCTTAACTCTGAGGACATGGTCGATACACTGGTGGTGATGCGATCAACTTCGTTTTGACTCTGTGGTTCTGATGGCGCTAAGTGATGACTGAAATCGCCACTGCCTAGCCTTTCCATATGCACTTGTAGGGCATGTAACGGTTTAAGTGCACGGATTAATACCACAGACAGCAGTGCTGTGATCAGCGCAATCCCTGTGAGGGCAACGATAGCGTTGATAGTGAGTAACTGCATACTTTCTTCATTGAGTTCACTTGCCTTAACTTGGCCTACCAACATCCAATTCCAGCCGGTTACGGTTTGGCTATAGGCAAACATAGGCTCATTTTTACTATTGCTATAACTGTACTCAGAATCATCCTTCGTGGCCTCAGCCACACTTAACCCATCGAGCATACTTTCGGTGATAACGTCGCCCGCATTAAATTTAGGATGCGCGACAAGTACATTGTCCGCTTTACGCACTAACAGAAAATGACCGCTTTCTTCTAGGGTGAGTCTGTTTACTGCGTCTTGTAATTGTTTTAATGAGCTGGTGATATCAAAACCAATATACAAGATACCAATGACTTGGCCTTGGACGTCCTTTACTGGGCGATAGACTGTCATATAGTCTTTGCCGAAGAGTTTGGCGTAGCCTTCGTATTCTTGGCCGCTGATCAGCGCTTGATAGCCTGGATGCGTTTTGCCGAGGAAGGTCCCTAATGCACGGCTACCATCGGCTTTTTTGAGTGAGGTCGACACCCGCATAAAATCATCGCCATCACGCACGAATACCGTTGCCGTGCCGCCTGTCAGGTTAGCAAAACGATCGACTTTACTTTTTGAGGAGTTAATTTGTTCTTGTTCGTGCATGAGGGCGGGGGAGCTGACTCCCATCACATTGACGGTTTTATTTGGTTTACTAAATTGCCCTGGATACATTTCCTTAAACACATCGGCGTTGCGCCTTGCAAGCTGCAAAAGGCTATCGTATTGCAGTTCTAACATGTCTGAAACGGCTCGCATTTCGGACTTCATGGCACTCATGCCTTTATCTTCTAATACATTTGAAGCGGCTTTGTAGGAAACGGTACTGAGTATGCCAAAAATGGTGAGTGTGAGAATAAACGCAAGGGCACCTATTTGTTTTGCAATAGGCCAATTTTTATAATTCATCGTACGATCCTATAGGTAACGGTTACATCAATGTAGCCTAAGTTTCACTCCATGGTCTTGATATGGGTCTAGTATTTAAGCAATTGTATAGTCAATTATTTGATATTTTAACAGTTTTAGACTTGAGTTAATGGATTCATTCCACAGACATGTCGGCAGATAAAAAGTCCTGCTAACTGGCCGTATTGTGATGGCATGGACTAAGCTGCTTAAGGTGAATGGAGTTCATTGAGTCAGAACCATTATAGGGGAAGTGTATATGCTAGGTGAGAATCATGCGTTAGTTTATGAGTTTCCTGATTTTGTCGATCAAATTAAGCATCTAAAAGTCAATAATAGCTCCTTTGCGACTATGGCCAGTCGTTATCATGAGCTCGACAATAAAATTAGGGCGCTTGAGTTAACTAAAGTGCCCACCGCCGATGAGCACTTTTTAGCGTTAAAATTAGAGCGGTTAAACCTCAAAGATAAACTGTATCAATACCTAGTCCACGATGCGATTTAAGCTGGAATGGCGGACTGATTGTTCGCCTTACGGGTTTTCATCAACAGCAAATACATAGTCGGTACCCAAACCAGAGAGAGCAAAGTCGTCAGTAGCGTGCCGCCCGCGATAGCAATGGCAAAGGGAGGCCAAAATCCACCGCCAGCAATGATAAGCGGAATAAACCCGCCTACTGTGGTGATGGTTGTCGAGCTGATATGGCGGCCACAACTGCTGACGGTTGAGACTATGGTTTCCATATCGCCGAGTCTGGCACTCGGCATATCCTCAAGTTCGGCCAAGATCACTATGGCAGCGTTAATGGCCAGTCCCATCAAGCCTAGCAAACCTATGATGACAGGGAATCCAAAGGGATAGCCGAACACAAACACGGCTAATAGGCCAAGTCCCGCTGATTGTATCGCGCTCAACAAAATGATGGCCGTGAGCCTAAAGGAGTTGAACGACAACACCACAGTGGCCAATAGCAAGGTGACGACTAACATCACATTGGACAGTAAATTGCCGACCGCTTCGTTACGTTTCGCGCTTTCACCGCCGATTTCAATGCGATATCCCGATGGTAGCGCGAGTTGAGCCACTTTATCTTTGACATCGTTAAGCACTTGGGCGGGTAACACACCACTGACAATATAGGCTTCTATTGTATTCACCCTTTGGCCGTTACGTCTTGGAATGGCGCCGCGGCTTACTTGCACTTCGTTGTGGGCGAGGGCAGAGAGCGCGACCGACTCACCCGAAGGGGTCACTAATTGAATTTCTGAAAGGCGGGTGACTTGTTCGCGACTGCCATCACCGAGTCGCACTCGAACGGGTAATGACTCCGTTTGCTCAAGCACGCTGCCCCCGATAACGCCCGTGGTCGACATTTGGATCTGCTTGGCAATATCCGTCAGACTTAAACCACTCATTAAGCTGGCATCTTCATTCACTTGCAGCCACAGCTTAGGCGCACCGGCACTCAAGGTTGCTCGGGTATGGAGTACGTCCGGCGTTTGCGCGAGGATATTGCGGACTTCGTCGCCCAGTGAACGCAACGTATCGAGATTTGGACCGAAGATCATCAACTCTACCGGCGCATTAAAGGGCGGACCTTGCTCGAGTTTGCGTACCAGCACTTGTGCCTCGGGGAAAGCACTGTCGAACTGCTGTTGTAATTCGGGGATCAGCTCATTGGCACGTTCAAAGTCGGTCACTTTCACCATGGCCTGCGCATAGTTAGTCGCGCCCTGTTGGCGCTGTGTCAGGTTGTAATAAAATGAGGGCGTATTGCCGCCCACCACCCAATCGACTTGGGTAATCCCATTGACGGCATGGAGCTTTTTATCCATCAGTTGCACTTGGTTCAAAGTGTTTTCTAAACTCACATGGGGCGCAAGATAGACTTCAATTTGGAACATGTCCCTGTCCGATGGCGGAAAGAATTGCTCTGTCATCTTGCCCGAGGCGTAAAAACCTAATACTGGCGTAATGCCGATAAGCAGCGCACTGAGAATAGGGCGTTTAAGGGCGATTCTGAGGCTCGCTTGAAAATATTGGCTCACCAGTGGGAGGTTGATCCCGTGTTGATACCAGGCATCATGTTTGCCTTCATGGCTAAATCGTCCCGCGAGTCCCGCAATTATCGTGTGGGAAATCAGGTAAGAGCCCAGCAGCGCAAACATCACTGACATGGCAATGCCACCGACAAACTCTCCTGCGGCACCGGGCATCAGCACTATGGGCGCAAAGGCTAAAATCGTGGTAATCGTTGAACCTGCTAAGGGCAGCCAAAGGTGGTGTATGGTTTCGCTCACTGCGGCTAGGCGACTCATCCCTTGTTGGCGCCGTTGTGAGATGGCATCAACAATCACAATCGCATTATCCACCATGATCCCAAGGGCGACGACGAGGCCTGTCACCGACATTTGATGTATGGGCAGGCCGATATATTTCATGCAGGCCAAGGTAAACAGTGCTGTAAGGGGCAATGAAATCGCCACTATGATGGCGTTTCGTAGTCCGAGGGTGAGTAGCAATACCAGCAAGATGATCACAAATCCTTGCAGCAGGTTAACCACGAGTCCGCCAAGGCGATCGCTGGTGTAACTGTTTTGCTCGAATAGCCATTGGATCTGGATATTGGCGGGCACTTCGTGATTAAGTTCATCGACGACGCTATTCACTTGTGCTTGCCAGAGATCGACACGGCTATTGTTAAGCATGCGCGCGGCGACAAAAACGCCTTGTTCACCATCGACTAAGGCTACGCTGTCCGCGGGCGTTTTGGCTTGGCGCGTGACAGTGGCAATATCCCCAAGGCGAATAATTTGGCCTTGGTTATCAATTTTTAGTGGCACTTGGCGAATGCGTGTTAATGAGTCGAGTTCGCCCGAGACTTCGACTAAGGCGCGAAATTCACTGTTATTAATTTCACCCGCGGCAATTTTACTGTCGGCGTCGCTGAGAATATGGGCGATGGAAGCTGGAGTGAGTTGTAACTGGCTCATCTTGTTGCCATCGAGCTGCACTAGCATTTCTTCGGTCGGTGCGCCGTAGAGTTTGACAAAATCCGTGCCTGACAACAGCCTGAGTCTGCTCTGTAATTCCTTCGCGTAGCGGTTGAGCATATCGACTCGAACGGGCGTATTGCTATTCCACACTAAGCTTAAAATGGCGGTGTAGGCATAACCAATTTGATCATCAAGTGTCGGGGATTGTATACCCTCGGGCAGATTAATCTTCGCATCGGCTAATAAATCCCGCGCCCGTGACCACACGGGATCTGTCTCCATGACTGTGTCTTTCAATTCTAACTGTATGACTGAAATCCCCAGCCGAGAGGTCGATTGGATCAGCTTAATTTCTTCTAAACGTCTGAGCTGATTTTCGAGCACCTCAGTGACTAAGGCTTCGACCCGTTCGGCAGAGGCACCAGGGTACTGGGTGATCACAGAGGCGAAACGGTTGGTTATGTGTGGGTCTTCAGTGCGCGGCAGACTCGAGATAGCGCCAAAGCCCGCGACCAGTAATAGTGCAATAACGAGGCTGACTAAGCGGCCGTTTTCAACAAAGGCTTTAATCATAACTACCTCGTGGCTGCGGCAATGGGAGATACAGCTTGGCCTACGACCAGCTTATGGAGTCCTTGGCTAACATAGATTTCATTGGGCTGAATCGCGCCTTGAATGTAGGCCATGTCTTGGGTAGTGTAGAGGATTTCCACATCTCGTCGCTCTATGATGGATTGCTGTTCATCATTTGCGATGACATACAGATTCCATAATCCGCGAATGCCATCCGTTAGCGCTGAAATTGGCACCCAATACCCAGCTTGCTTAATTTGCTGCAGTTGATGCAGATATGCAATTTCACCGTTAATCACACGGGCATCTTGTGGCAGGCTTATTCTGAGTTGTAGGGTGCGACTGACGGGATTGACTTCGGCGCTGATACCGGCGATTTCGGCGGTAAAGGTTTGGTCTTGCAAGCTGACTTGTACTTGCTGTCCGGCGTGAAACTGCTCCGCTAACGCGACAGGTACGCCAATGTAGGCTTCAGGATTGATATTGCCCACTAAGGTGAAAATAGGGCTACCCGCAGCAACCACTTCGCCTAAGTTATGCAGTTTTTGGCTGATGGTGCCGTCAAAGGGCGCCATTAAGATGGATTTATCGAGCTTAAGTTGATTGGCATGCTGTGAGGCAAGTAGGCGGTTTTTCGCCGCGGCTAAGCTATTTAATTGTGAGCGGTTTTCATCTAATAGCTGCTCAGAGACATAACCCGATTTTTTCAATTCTTGATTACGTTTTAGAGTGCTGGTGGCCAGATCAACATCGGCTTGGGTTTGCGCCAGACTCGCTTGGATCTCTTGACGCTCGGCTTCGAGTAGTCGGGTATCGAGGATTGCCAGTATTTGACCTTGCTTCACTTTGATACCGGAATCGGCCTGTAGCTCGTTTAACTTTCCTGAAAGTTCAAAGCCGACGCCAGTTGTGTTACCCGCACGGATAGTCCCCGTGAAGGTTTGCTCGTGCTGATAGCTTGGGGTCAGGATCAACGCTTTGCTTGTGACTGTGGGCAGTATGGTTGTCGTGGCGTGTTCAGTGACTTCCTTTTGACAGGCGGATAATGTGACTAAAGCAAACACGCAGACGCTGATAGTGCGCCAAGAACGTCGGGCAGTTCGATCCATTTTAAGTGCTTCCGCTGTAAGTTAAACGTTAATGCAATGTAACTAGACTTGCTAGTCTAGTTCTGCACAACTAGACTGTCTAGTCTATTTTATGCTTAACTAATGCCAATTTATTATCTCTATCTATTCGAGAGTCGATATGACGCATTCCTCTGAGACGCAGTTACCTCTGAGCCGTAGCGAACAAAAACGTCAGCAAGTGCTTGTGGCTGCTATTGATTTATTTTGTCGTCAAGGGTTTCCCCATACCAGTATGGATGAGGTTGCCAAGCTTGCGGGCGTGTCAAAACAAACCGTCTATTCCCATTACGGCAGCAAAGATGAATTATTTGTTGCGGCAATCGAATCTAAGTGTGTTGGCCATAATCTTAATGATGATTTGTTAAGTGATCCCACTAAGCCTGAATCGGCATTGACTCAGTTTGCCCTGCAATTTGGAGAGATGATTGTCAGCCCTGAAGCTATTACGGTATTCAAAGCCTGTGTGGCGCAATCCGAAAGCCATCCTGAAGTGTCGCAGTTGTTCTTCGACGCGGGCCCGAAACATATAGTGGGATTATTGGCTGATTATTTAGTAACAGTAGAAGCGCTAGGGCAATATCGCTTCGGTAATGCGCACCATAGTGCGGTGCGTTTATGTTTAATGTTGTTTGGTGAGCTAAAACTCAAATTAGAATTGGGCTTAGCGGCAGATGAACTCGTTGGCGATAGAAATGAGTATATTTTGGGTTGTGCAGACATGTTCCTGAAGGCGCATCGGGTTTAATAAAACTTGCACAATATAAAAGTATCATTTTGTATCTCAATATTGAAAGCATGAACCTTTTAGCTTGATAGCGCGTATTATGCGCAAAAATCTGTTAATCATTTTAAATGCAAGGAGCTGACGTGGCTAATCGAGAACTCTCACCATCGAGCGCAAAACTGCGCCTGCTGAAAAGCGCTGTATTACTGTTGCCGTTAATGAGCTGTGCTGCTATTGCAGCGGATAAACCTTCGCAGGAATATAAGCCTTTTAGATTAAGTGTCGCGCAGATCAGCACCCAGAGTGCCGAGGTTGCCAATGGTAATACTGAGCTACAAAGGGACAGTTTATTACTGAGTGCAGGGATGAATGTTCCGTTAAATCAGCAATGGTCTTTGGGCTTTCGTGTGGGTTACGACAGGCTGGATTATGATTGGCGCAATATCACGCTCACTGGGGCTAACAATGTCGCACCGCTTTTTGGTACCGACGGGCAGAATTGGGATCATATCAATCGTTACCGTGCCGGAGTGTCGTTAAATTATCGCATGGATAAACATTGGACCTTCTTTTTAGCGCCGCAGATCCAATATGCCTACGCCGACACTGCATCGGCCAGCGAAGCCCAGAGTTACGGTATTGTGGCGTCTGCCATGTATGCATTTGATTCGGGGAATATGATTGGCTTTGGCGTCGCGTATCTTAATGATATCGATGAAGTTCGCACAGTACCATATCTCGCCATGCGCTGGCAGATAGATGAACATTGGGCACTCGCCAATCCTTTCCAAGCCGGGTTTAGTGGACCTGCAGGATTAGAGCTGAGTTATCGATTTAATTCCGATTGGAATGTCGGCTTTGGTAGTTCGCGTCGTACTGAGCGATTCCTTATCGAAGATGATGACACTGTGGTAGAAACGAACGAATGGGTGAGTTATTTACGTGGCGGTTGGCAAGCAACCCCAGCATTAACAGTGAATCTTTACGCCGGTTATTACTTTGATGGTGAGTTAGAAGTGACCGACCAAGCCGCACTTGAAATGGATAGCCAAGGCGCTGCGGCCTTGGATATCGAATTCAAATTCTAACGTTAATGTCAGTTATTTACCCAGCATGGCCTCTTTGAGGCTTTTCTGGGCAGGCTTGTCACCTAGCCAAATTTTTAACAGTGCTTGACGGAACATTTCACCTTCGATGGTGGCTTGTTCCTGACCATTTTTATAGGCCGTCACGCCGCGGGCTTTATTGGCGACTAAGGTAAATTGGTCACCTTCTTTAATTTCTTCGTTAAACAGCGCCATAAAGGCATCGATTTGCGGTTGAATATCGGCGGTGTTTTCTGCGGTCGCGTGCTCAAAACCTTCAGTGATCGCATCGTGCATTTTTTCTGAGGTGATCATGCCAGAGGTAATATTAAGGCGGATTGCCGCAATCGGAGCATCGATAACCGCTGCTGTGCTACTCAAGGCTGCTGGCAAATACAGACTGCCCACATATAAATCCATAAAGAACTTACTGCGAACGCCCGCGCCATTGAGCTGTAATGCTTGGCTATCTAACGTCACAGTATCGGCGACTTGCACACCTGATACTTCTTTGGCCATTAATGTGTGGGGTAATAACAGCGCGCTTGCTAGGGTAAGAGTGGAGAGTAACTTCATAATACACCTCATTTTTCTATTTTAATTATTGGGTTTTAAGTAAAGCTTTATGAGTATTTACAGCAGAAAGTTGACCCCAACTTCTCAAATACTCGGCACCGAAAATGGATGTTAATCTAAAGAAGAGGGGAGAGATAGGCTAATTGTGCCAAAGCATCATTCGAAAATGGTTAAATATGACATACTCATCATTAAGTATGAGCATGCCAACAAGATGACTTATCGCGTAAAAGTATTGACGTAAAACTATCGGCGGCAAATCACCAACGTTACACTTTCTGCGTGAAAATTATCCCCGAGTGCCCAGTTTGTACTGACCACTCTGTTCGAACATCACAGCTTGTTTCTGTTTTGGTGAGATCAAAATTGGACCGTCGTCGAAGAAGAGAAAACACTTCCAATTACGGACGAACACATCCCAACGAGTTTCAATAATCTGATATTTTTCATAGCAAAAATAGACGGTTGTCTCATCGGGCCATTGAATGAACTCGGCTAACATGTCGGGTAAACAGCTATCTTCACTATCCCAAGCACTCTGCCAATGATCTGTTTCCAACCAAGCATCTGCCTTCGCCGCCCAGTCTCCCTTAGTAAATTGCTCCGCACGACTACTCTTGTTACTGATCCATTGATTCCAGATTTTCATCGCACTTTTATCTGTTAACGGCAGGATATGCGCCTTGTCTTCGTCAGTGACAGGCAAGTCTTTGTGGTTGAAAATCCACTTACGTTTGAAATTCTGTAAGGCTATGTAACTATTCATGTTTAAATTTATACCATCAAGGAACAAGTGCTGAGAGAAGGATTGTACAACGCATCATTTTATCAGAGTGGTAATAATATTTTTGGTATTTATCTATTTTGTTTTTTGTGGTGTTACATTGCATCATATCTTACGGTATAGGTGGCGTAACTTTTGCTTGAAGTACAATGTTTTACTATGTTGTCAATAAAATAACTTATGCTAACAGTACTGTAGTCGTTTGGCGGGAGATAGTCATGAATAATGGTTGGAAAAAGTCAGTAATTAAGCCTAGCGACACAATATTGAGGGCTATTGAGATATTGAACAATGAAGTACTCAAAGTCGTATTGGTCGTTAATGATTCTGGCTGTTTGCGTGGCACGATAACAGATGGGGATATCAGACGAGGTATTTTGCGAGGCGTCTCTTTACAGTCTTCTGTAGAGGAGATCATGTTTGTTAATCCCGTTACCGCAATCAATGGGACACCTAAACGTGAACTCGCTAAAATCATGGATCAAAAATCGATCACATCGATACCTATCCTTGATAATGGCAAAGTCATAGATGTTCAAACGTTAAAATCAGTCTCAAAGAAAAATGTGTATGATAATCCAGTTTTTTTAATGGCAGGGGGATTTGGTACACGATTAAGGCCGCTGACCGACCATGCCCCAAAGCCAATGTTGAGTGTTGGTGGTCGTCCTATACTAGAGACCATTTTGTTAAGTTTTATTCGGGTTGGGTTTAAAAATTTCTATATTTCGGTTTTCTACAAACCAGAGATTATTAAATGTTACTTTGGTGATGGAAGCAAATGGGGCGTTAGCATTCAGTATGTTCAGGAAGATCAGCCACTAGGTACTGCTGGTGCTCTAAGTCTATTGCCTCGAGATATGCCGAGTTTACCCATGATTATGATGAATGGGGATATCCTCACCAATGTTGATTTTGAAAGATTAATCGAATTCCATAATGATAATGGCGCGACGGCAACTATGTGCGTGCGAGATTATGAATACCAAGTTCCTTATGGTGTCATTGTTGGCGATGGTCATCATATTTTGTCGATGGAAGAGAAGCCTATTCAACGTTTCTTTGTGAACGCAGGCATTTATGTATTAACGCCAGAATTGATTCGAGAAGTACGGCAAGACATTAAAATCGATATGCCAACGTTATTACAAAATACGATTGATAAAATGGAACAAGTGCTCATGTTTCCCATCCATGAGTATTGGTTGGATATCGGCCGTTTAGATGATTTTGACCGTGCTCAAGCCGATATTGCCATGCTAGAGATTTAACAAATGAATAAACGCGTATTAGCCCTTATTCCCGCACGCGCGGGCAGTAAACGTATTGTAAACAAAAACATTAAGCCTTTTGCTGGTAAGCCATTAATAGCTTGGACCATAGAAGCTGCTAAAGCTTGTGAGAATATCACGGATGTTGTTGTAAGCACCGATGGTGAAGATATCGCTGCGATAGCAAGACAATATGGGGCCGAAACACCATTTATGCGTCCTGATAATTTGTCATCGGACACTGCATCTTCAATTGATGTAGTTTTGCATGCTATCGACTTTTTGTCTGAGAGTGGGAGAGATTATGATCTATTACTCTTGTTGCAGCCCACATCTCCATTAAGAAGTTCATCGGATATATCCAGTGCAATTGATTTTTTTATGCTTAGTAATGCGCAAGGGGTGATTTCAGTCTGTGAGTGCGAACATAGTCCTTTGTGGGCTAATGTCTTGTCTGAATCTAAGTCACTCGATAGTTTTATTGCATCTGAAATCAGTGAATTGCGCAGCCAGGATTTGCCTGCTTACTATCGATTTAATGGCGCTATCTATTTATTTGATGTGCAACAGTTACAGCTAAGAAAGTCATTTTTCTATTCCCCAAACGTTTTTGCTCATGTGATGAGTAAAGAAGACTCCATTGATATTGATACCGAGATTGATTTTCAATTTGGTGAATTTTTGGTATCTAAAAAATAGTTAACCCTCCGTATTTAAAGGATAATATAATGACCCCCTCTGAAGGAAAATTAGATTTCTCAACTAATGCTTTTGGTGAGAGATATTTATATCCTGTCAATCAAATCAGTTTTGACCGGTACGATTCACACAGTGTTTTCAAGGCACACTATCATGAAGCATTATGGGGCGATGATACATTTAATGTCATTATTGGGACTGACTCTGGATTGCTGGTTGATTATGTTAGGCAACACCGTAAGCAAGATAATTCAGTGTATATATTTGTTGAATTACAGTCTTTGGTGGGAGCTGTTAACACAAACTGCTTTATTGAAGAAGATTCCAATATTTACATCTATGGATCCGATGAGTGGGAATCGGCGGTAAAGCGTTCGGAAATAGCGCAATTCATCTATAAAAATAAATTACGTTTTTTTGACTCATTAGGCGCTAGATATGAATACTTGGATGATTATCATGCGCTAAAGTTTAAAGTGCATGCCAGTTTAGAGCAGCTTTCCTATTTAAATCGCGTTACGCTAGGTAGTGAAAACTTTATCGTGCGCCAGCTACAAAATATCTCTGAAAATTATCTTTCCGCGATGCCGCTCAAAGATGTATTTTCAGGGTGCACGGCCATTATTCTAGCTGGTGGTCCATCATTAGATGAGGTACTTCCTTGGGTCATTGAGTATCGCGAACGACTGGTCGTTATCGCGGTATCAAGGATTGCCAAACGCCTACGAGAAGTTGATTTAATCCCTGATGTGTTTGTATCAGTCGATCCTTTCGATGATAGTTTTGATGTCAGCAAGGAGATGTTGGAGTTTCCGCCTTCCGTCGTATTTGTAAATTCATATCATGTTGTTTCAAAGTTATTAGCGCAGTGGCGGGGGCCAAATCTTTATCTTGGTTTACGTTTCCCATGGAAAACACCCAATAATGGTGAAAACTTTTATTCAGCAGGGCCAACAGTGACCAATTCTGCTTTGTCATTTACGTTAGGAATTGGTTGCTCTAAAATTTTATTTGCGGGTGTGGATCTGTGCTTTTCTAAGGAAGGTTATACACATGCAAAAGGCAGTATTGAAACAGCTCAAGGTCCTTTACTTACTGCTGATGGATTGTGGGTCGAAACCAATGCAAATGAGATGGCTGAAACATCATTTCCATTGGCCTCTGCCCGTGAGCAATTTGAAATTATGATTGCTGAACAGCCAGATGATAAATTCGAAATTATCAATCTTGCGTTGAATGCAGCCAAAATAAAGGGTGTGAATTATCAAAATATCAAGGATGTTGAAATTGTTGGTTTTCCTGATAGTGCCAAGCAAAAAATGCATGATTACTGCCATAGTTTTACCGAGGAAAATAGATATCAAGATAGTAATATGGTCTTTAAAGAGCTGTCTAAGGTTCAAAATGATCTGAAGAAAATAATATTACTCGCCAATGAAGGAATATTGGCTAATAAGAAGTTGTATGGCAGTAAAGATCAACATCAAAAGGATCGCATTACAGTTAAATTAAATAAGATCCAGAGCAAGCTAGATAAAAATTTTGCGTATCTTGCACGGCTGCTTAAAACCTATGGGCTTAGTTATTTTGTGGAGTATATGGATCCTAGTTCAATTGACCATTGGGATGATGCTAAGTTAGAAAAAAGCGGTGACCTTTATTATCAAGCGTATAAGAAAAGTGCAAAAAAACTGTTAAAGCTAATCGATGCGAGTATTGATCGTGTGCTATCTCGTAAAGAAGAAATGAAAATTCATCCAGATTTTGAATTGATTTTTTCCGCTTGGATACGAGATAAACAGCTTGGGCGAGCTTATATTTGGGCACAAAAACATCCTTTAGCAGAACAGTCCCTTGCTACTCAACAAAGCTTTGAGCGGGTATTTTCCGAGTATCATGCCGTGATTAATTCAAATGACACCGAGCATGCTCAATTTATCGCAAAAAGAGCCAGTGTTGATGGGGTTGAGCATAAGGCTACGCAGCTTTTCGCAAAACGAGATTTAAATGGGTTGAAGAAGCTTGCACTTAGTTTATCGTTACAGCCTCAGAATGATGTGGCTAAAGACTCTTTAGCTCATCTGTTATCTGGTTATATTTATGTGCTGTTAGATGATAATAATGAAGCACTAGCTCATTTTCAGCAAACTAATGTCGATAGTCATCGTATGTATGCGCTTAATCATATTGTGGGAATAGAGCTTGGGGAAAAGCGCTTCGCTGAGGCCATCGTCGGTTTAAGAGAGTTATGTGCATTCTCTCCGAGATACTTTATTAAGTTAGCGCATTTGCAGTATCTAACCGATGAGCCAATGGCTGCTATCGATGCTTATAACCAGTATTTGACTCTTTTCGGAGATGATACCCAAGCGTGGATGGCGTTAGCGAAAATTTTCTTTGAGCTAGGTGCGATAGAGTCTGCACAAATTGCATGTGATTATGTATTGGATGTTGAGCCGCAAAATAAGCTAGCAGCAACAATGCTACTGCAGATTGGAAAATTAGCTTAGAAACAAGGTGAGCGTTGGTCAAAGTCTAATATGACTTTTGATAATCGTTCCATGTCCTGAACTGTATAGCGAGTATCGAGTGGAATTGATAGCCAATTAACACTAATAGCATTGATTGCCTTCAGTGAATCGTTTTCTAACACGGGCCAATGCGTCGGGAGGTAGATGCTTTGGCTAGCAAGAAACTGTTTTAACTCGTTTTTTTGTGTATGTTTGAACACCGCAAATGAATAAAAGTCAGTATCAATGGGCACTAATTTCTTTGTTAGCAGATGTTTAAGACACAAGTAGTTTTGTTGCCTAGTCTGTGCATTATCTTGTAATTGTCTATAAAATCTCATAGCCATTATTTGACTCTGCATTGAGGCCGCAACGATGCTTTTTTGGCTATCGAGCAGCTGTTCGGCTTGTTTAAATTCAGCGAGATATTGCAGCTCAGATAAATGTATTTGCGGCTTTATGTGTTGATGAATGAATTGATGTTTCAAGGCTTTTGCTGAGTATTTTTGCGCTGAAAATTGAGAATCTGTTGCGCTGGTGATTAGTTCCAGCTGTAAAGGTCTATTAGCCATAATAAGGCTGCCATCAGCAAGTTTTGATATTTTTCTCAGACTGTTAAACGCATAGCATGCGGTGGCAGTTTCTATCATGCGTGGTATCGGATAAAAAACATCATCGATGATGACAGTGTGCCCATCCTTGAGTGGCAGTGTTAACCTTTTTCCAAAATCCATTCCAAAGTAATTGATGATGTATAACACATCAAATTGTTCTGTTAGAGCGCTAAAATCGGGTGATAAATCTTGAGTTATTGGGTAAAAGTGAATAATTGATTGATACTCTTTAAAAATATCAACGATAATCTTGCAAAGATAATCAGGCAAGGCAATGTGTTTACCTTGTAACTTGGCACTTTCAATGATCAATCGTAGCGATGAACGCCCTGTTTGGGTGATCGCCTCAAAGTGAGTCGCCTCATATTCAGCCTCTCCACCGATGGGTTTAATGTTTGGGTAAGTCATAAAAGCGTTTCATTTCTAGATTACTGAGATCAAACTGCTTGATTATCTCTTTAATCTTGAGAGAACTTCCACCTTGATCGTAAGGATTTTGAGTCTGTTTGATCGTTGCTAAAAATGCCTCATTGTAAATTGTAGAAAGAGCAGTGGTTAACGCTTGTGTTTCACATTCCACATCGATAGTACTGTTCGCACGGATCCGACCTTGCTGTCGAGGACCAATATTGATGCTCGGTAACTTAAATGACGGTGTTTCGACAATACCACTGGATGAGTTACCGACCACAGCATCGACATATTGAAGTAAAGACAGATATCTTCTTTGCCCCAGAGAGGTAAATCCAAGAGATTTGCGTGGATTTAACGAAACATACTCATCAATAAGCTCATTGATGAGCCGGCCACCAATATCACTATTGGCTTTCGTAAAGATGAGTAGTGTATCCTCAAGCGTATCAAGTGCTGCCAGTATCGTACGGAATGATTGTTTAATGGCCTCTAGATTATCGTGACTATCGGGATGATAGGTGATGATTAAGTTTTTGGACTTTAACGGGCATTGCAAGCTCTCTTCAATTTCCGCTTTATTCATCAAGGTCATTTCGCGAATATTATCTAAGCCAGCTTCTCCAACTGTGAACACTCTGCTGGGATGCTCCCCCATCTGAATGATCCTTTGGCGGTAGTCTTCTATGGCGGCAAAGTGCAGGTGAGCCAATTTCGTTATGGCATGGCGAAACAATTCGTCCATAACGCCTTCTGTTAGCTCGCCACCACTAAGGTGTGCTACGGGGATGTGTGCAATATTCGCAGCTAATACAATTGGTAATAATTCATACCTGTCCCCTAACACTAGGACGAGATCTGGACGTAGGTCATCGAAGGCTTCTGCAAAGGATATTTGGGCCAATCCCATGCTTTTGCTAACGCCAACGGCTGAGTCGGATGAGAGTAAAATTTCAATTTTTTTTGCAATTGGATAGGGATCTTTTTGGATTTCTTTGAGGGTATACCCAAATTCAGGTGAAAGATGTGTCCCTGTAACAACAAGTTGCAATATCAAATCAACATCATAGTGTATAGCCGTTAGCAGGGGTTTTAACAGTCCATATTCGGCTCTAGTCGCTGACACGACACATATTTTACGACTCATTGGATAAGATCCCCCTCCGCATAATCAACTTTAGCTGCTGAACCAATCACTTCATTCCAGCGACTCGGAGGTAACCCTGTGCCTGGACGCATAATAGTTAATGCATCTTCGGTTAGTATTGCCCCCTTCTTTATGACCTTGGCTGCGACAATACTTTTACGCACGATCCGTTTGTTATCTATTTCACTTTTACTAGGAATCTTTTGGCCGTTACCCAGCGCGACTTCTAAATTTCGTATAGCATTGACCATTTGCTTTAACTCAGGTGGTTCGAGACTTGCTTTATGATCCGGTCCTATCATGTGCTTATCTAACGTAAAATGCTTCTCGATAATGGTTGCGCCAAGTGCAACCGCTGCAATCGGAATTTCAATTCCTAATGTGTGATCGGAATAGCCCACTTTAATACCAGGAAATGCATGTTTAATGGTATTCATTGCCGATAAATTCACTTCATCCATTGGGGTTGGATATTGCGTTGTTGCGTGTAAGACGGTGATCATCTCTAACGAAATACCGTGTTGTTGCAGTACTTCCAGAGCCAGTTCTATTTCGCTTAAGTTACTCATTCCTGTAGAAAGGATCACAGGCTTACCAAAGCTGGCAATATGCGCTAAAAAGGGGAGGTTGGTAAGCTCGCCCGAACCAATTTTAAATTGATTTTGCAGGCCATTTAAAAAGGTGGCACTTTCAGTTTCATCAGGCGTTGACATGAATATAATGCTACGTTGCTCGCAATAGGCTTTGAGTTCAACAAAATCTGGATAGCTTAATTCTAGTGCTTTGAGCATATCAAATTGGGATATGTTCTCTTTCGTATTTTCAATTTGATACTGTGCCATCTCGGCTTTTTGCGTGACTAATAGCTCTGTTTTCCATGTCTGGAATTTAACGCAATCCACTCCAGCGGCTACCGCTGCGTCGATAAGTGCCTTTGCCAGCTGAATATCACCATTATGATTAACGCCAGCTTCGGCAATGATGAAGGTTTTGTTCGTCATTAAATATCCTAGGGTATCAGCCGATACTTTTGAAATCGATGAAGGTTCAAATCAGGATGACGCGCTTGCCATGCATCGTTGAGCCGTTGTCGTTGCTCAGGGTTAAAGTCTAATCCGGCAATGTAAAAAGGTAAAATATCTTTTGAAAACTTAGCTTTAAATCTAAATAAGCTGTCATCTTCTGCTGATGTTCTTCCGCCACCGAGGATCATACTTTTGCAACCAGCCGCTTTTGCGCAAATAAAGGCCTGCTCAAGCAAATAGTAATTGCCATTTTCGTGTTGCCGTTCCAAGTTGTTGGCTGATAAGTGATAGTGGGCAAGGGGTCCTATGTGGAAAAAAAAGCCCGCTGAGATTAACGCCCCATCTAATGTTCGAACGCCTAAAAGCTGACAGTGACTCTGTTGTCTAAGGGTTTCAAAATAGGCTCGGGGAAAATAAAAAAAGGGTTCAGCGTTATTTTTGTCCATAGTTTGACGGTAGAGAGTGATGAACTCATCCACACTGATGTTGTCATCTAACGTTAGTTTCTGTTGGCATTTACGAATAATATTACGAGTTGTCTTCGAGTAGCCTTGCCAGCGCAGTTGTTCATCTGCGAGCAGATTGACGCTAACGACCCGACGTTCTTGGAGATGAAAATCAAACAAGCTAGCGTTCGTTGCAAGTGGGTTATGTGGATGAAAACGAATAAATTCACACACAATATGGTTGGCTTGGCAATCAGTACGGTAATGTTGCATTGCGCGGCGGATGAAGTTGATGTTATCACTGTTGGTGACAGGCCCACCATACCCATAGGGCGTTTCTAAATCAAAGAGTGGGTCTTCAAGTCCAACTTCAAGAGTGTGAGGAATGGGGCGTTTAATACTTAAACACCTAAACCATTGGTTGCCTTCACTATATTCAAAGTGGCTCAGTGAGTCTATGGCATTAAGGTAAAGCTTGGCATATGCATCTTGATAGTAGATGTCTTTAATCAGAGTGTTAGCATCCATATTTTTTTGCTTTTGCTTGTGGGCTGCTGGGTAAATTAATCAGTCGTTGCGAAAGCCATTCGGCATTACTTTGTGGTCCTTTAGGCGAATTTGAATACATGGGTAATGTGTGCATTAACTGCCAAACAGGCCTTGTCATGACGCCAGCTTGATTTGTTTGCTCAAGAAATGTGCTTTTTTGTGCTGGATCCGGCAGCAATATAGCGTTTAGCCAATAGTTAGAGCTGCACTCCGGTGGTTCCTTAATAAATTGATATTCAGTGTTGGCAAAAAAAACCTCATATTGATTGGCTATGGCTCTTTTTTGCACAAGGAACCGATTGAGCTTGTTCATTTGCGCGCATCCTAGTGCCGCATTTAAATTGGGCATTCGGTAATTAAATGCGGCTTCATCGTGGTAAAACTCAAAAGAGTGGGGCTGTTTTGCAGTTGTTGTAATGTGTTTAGCTGAAATGCCCTCGGACGAGGTTTGGCATAAAATCATGCCGCCACCGCCTGTCGTAATGATTTTATTACCATTAAAACTAATACAACCATATTTACCTAAGGTACCTGTATGTTTGCCTTTATAAAATGAGCCTAAACTTTCCGCAGCGTCTTCCACTAAGGTAATGCACCACTTCTGGGCCAAAGCGACTAATGCATCGAGGTCTGCCGGATGTCCAAATGTATGCATGGGAACCATGGCTCTGATGATTTTTCCTGTCAACTTATGACGGCACTCATTATTGTCTGTCACTTGAGCGTGGTCAGTTAAATAGTTGTCGAGTGAGACAGGGCAGAGACTCAAATGTGATAATGAAACGTCGATAAACAGTGGCTGGGCACCTAAATGATGAATTGCATTGCATGTTGCGACAAATGTGAGTGACTGGCTGATCACTAAGTCACCTTGTTTGACCCCTGCTAAAAATAAGCCAGCGTGAAGCGCAGCCGTGCCATTAACAGTTGCCACTGCTGCACCAGCTTGGGTGTATTCTTGGACTAATCCCTCAAATTGATCGACGTACTTTCCGACACTCGATACAAATGTACTGTGTATCGTATCAGTGACCATATTGATTTCATCACTGTCAAAATAGGGGGCATGCAACGGCAAGATTCCATTGATGTTGTAAAGTTCACGGATAAATTTGATGGTGTGATCAATGGATGATGTCTTCATGCTATTCAACCATGTTTTTTTGACCAATGGCAATCCATTCACTCACTTTTTCTCCATGATCATTTTCGCGACTAATTAATTGTAATTCGACTAATGTGAATGGTGAAAATAAGGTAGTTAAGCATTCTCTTGTGGTAAATCGAGTGTATCCTTTGCCAGCCATGGGCCCGGTATCAACCATAAATGCATGGGGGCCAACTTGCTGCCCTGTCCCATATCCCGTGGTTTCATCTGTGAACATACGGCTGAACATTAGTCCACCTGGTTTTAACACTCGGTGAGCTTCTTTATACATTGTTTGCGCATGTTCGAAACTGTTCGCATAAATAGCCTCATTATCAATAACCGCGTCAAAGCGATTGTCGGGATAGTCAAGATTGAGCATATCGCCTTGACATAAATCTCCATTCCAATCAGGTACTTCTCGATTGAGTCGCTCAATCGCCATGTTCAATGCCGAAGGGGAGCCTTCTACACCATGAACTGTGAATCCTTCTCTGGCAATAAACCATAAATTTGCCCCAGTACCAAATCCGACTTCAAGTAATTCGACGTTGATTCGGTTTGGCGCTTTATAGAAGTTACGGGCAACAAATCGAATTAAGTCTTCACCTGGGTATTTTCCCCAAGCTTGGGTTGTGAATACTGTTTCCCATACTGGATCCCATGATGCCGTCATTGATGCCACACTCCTATTATCTATTGTAAATAGTAGACTTATATTTGCTCAGATTAGCTGGTTCGGTGAACCAAGTAATGGTTTCTTTCAATCCTATGTGAATGTCGAATTGAGGTTGGTATCCAGTTAGTGTTTTGATTTTACTATTATCTCCCCATAATCTGAACACTTCAGATTGTTGAGGTCTTAAGCGTGCGTCGTCCGTAATGAATTCCACATCACTATGCATGTTTTGCTTGATAATGTTCAGAGTGTCTTCAATTGATATTTCATAATTGGACGAGATATTGAGCGTTTCACCGATGCAATTGTCATGCGCCGCCAATGCGATGAAGCCACGGCAAGTATCTAACACGTAGTTGAAATCACGGGTAGGGGAGATATCGCCTAACTTGATTTGTGTCGCTCCCGCAGCAATTTGGCTAATAATCGTCGGGATCACAGCTCGTGCCGATTGCCTCGGACCATAAGTATTAAATGGTCGAGCGATAGTGAGCGGTAACTCAAAGCTATTGTGAAAACTCATTGCCATCGCATCTGCCGCCATTTTTGAGGCACTATAAGGTGACTGTGGCTGCAGAGGGTGTTGTTCATCAATGGGGACGTATTTAGCTGTGCCGTAGACTTCACTAGTTGAGGTGTGAATCACTCTTGAAACGTTATTTTCAAGTGCGGCCTGACAAATATTGAGGGTGCCTTTCGCGTTGGTATCAAGATAGCTATCGGGGGCTATATAGGAATAAGGAATTGCGATAAGCGCTGCAAGGTGATAAATCACATCGATATCTTTGCATAAGTGTTTACAGAAGTGCGGATCACGAATATCTCCACAAATGACTTCAACCTCATCGAGACAATCAATGTTTTCAAGCCAACCCCAATAATTGAAGGAGTTATATTGGCTAAGTGCCCTTACTTGATAACCTTGTGCAACTAGCATTTCGACAAGGTGAGAGCCGATAAACCCATCCGCTCCAGTCACTAGTACTTTTTTCATGATAATCCTTTGCTTTTGAAAGAGGCATCAGGGCCTAGCGTTTCAACTAATCTCTAGAATCGTCGAATTGTTGAATGAAGTCGTATAATTCAACATTAAGATAATCCGCTAATCCAATTAAGTCGTGTCGTTGCTGAGCCGCGAAAGCCTGTCCAACAAGTTGATTCAGTGTATATTGTGCTTGGGGCGACAATTGACTAGAAAGTGCAATCAGTCGATCAATTACCTGTAACATTGATTCAGCGCCGAAGGATTCTTCTGCCAGTAAAAAATGCTTAGCAGCAGCACGTAAATCCATGAGTACATTATCGACATCTACTGTCATAACTTTGACCTTAAGTTTTTAATGTCCATATGTTGGCACCCCTTAATTTTGGCGCCGAGTGTACTGGTCGTGTGAAAAACGGTGTTGGGATGAACTCTAATATAAGCTTCGAGGGCATCGATATAGCTAATGAAACTAAGGCTGGTAGTTACCTTTTTGCCTTGGTTATTTAACACCCATTGGTGCGATGCTTGCGATGCAATGTGCATATTAAGTTCGCCATCGGCCCAACATGTATGGGTTTTATTATTGGGGAAACTCAAATCACAGCCAATTAAAAACACTTCTTTTGCTTGCATTTTTACTGCTAGGTCAACTGCTGGGTGAAGCACACTGCCTCCAGTATAAAGAGTATCATGATGCTTAATCGCTCGCAGACTGTCATATAAGGCGTGTTTGCCATAGGCTACAAATCGCTTTCCCTGCCAACGTATTAGTACCTCTGATGACAATCTTGGAAAATAGACTAAATTGATCCCCGCCGATTGAGTTGGCAACAGATGTGTCTCATTAATATCTGCATCGATACTCACTACTATATTCGGTCTAATACCATTTTGTAATAAAGGTTTTAATGCCGTATCAACGGCAATGATAAGTGGCCGATTTTTACGCTTAGAAATACACTCAAGCTGAGATAGCGCCGCCTCTAAAGAAGGGCCAGCACCGACTACGATGACTTGCTGTCGAGGTACAAGGTAAAGCTCGGAAACATCATCGTCTTGCTGTACTAGCGCTGTATTTTGCTGAAAGCGCGCCAGAATTTGAGGGTCTTGGGTTTGATGTGATCTTGCCGCAAAGAGAGTCTGGTAGTGGATTAATATTTTATTTCTTAACACTGCACCATCATCATCGGCTAACACCAATTCCGCTGAAGAGGTAATGAAAGGTAAGATTAATGTACTTTCTGGTGTGGCGAGATGCAATTCGCATTTAGGATTGGATAACCAATCGGTTTGATCGGTATAGCTGAGCACTAATTGAGTGATCGCCACATTAAGCAAGGTTACATTCAGTTTTTCTAGCGGGTAGCTAAGTAAGAGTTCTCGAGGTAAATCGCCTAAGCCTAAGCCATACAAATGAACGATATGACTATGAGAAGGTAACTGATCAATATTGAGATTCACTTCTGCCATACGGTCATGGCGACTGCTCAATTGAATACCATTAACGCTAATTGTTTGGTTTTGGCCTTGAACTAGGTGCGAATCTAGGTGGTTGATAGATTGGCTTTTAATTGTTGCCGCGACGATAGGCCAGCGACGTTCGATAATGGCAATGTTTGATGTGAACAGGTCGGTCATTCCGCATCCTCTGGAATTGCTTATTTCAGACGCCAGTTCGATCACTATCTGGTCTCTCCACAGGGACTCGAACCCCGATCGGCCGCTTAGGAGGCGGCTGCTCTATCCTGTTGAGCTATAGAGAGACGACAGTGATTATACTGGTTTTATCTCTGATTAAAAGGCTTATGATTTAGTTGCTTAAATCTTAAGCGCTATGTCGTTTATCTGCACATTGTAGGCTGCATTTTGGTCTAAAAGTACTGCTGTAGAGCTTTCTTCACTCACTTGTTCGATTTTTACCGTGGCTCGACTTTTGGTTGCGACTGCGCGCATTTCATTGAGTCGATCGGGTAGGTTTTGCTGTAATACGACTTGGAATTTATCCCCAACACGAATGCCATGTTTACGGCCGAGATTTAAAATGATCCTGTCCGCTTGGCGGCTCACGACTTGGCCGAGTAAGGGTCTGCAATTGAGTGTACTGTCTAAATCGTGGGTAGCCTGTTGCATTAACTTAGTAATATTTTTGCCATAGGATGATCGCCAGAATCTGTCCGTATTCGGGGCAATAATGGCTTGTTCTTCAAATTCCCATGGCGATGATGTGCTGTAGCTTTTACTCCAGACTTCTTCGCCACTGATCCCATGATAAAGGCTAAGTTTGAACTGGAATTGCCTGAGTGGAGCTTCATCCCAGAATCCTAGGAAGGTTGGCTGCAATGGCTCCATTGAGATATCCATGATTTGTGGTTGGAGGATATATTGGCTGTCGGTAATTTCACTGAGCCAGCTTGGGAGTCGATAACCGCGAATATCCACTAGATCTTGTTTAATATCGAGCAGCTCTTTAGCGTGAGTGTGGCTAAAACCTGTGGAAGAGTAATCTTCTATAACACTGCCTAATTTTTCTGAGATCACTTCTTCAAAGCCTGAAAGCTGTCCGTATCTGAGCTGAGTACGATCTTTGATTTGTGCTTGAGGGATTAGAATCGCGGCCTTTAATTGTCCATTTGGACACTGCTGCGTAGGATCATCATTTAGATCGAGTCGTAGGGACACATAAATTTTGTTTCCCTGGATTCGTTCGCTAACGAGTTGGATGCTGATGGCTTGGGCGTTGCGATTTATCGCGAAGTTATTCTGTGTAAGGTTTCCGTTAGAGGTTTGTTGTTCACTGGAGATTTGAATGCCTGTGCTTAATGTAGCGTAGCTAACGGCTTGATTAATTGCTTCTTCCCTTGCTTGAGCCGTATTACCATTGATAATAGTCGCTTCACCACTGGCTTCTATCCATTCGGCCCGAGTAGGCAAAGACAGCAGTGCAAGGCTCAAAATGATGAGCGAAGCTGAACGTGGTATGTGCATCAATACAATCCTTATCGCTAAGCTATTGGCGAGCTTGCTAATCGAGCCAGTTTCCTGACACTTAATCTAATATACCGACAAAGCAAATTTCATGCCTGAGTAACGAGAGTTTTCGATAAAGTTTCCATTGGCGCAGTCGATATACAGCGTATGAGCATAATATTGTCGGGCTGGAGCAATTTTGGTCCGAAGATTGCTGGCTTTTGTTACTCACAAAAATGAGACGCGTAGAGTGTGAGTGATTTAATTGCCAGTACACCCACAGATGAGGTAAATCCAATGCTAAAGCGTGTGATTATTCCCTTAACATTACTGATGTTAGGTGGATGTGTGGCTAAATCGGTTACACCGCCCAAGCCGAGTTTAGTGGATGGCAATGGGTTGCCGCCAACGGCAGTGATCAACCATTTAGCACAGCGAATTGTGACAGAGCTCGTTAAGCAAAATGATGCTCTGCGTTCTGATCAACCAATTGTTGTCGCAACCCCTGTATTAGTGGGTGACATGAATGGCACAAATGCGTTGGCGCAGCAGTTACAGCAAGGATTAATGACGTCGCTCCATAGCTTTCAGTTTAATGTAGTGGATTTAAATTTAGCTGATGGCTTGAGAGTGACGGCTAATGGGGATTTTATTTTGACGCGAGATTGGCAACAATTGTCGAAAAATCTTCCCGTTGAGCATCTTGTTGTATCGACTATGAGCCCCGTTACCAATGGTATGGCGATCAATACTCGGATTGTGAACATAAGTAACAATCGTGTGGTATCAGCCTCTCAAACTTTTGTGACTCAAAAAGAGTTGGCAAACTACATGCAGCCTTCGGAGCAAATTGTGTCACAAAATGGCATCTTATATCGTCAGGCGAGTCCAGGCATGAATGAAGTCCGTGTTTTAGGAGATGGAAAATGAAACGCTACCTTTTAGTTATTGCGGCGCTAATGCTAACTGGCTGCGCTGCTAAAGATAGATATGTGCAATGGGAAGATGTGCCGCCGCCGAGTTTTCCTAAGTTAACGGCCATAGGATATGCGCCCTTAGCGACTCAACCGGCTAAAGAGCAATCACAAAGAGTGTTGATGGCCATGCAAGCATCAAAAATTGTGGCCTATCGTGAATTAGCAGAACAAGTTTATGGGCAGAAAATAACGGCAAACAGCAGTGTCAGTGATTGGATGTTGACGGACGATAATGTTAAAGCGTCGGTTTCTGGTGTGATCCGTGGGGCGCGGGTCGTTAAGAGTTATCCAGCTGGCGATCATTATGTCACTGAGTTAGAACTGGATTTTTCACAGGTATGGGCGCTGTATCAACAACAGAGTCGTCCACAGCGAGTGAAAGAAGTCACGTATTTCTAGTCATTTCTACATGACTCTATTGAGCCGCGTACTATGCGAGTAGTTATGCGGCTTTTCTTTTTCTGCACAAGTATCAAAGTCTAATCTTTAATCAAAGCAGAGCTTAGAAGCGGGAAATACAGAGTGGAAATTGATGCGCCTGTTAGGCCTTTAAATCATTGCCTAAACTTGAGATAGTTGAGGTCTTGCCTTTATCGTTATACGTAAGGC
The DNA here is from genome assembly GCF_900456975.1 of Shewanella baltica. Lineage (NCBI taxonomy): Bacteria > Pseudomonadati > Pseudomonadota > Gammaproteobacteria > Alteromonadales > Shewanellaceae > Shewanella > Shewanella baltica. The sequence goes on from NZ_UGYM01000002.1 coordinate 1,149,351, forward strand.
TGGAGGCGTTTCTGCTAGCTTGTAAAGCTTGAGCGAAGCGATTCAGGCTGGCTAAATTCATCTCAATTAAACTGGCATTTTGATCGTTCAGTTCTTTGCATTCAGTTAATGCGTCTTTGACAACGGCCATTTTATGCACGAGTTCACTTTGCTGAGTGAGTTGAGACTTATCAGTGTGGTTTGCCAGAATATCGTCATTAGTCTTGAGTTCTTTCAGACATTGTGATTTTTCGTTAGCAAGAGAAAGCAGTAAATCGGCGTTTTGGTCAACCAAAGCGCCTTTTTCCTTGAGTATGATTTGCTTAAGAACAGCCAAATGGGCGTGTTGTAGATCTACCAGTTTAGCTATTTCAGTCATAGTTACTCTTTATTCAAGTCATTAAGTTCGGCTTCAAAACTTGCAATATTGGCAGCCAACTTTTCAGGGTCAATTTTATAGCGGCCTTCGGCGATAGCCTGTTTAATTTCGGCCACTTTCTTTTGATCAACTTCAGGAAGGCTCGCCATTTTAGTCTGAGCTCCTTGAAGTTGTTGCGCTTGCGCTGTAATCACCACTGAGTCGCTTCTTTGTGGTGTTGTCGATTTTGTGGCAACTTGAGCAGATTGATCGCTGCTAGTTTTAGTTGCACCTGAACGAACTTGTGTGGTCGTTGCAGTGTTGAGTTTGCTAATATCAATTGCCATTTTCGGCTCCAGCGTCGTGTGTACGGGATTTCTTAACTGGGGTATCGGCAGCTTATAAAAAAGCTTTAGATTATTTTACATTCTTACTTCAACTTCGCCAATGCCCGTGACTATAGCATCTAGTTCTTTGTTTGAACTGCTATTTTTGACTCTGATCCGATCGCCTTTATTGCCATCTTGTAGGGCTTCGCCCGCAGTTTTAAGTTCGAATGAGTTAGAACGAACATAAATAGATACCGAGTCGTTTTTACACACGAAGCATAAGTTATTGCTCAATATAGGATAATCCTTCGAGACGCGTCGTTTGACTCGCACACCAGCTAATTTACTTGGATCATCAAATTCAGCGCCCCGTAAACTATTTTGCTCAATGTAACGGATTTCAACTTGGCTAGGGGAGATGAGTTCGCCAGGTGCTAAGGTTTCAGTTGTGACAACAACGGGGAATAAAATATCCACTCTAACCGAGATATAAATTTGCCAAGGGTAAGCGAGCTCTTGCGTATTGCAGCTGACTTTTAGGGTGTTATTACGGCTAATTTCCCTGTCACTAGCCAATTCAACCTGAATTGGCGACGAACATTGTGACGGCAGCATTCTTGCGTCAACTATTTGCGGCGAAATATCGACTTTGGCATTCGCTGGCACGGATATCTTTTCTGAAATAAGCGCTTTAGCTAATTCTGAGATGGCCGATACGGTGGGAACAATAGGCTCTGCACTCGCAAAAGCGGGCATGAAGAGGGCGAAAACACTAAAAAAACAGACTAAATTTACTTTCATAATGAAGAGACTAGCTTGTAACGCCAGAATGCACCTATACTTTTATCAAGTTCGAAGCTGACCACTGTAATAATATTTTGCATCACTGTCAGAAGATTGACTCAGTTTCGACTATGTTTATCGATAGATAAGACGTAAGCAATTAATATGCCTATACTCAAACGAGTCATAGGGCCGTACATAAACAGAACAACAAGGCAGAGTTATGTCGAGTATTCTTGATTCAGTCAACAAACGAACCCAGCTCGTTGGTCAAAACCGTTTAGAATTGCTGCTTTTTAAATTAAACGGTCGTCAACGGTTTGGGATTAACGTGTTTAAGGTGAAAGAAGTACTGCAGTGCCCGCCACTGACAACTTTGCCTAAACTTAATCCTTATGTTAAAGGTGTCGCGCATATTCGCGGTACGACTATTTCAGTTATTGATCTGAGTGCGGCAACAGGTGGTAGACCTTTAGCGAGTACTGAAAACTGTTTCATCATTATTTCTGAATATAACCGCAGCGTTCAAGGCTTCTTGGTCAGTTCTGTTGAGCGGATTATCAACATGAATTGGGAAGCGATTATGCCTCCGCCTCAAGGCGCCGGTCGTTATTCTTATCTGACGGCTGTAACTGAGATTGAAGGTGAATTGGTTGAAATTCTCGACGTAGAAAAAATCTTAGATGAGATTTCACCGGTTAAAACCGCTATCAGTGAAGAAGCCAATGAAAAGCTGACCCTCGACAGAACCCAGCATTACCATATTATGGTTATCGATGATTCTGCCGTGGCGCGTAAGCAAATTATTCGTTCACTCGAGTCATTGAACTTACAAATTGATACCGCAAAAGATGGTCGAGAAGCATTAGATAAGCTTAAAGAAATCGCCAAAGAAATGGACAATGTTGCCGATGAAATCCCTCTCATTATCTCAGACATTGAGATGCCTGAAATGGATGGTTATACCCTGACCGCTGAGATCCGAGATGATCCTAAGCTCAAGCATATTAAAGTGGTACTGCACACATCGTTAAGTGGTGTATTCAATCAGGCAATGGTTCAAAAAGTGGGGGCCAATGACTTTATCGCTAAGTTTAATCCCGACGAACTGGCTGCTGCCGTGAATAAACACTTAAGTTTGTAAGTGCAGTAGTTAGTACCTAGATACGCTTTACGCTATAATCTCGACTTTATAACATGATGGTTTCGCACTGATTTTGGTGCTTGCTATAGGATTTAGGATGTGAATGTGCCAAATAAATCACTCGCTGAAGCTGAATATAATCAATTTAGGTTGTTCTTAGAGCAACACAGCGGCATCGTACTGGGTGAAAATAAGCAATATCTGGTGCGCAGTCGTCTAGCTCCTCTGATGGGGAAATATAACCTGCCATCCTTATCCGATGTGGTTAAGCATTCGATGAAGCCAACGGAACGTGCGCTTCGGGCTGAAGTGATCGATGCTATGACGACCAATGAAACCCTTTGGTTTCGTGATCGTTATCCATTTGAGTTATTGCATAACGTTTTGTTACCTGAGTACAGTCGTTTAGGTCGTCCACTTAAGATTTGGTCAGCCGCGTGTTCATCTGGGCAAGAACCCTATTCATTGGCGATGACGATTCTTGAGTATCAGCAGAAGAAGCCTGGTGCGCTTGCGGGCAGTGCGTCAATTCAAGCCACGGATTTATCGCCTTCCATGTTGGAACGTTGCAAAAATGCTGAGTACGATAGCTTGGCATTAGCGCGCGGTTTATCCGAAGAGCGAAAGCGTCAGTTTTTTGATGCTTTACCTTCAGGCAATATGAAGTTAAAGGATAATGTTAAGCGTTTGGTGAACTTTAGGGCACATAATCTGCTTGAAAGTTATAGCTTACTTGGTAAGTTCGACATTATCTTTTGCCGCAATGTGCTGATTTATTTTGCGCCTGAGGCAAAGGCAAAAATTTTGCGGCAATTCGCTGCCGCTCTTAATCCCAAAGGGATCTTATTTCTTGGTGCTTCTGAATCTATAGCTGGTTTAACGGATGAGTTTGACATGGTCCGTTGTAACCCTGGGATTTATTACCAGAAAAAGACTTAAGTCTGCTGCTTTAAAGAAAATTACCGACATTTGTCGGTAATTTTTTACCCATCACTTGCTCATCTCTATTGTTATTATCATTATTCCCCTATGTTGGCACATGAATTGCTTTATTTCCGTGAGTAACACGAGGAGGCAATTTTATGGCGATCAATTTTGATAATGCACTGGGTGTGCATCAGTACACTCTCGGTATTAGAGCGCAGCGAGCTGAAGTCATTTCGAGCAATATCGCTAACGCCGATACGCCACATTATAAAGCCCGTGATGTTGATTTTTCTGCGGCAATGCAGGCCGCCCGTGGCCAACAACAGCAGCGTAATAGTCTTGAAATGCAAGAGTCAGACAAGCATTTTGGTCTTGCTGAGTTGACAGGTCAATTTGTTAAGTTCCGTGTGCCAAATCAACCCGATACCGGTGATGGCAATACCGTTGATATCCAACAGGAACAATCGGCATTCATGCAAAATGCCCTTGAATATCAAATGTCATTAGGCTTTTTAGACAGTAAGTTTAGTGGCATGAAGAAAGCGCTGAGAGGGGATTAATCATGAGTTTATTTAGCATATTTGATGTTGCTGGCTCGGGAATGTCGGCTCAATCGGTCAGGTTGAACACCACTGCGAGTAACATAGCTAACGCTGATTCCGTCTCGAGTAGCGTAGATAAGACCTATCGTTCCCGTCATCCTATTTTTGAAGCTGAAATGGCTAAAGCTCAAAGCCAGCAACAAGCCTCTCAAGGTGTTGCGGTAAAAGGCATTGTTGAAAGTGATAAACCACTACTAAAAGAATACTCGCCCGATCATCCCATGGCGGATGCGGACGGCTTTATTTATAAACCGAATGTTAATGTCATGGAAGAAATGGCAGATATGATTTCTGCTTCGCGCTCATATCAAATGAATGTTCAGGTCGCTGAAGCAGCTAAGTCTATGCTGCAACAAACACTTGGGATGGGTAAATAACATGTGTTACTTAGGAGGTAAGCTGTGAGCCTCATTAATCAAATTAACCAAGCATCGACGCAGACGGCTCAAAATAAGAGTCAGTCAAATGCTGTGACGACCAACTCATCAACCAGTTCAACGGGTAATCCGTTTCTTGATGGCATAAGACTGCCAAAAGATTCGATAGTACCGGAAGCGAAAAGCCAACAGTTAACTCAAGATGACTTTTTCTCGTTATTAAGCCAACAGTTATCGATGCAGGACCCTTTTAAGCCTGTCGACAACGATCAAATGATTGCGCAGATGGCATCATTTTCGACCGTTGACGGTATCGGTAAGTTAAATGATCAAATAGTTAACTTAAACAGTGTTATGACTTCTAGCCAAGCACTGCAGGCATCGGGACTCGTTGGTCGTAAGGTGTTGATCCCAACCGATACAGGCAATATTTCAGCTGAAAGCCCAACGATGAAAGGTGTGGTCAGTACCCCTGATAAAATTCCAGAGATTACTGTGCGTATCGAAGATGAGAAGGGACAAGTTGTGACCACCTTTAAAGTCGATGGTAGCGATGGTGGTAACGTCGATGTGAACTGGGATGGTTTAGATAAGAATGGCCAGCCAGTGGTTGCAGGTAATTATACGATTAAGGCGAGTGGGTTAGTGGATGGAAAATCCCAAGAGCTGCCCGTTTCAACCTATGCCCATGTGAGCAGTGTTTCTTTAGGGACGGCCAGTACTGGCGCCATTCTCAACTTGAGAGGTGGTATGGGTATTAAGTTAACCGACGTGTTAGCAGTGTCTGAAACTTAAGTTTATACAAAATAATTTTGTAGAATCCGAATTGGGCGTTAGTTGTCCGCAATTGAATTGAGTCAAAAGTAGAGGTGAATTATGTCGTTTAACATTGCATTGAGTGGCATTTCTGCCGCACAGAAAGATTTAAACACCACGGCGAACAACATTGCGAATGCGAATACCATTGGCTTTAAAGAATCGCGTGCTGAATTTGCGGATGTTTACGCTAATTCTATTTTTTCAAATTCCAAAACAGCTGTCGGTGGTGGTGTCGCAACGAGTCAGGTCGCCCAGCAATTTCATCAAGGCAGCTTACAGCTGACAAGTAACTCCCTTGATATGGCAATTAAAGGCGGTGGCTTCTTTGTCACTGCCTCTGAGATTGGCAGTCTTGACCATTCGTTTACTCGTGCAGGGGCATTTAAAGTCGATTCAAATAACTACATGGTTGATTCTGCCGGTAATTTTTTGCAGACGTTCCCTGTGGATAAAGATGGTAACTCGACATCGGTAAGTTTGACTACAGCTAAACCAGTGCAAATCCCTGATACTGCAGGTAGCCCAATAAAAACTGAAAATGTCAGTTTACAAATGAATCTAAATGCTAAGGAAAGTACCCTTGACCCTGCTGCATTCGATCCTCTAGACCCTAAGACATACAATAACGTTACCTCAATGACTATGTATGACTCACTCGGTGAGCCACACATCATGACAACCTATTTTGTTAAGCCTAATGATGCCTCTTATAATGGAGAGAGCAATTGGGTGGCCTATTACGCTATTGATGGTAAACAAGTCGATCTAGATGGTGCTGCAGGTACTTATCAAACGGATACTACGGGCGATGGTAATCCTGACTCAACCAGTACAGCGCAGACAACCGGCGGTTGGAAGGGCTCTGTACTCAAGTTCAATTCTGTTGGTGTCTATACCGGTAGTGATCCAGCGGTCGTTAAGACTGAGACTTTAGGTGTGGGTGGTGCAGGCGTTTTAGGTGCTGGAGCTGATGGCACTCAAGACTTAACAATTAAGTTTAATGCGCCAACTCAATATGCTGCTCCTTTTGCGGCAACAGAGTTAACACAAGACGGTACTACTGTTGGTCGTTTAACTAACGTTGAAATTGGTGCTGATGGTTTAATTACTGCAAGTTACTCGAACGGTTCAAGTGTGCCTTTAGCACGGGTTGCCTTGGTTCGATTTGCTAACGAACAAGGTTTAACACAAGTGGGTAACACTTCGTGGAAAGCTAGCTTGAATTCTGGTCCTGCTCTTGCTGGTGAGGCAAATAGCGGTACTTTTGGTAGCATCAGTTCATCGGCGTTAGAACAATCGAATATCGATTTGACCACTGAACTGGTCGATTTGATTTCGGCGCAGCGTAACTTCCAAGCGAACTCTCGTACCCTTGAAGTAAACAACACGCTGCAACAAACCGTATTACAAATCCGCTAATCATTACATTGTATGACTAAGTGTTGCCGCCAGTGGCAACACTTAGCCTTTATCTAGCTGTCAATTCACTTCATTTTCCTATTCTTCAATTCTATCAGTAAATTAAAAGTCAATTTTGTTGGCATGATGCTTGCTTTGCTATTGTCATGTAGAAAATTTGACGGAGCAGTCTGTGGACAAATTCCTTTATGTCGCCATGAGTGGTGCCAAGCAAAATATGAATGAGCTGGCGCTCCGTGCGAACAACTTAGCCAACGCGAATACCGACGGTTTTAAATCCGATATGGCGCAAGCTCGCTCGATGCAGGCCTTCGGTGAAGGATTGCCGACAAGGGTGTTTGCGATGACAGAATCTCCGTCAGCAAATTTTCGCTCTGGCCCCATAAAAACCACTGGACGAGATCTCGATGTTGCCATTAAAGGCGACGGCTGGTTTGCCGTTCAGGCGAAAGATGGCAGTGAAGCTTATACCCGCTCAGGCAGTTTAAGTTTCGACTCTACGGGTTTACTACACAATGACAGGGGAAATCCTGTTATGGGAGATGCGGGCCCCATAGTGTTGCCGCTCCCTATTGAGAAGGTTTCAATTTCTCAGGATGGCATTATTTCTGTTCGACCTCAGGGCGCTACCGCTGAAGTGGTGGAAGAAGTTGGTCGCTTGAAACTCGTTAATCCCGGCAATGCGCAGATGATGCGTGGTGAAGATGGATTATTTCGACAAATGTCAGGAGAACCAGCACCAGCTGATCCTTTCGTCGCAGTTGAAAGTGGCGCAGTGGAAGGCAGTAACGTAAACCCTGTCGATGAAATGGTGTCTTTGATTGACCTTCAGCGTCAGTTTGAATTGCAAGTCAAGATGATGAAAACCGCGGAAGAAAATGATCGCGCTTCATCCTCATTAATGCGTATTAGTTAGGAGATAGATTATGCATCCGGCGTTATGGATTAGTAAAACTGGCTTAGACGCACAGCAAACTGACATTGCGGTGATCTCAAACAACGTGGCGAACGCCAGCACTGTGGGCTACAAGAAAAGTCGCGCAGTATTTGAAGATTTGCTTTACCAAACAGTTAACCAAGCGGGCGGTGTCAGCGCTTCTAACACTAAGTTACCTAATGGGTTAAACATAGGTGCGGGTACCAAAGTCGTCGCCACGCAGAAAATGTTTACCCAAGGCAACATGCTGACTACGGATAACTCATTGGATCTTATGATTGAAGGCCCAGGCTTTTTTGAAATCCAGCTACCTGATGGTACTGCGGCCTATACCCGAAATGGTCAGTTTACCTTAGACGATACGGGCCAGATTGTGACACCCGGTTCTGGCTACTTGCTGCAACCCGCGATCACTATTCCTGACAATGCGACCAGTATTACCGTTTCCGCGGAGGGTGAAGTTTCAGTGAAAACCCCTGGTACTGCTGAGAACCAAGTTGTGGGTCAGTTGACTATGACGGATTTTATTAATCCATCGGGTCTAGATCCCATGGGGCAAAACTTATACACGGAAACTGGTGCGAGCGGCACGCCAATTCAAGGTACCGCTTCGTTAGATGGTATGGGAGCGATTCGTCAAGGCGCCTTAGAAACCTCTAACGTTAACGTGACCGAAGAACTGGTGAACCTTATCGAAAGTCAGCGCATTTACGAGATGAACTCCAAAGTGATTTCAGCGGTAGATCAGATGCTGTCTTATGTGACTCAGAATTTATAGAGGCAAACATCATGGCTAGATATCTTGTGGTGGCCGTCGCGTTATTGCTTGCAGCCTGTAGCTCGACGCAAAAGAAACCCCTTGCGGATGATCCCTTTTACGCGCCGGTATACCCAGAGGCTCCGCCAACAAAAATTGCCGCGACAGGTTCTATTTATCAAGACAGTCAAGCATCTAGCTTGTATTCGGATATTCGTGCTCACAAAGTGGGTGACATTATCACTATCGTTTTGAAAGAGTCGACTCAAGCTAAGAAGAGTGCAGGCAATCAGATTAAAAAAGGCTCCGACATGACTTTAGATCCCATTTTTGCCGGTGGCAGTAACGTGTCTATTGGCGGAGTGCCAATTGATTTACGTTATAAAGATAGCATGAACACTAAACGTGAATCGGATGCGGATCAGAGTAATAGTTTAGATGGCAGCATCTCGGCAAACGTGATGCAAGTGTTGAATAACGGCAGCTTAGTGATCCGCGGCGAAAAATGGATCTCAATCAATAACGGTGATGAGTTTATTCGCGTCACTGGTCTCGTTCGCTCGCAGGACATTAAACCCGATAACACTATCGATTCAACGCGAATGGCCAATGCTCGTATTCAATACAGTGGCACTGGCACTTTCGCAGATGCTCAAAAAGTGGGCTGGTTAAGCCAGTTCTTTATGAGCGACTGGTGGCCCTTCTAAGGAGTCGTATCATGAAATATAAACTGGTGTTAGCCGTTGCCGTGCTAGTGTTTTCTCTACCTAGTCAGGCTGAACGAATTAAAGATATTGCCAATGTGCAGGGCGTACGCAGTAACCAGTTGATCGGTTATGGCTTAGTGGTTGGTTTGCCGGGAACGGGTGAGAAAACCAGTTATACCGAGCAGACCTTTATGACTATGCTGAAAAATTTCGGCATTAATCTTCCTGACAACGTCAAACCAAAGATTAAAAACGTTGCTGTGGTTGCCGTACACGCCGATATGCCAGCCTTTATCAAACCGGGTCAAGATCTTGACGTCACCGTATCTAGCTTAGGCGAAGCCAAAAGTTTACGCGGTGGCACCTTGCTACAAACCTTTTTGAAAGGTGTTGACGGTAATGTGTATGCCATAGCCCAAGGCAGCTTAGTGGTGAGTGGTTTTAGTGCAGATGGTTTAGATGGTTCAAAGGTCATTCAAAATACCCCAACAGTTGGCCGTATACCCAATGGCGCGATTGTTGAGCGCAGTGTGGCGACCCCATTTTCAACTGGCGATTATTTGACGTTTAACCTACGTCGTTCTGATTTCTCTACCGCACAACGGATGGCCGATGCGATTAATGAGCTATTAGGCCCTGATATGGCGCGTCCTTTAGACGCAACATCTGTGCAGGTCAATGCTCCGCGTGATGTATCACAACGGGTGTCTTTTTTAGCAACGCTTGAAAACCTTGATGTTATTCCTGCAGAAGAATCTGCCAAAGTGATTGTTAACTCACGTACCGGAACCATAGTGGTTGGGCAAAACGTGCGTTTACTCCCAGCGGCGATTACCCATGGCGGCATGACAGTCACGATTGCTGAGGCAACCCAGGTTTCACAGCCAAATGCCTTGGCTAATGGTCAAACAACCGTCACCAGCAATAGTACGATTACAGCGACAGAAAGTGATCGCCGTATGTTTATGTTTAATCCAGGCACTACGCTGGATGAGCTGGTTAGAGCGGTTAACTTGGTCGGTGCAGCCCCTTCAGATGTGTTAGCAATACTGGAAGCGTTAAAAGTGGCAGGAGCTTTGCATGGTGAACTTATCATCATCTAATTTCTGTCGGGAAAATCATGGAAAAGCTTTCAAGTTCATCACATTTTCTTGACCTGGGCGGCTTAGATTCACTCCGCGCCCAGGCACAGAAGGATGAGAAGGGCGCCTTGAAAAAGGTCGCCCAACAATTTGAAGGTATTTTCGTGCAAATGCTGATGAAAAGTATGCGCGATGCCAATGCGGTTTTTAAGTCTGATAGTCCTCTCAATAGCCAATACACTCAGTTTTACGAACAGATGCGCGATCAGCAGTTATCGGTCGATTTATCTGACAAAGGGGTATTGGGCCTTGCCGATATGATGGTGCAGCAACTCTCCCCTGAAACCAGTCATTTCACGCCAGCATCGGTATTACGCGACGATGGCGGTATGAAAATGCTCCATGATGCTAAAGCCCTTAACGTGCCAATGCAGAGTGCAGCCGCTCCAGTGGTTGAACCCACAGTTGTTAATCATGGTGTCCCCACTGCCATTGCTCGACCAGCATTTGAGCCCGATCGCGCCATGGATGCAAATTCATCAATGGACATTGATACGCCTCATCGTTTACTGGCAATTGATACACCTAAGCCAAGCTGGAGCGAACAGTCACTTTCTGTCGTCGACCCTGTGATTAGCGGCCAAGTTTTGCCTACGGCAGCCTTTAGGGAAACCCAGAAGATAGTCCGTTTCGGTAGCCGAGAAGAGTTTTTGGCGACCTTATACCCACACGCTGAAAAAGCGGCAAAAGCATTAGGCACCCAACCAGAAGTATTGTTGGCGCAATCGGCACTTGAAACCGGCTGGGGACAAAAAATTGTTCGCGGCAATAACGGCGCGCCAAGTCATAACCTATTCAATATTAAAGCTGATCGCCGTTGGCAGGGTGATAAAGCGAACGTCAGCACCTTAGAATTCGAACACGGTGTGGCTGTGCAGCAAAAAGCCGACTTCCGTGTTTACAGTGACTTTGAGCATAGCTTCAACGATTTTGTGTCCTTCATTGCCGAAGGCGATCGTTATCAAGATGCGAAGAAAGTGGCGGCTTCGCCAACTCAGTTTATTCGAGCTTTGCAGGATGCGGGTTATGCCACAGATCCTCGATATGCTGAAAAAGTCATTAAAGTGATGCAGTCCATCAGTGAAGAGCTGAAATCAATTCTGCCAGGAGAAGACAAATGATGAACCTTACAACCCTGTTTGTTCATAGGAGTGTCAACTAATGGCCGTTGATCTGCTGAATATTGCGCGAACTGGGGTGCTTGCCTCCCAGTCGCAACTGGGTGTCACCAGTAATAACATTGCTAACGCCAATACCGCGGGTTACCACAGACAAGTGGCAACCCAGTCGACTCTAGAATCACAGCGTTTAGGCAATAGCTTTTATGGCACTGGAACTTACGTTAATGACGTTAAGCGTATCTACAATGACTATGCCGCAAGAGAGTTGCGCATTGGCCAAACAACGCTCAGTGCCGCCGAAGCCAGCTACGGTAAATTGAGTGAACTCGATCAGCTATTTTCACAAATAGGCAAAGTTGTGCCACAAAGCTTGAATGATCTGTTTTCAGGGCTAAATAGCGTAGCGGACTTACCTGCAGATTTGGGTATCCGCAGCTCGACCTTAACGAATGCGCAGCAAGTCGCGAGTAGCCTGAATCAGATGCAGTCTTATTTGAATGGTCAGCTCGATCAGACGAATGACCAGATAACCGGCATGACCAAGCGTATCAATGAGATAGGTACTGAGCTGGCAAAGTTAAATCTAGAGTTGATGAAGTCGCCGAATCAAGATGCGCAGCTGCTCGATAAGCAAGATGCACTCGTTCAAGAGTTGAGTCAGTACGCCCAAGTGAATGTCATCCCGCAAGAAAATGGCGCCAAGAGTATCATGCTCGGTGGCTCTGTGATGCTGGTTTCCGGTGAGATTGCCATGAGTATGGGGACTCAAGCGGGTAACCCATTTCCCAAAGAGTTACAGCTTAACTCAAGTATTGGCTCGCAAAGCGTCACTGTTGACCCAAGTAAACTTGGCGGTCAGCTAGGAGCTATGTTTGATTATCGTGACCAGACGTTAATTCCCGCAGGTCATGAGCTTGACCAATTAGCTTTGGGCGTGGCGGATAACTTCAACAAAATGCAAGCGCAAGGCATTGACCTCAATGGGCAACTCGGCGCCAATATCTTCAAAGATATCAATGATCCTATGATGTCCTTAGGCCGTGCAGCCGGTTTTTCTGGTAACACTGGCAATGCAACATTAGGCGTCACCATCGATGACACCAGTCTATTAACTGGTGGTGCCTACGAGCTGTCATTTACCTCGCCTGCCACTTATGAGTTGAGAGATACAGAAACGGGGACGATAACACCGCTGACGTTAACGGGCTCGATATTATCGGGTGGTTCTGGATTTTCAATTGACATAAAAGCAGGCGCTATGGCGTCGGGGGATCGCTTTGCCATTCGCCCGACAGCGGGCGCCTCAAATGGCATTGAAGTTGTCATGAAAGACCCTAAAGGCATTGCCGCCGCATCCCCAAAGATTACCGCAGATGCCGCTAACTCGGGTAATACCCAAGTTAAGTTGACTCAAATTGGCAATCGCAATGCCGCAAATTTCCCTGTGACGGGCAGTGAATTGACAATAAAGCTCGATACCACAGTGTTGCCACCCACCTATGAAGCATTCGATGCCGCAGGAACATCACTTGGGGCTGCTACAACTTATACCCCACCGAGTATCAGCGCCTTTGGTTTTACCTTTGAAGTGGACAGCACAGCTGCAGCGGCTAATGACAGATTTACCTTCGATTTATCCTTCGCCGAGGGTGATAACTCCAATGCTGTCGCTATGGCTAAGTTGAGCGAAAGCAAGGTGATGAATAGTGGCAAGTCGGCCTTAGCGGATGTGTTCGAGAATACTAAGCTCGATATTGGCAGCAAAACGAAAGCGGCCGAAGTGCGTACAGGTTCGGCTGAGGCTGTATATCAGCAAGCTTATGCGCGCGTAGAGAGTGAGTCGGGCGTGAACTTAGATGAAGAAGCCGCAAATTTAATGCGTTTTCAGCAAGCCTATCAAGCCTCTGCGCGGATCATGACGACCGCACAGCAGATTTTTGACACCTTATTATCCTCAGTGCGTTAGGAGATTTAACTATGCGATTATCATCCGCGCAGCTCTTTAATCAAAGCATTACCAGTGTGCTGCAAAAGCAAACAGCGACCAGCAAAATTCTTGACCAATTGAGCAGTGGTAAGAAAGTCAATACTGCGGGTGACGATCCTGTGGCGTCACAGGGTATCGATAATCTGAATCAAAAAAATGCACTCGTCGATCAGTTTATGAAGAACATTGATTATGCAACGAATCGTCTTGCCGTGACTGAAAGTAAACTCGGTAGTGCTGAAGATTTGACCGGTTCGATGCGTGAGCAAGTTATGCGCGCGATAAACGGCACACTATCTGGAACTGAGCGGCAAATGATTGCCGATGAGATGAAAGGCAGCTTGGAAGAGTTGCTTTCTATTGCGAATAGTAAGGATGAATCTGGCAATTATATGTTCTCCGGTTTCAGTACCGATAAAGAACCTTTTGCTTTTGATAATTCGACGCCGCCTAAAATTGTGTATAGCGGTGATTCTGGCGTCAGAAATAGTTTAGTGCAAACGGGTGTTGCCATGGGGACAAACATCCCTGGCGATAGCGCGTTTATGAAAGCACCCAATGGACTTGGTGATTATAGCGTCAATTATTTGGCCAGCCAGCAGGGTGAGTTTAGCGTTAAAACGGCGAAAATTGCTGACGCTGCAACTTATGTGGCTGATACATATACGTTTAACTTTACTGATAATGGCGCTGGTGGCACGAATTTACAAGTGCTCGATTCTGCCAATAATCCTGTCGCAAACGTCGCTAATTTTGATGCGACCAATCCCGTTAGTTTTAATGGTATAGACGTTAAAATTGATGGAAAACCCGGCGCTGGCGATAGTTTCACCATGGAACCCCAGGCCGAGGTCAGTATTTTCGATACGATCAGCAGTGCGATTGCATTAATCGAAGACCCTAATTCTGCCAACACGCCTCAAGGGCGAGCTCAGTTGGCACAGATATTGAATAACGTTGATAGTGGCGTCAATCAAATTAGTTCTGCCAGAAGTGTGGCGGGGAATAATCTGAAAGTTGTCGAAAGTTACACAGAGACACATACCGAGGAGAAAGTGGTTAACACATCAGCGCTATCACTCTTGGAAGATCTCGATTATGCATCAGCGATTACGGAATTTGAAAAGCAACAGCTTGCATTGAACGCAGTCTCTAACGTTTTTAGTAAGGTGGGTTCTGTTTCCCTGTTCGACTTTATTTAACAGAAAGCAAGTACCTATCCATCTGTAAGATAAATTGTTAAAAATTTAGCCAAGCTCCAAGCCTTGGCGGTATAACTAGGAAGAGGAACTCAACATGGCTATTACAGTTAATACCAACGTGACTTCAATGAAGGCACAAAAGAATTTAAATACATCTGGAAATGCACTCGCGACATCAATGGAAAGATTATCTAGTGGTTTGCGGATTAATAGTGCGAAAGATGATGCTGCTGGTTTAGCTATTTCTAATCGGCTGAATTCACAGGTCCGCGGCCTAGAAGTTGGAATGCGAAATGCAAATGATGGAATTTCTGTTGCTCAAGTTGCTGAAGGCGCAATGCAAGAGCAGACCAATATGCTACAGCGTATGCGAGACCTCGCTGTACAATCTGTCAATGGTGCAAACTCCACTAGTGACAAAGAAGCACTACAAGCTGAAATAGATCAGTTAACTTCAGAAATTACGGCAATTTCTAATTCAACAGCATTCGGTGATACTAAATTGCTTAGTGGTGGATTCACTGGCAAAAGTTTCCAAGTAGGCCATCAAGAAGGTGAGAACATTTCTATCTCAATTTCTGGTACAGATGCGACGACTTTAGGTGTTAATGCATTGGTAGTTTCTAGTGATACTGCAGCTTCAACTGCTATCGGTGCTATTGATAGTGCATTGAAATTGATTGATACTCAACGTGCGACGTTAGGTGCTGTTCAAAACCGCTTAGCTCATAACATTAGTAATAGTGCAAATACCCAATCAAACGTTGCAGATGCAAAGAGCCGTATTGTTGATGTAGACTTTGCGAAAGAAACTGCGCAAATGACAAAGAATCAAGTTCTGCAGCAAACTGGTAGTTCTATGCTGGCACAGGCAAATCAATTACCACAAGTAGCGTTATCACTATTAGGTTAATTTTTTATAATCTTGTATTTATTTGTCATGAAACGATGCCCAATCTTCATTAAATTAAAGATGGGCCTTCGTCATTTTATTTAAATTAAGGTATTGAAATATAAGCCATTACTGACACTTCAGAACACCAGTGTCGACTTGGAATATATAACCTTTCACTCATTTTATTCTTAAGTTGTCGAGTGATTTATTGAGTGAAGTGAATATTATTACCGTGAGAGAATCAAATTATCCAGATGCTTGATTATAATTTTCGTGAGTAAGTGATAAAATTTTTCCTTTAACTGGAAATATCATAAATTGTTGTTTTTTTTTATCTATTAAGCCAAGTCCCTTACGCCAATTCCCCTTTGTGTTTTATAAATATCATTTACGGGCTAAAGCTTTTAATGTAGCTGCCGTTAAAGTGAGTGAGCATATTGGATTAGCCTGGAAAGCAGGCGAAAATTTCTACCAGGCAAATTGAGGGTACCATCATGGCGATAACAGTTAATACCAACGTGACTTCGATGAAGGCGCAAAAGAACTTAAACGCTTCAGGCAATGCATTGGCAACGTCTATGGAACGTCTTTCCAGTGGTTTGCGTATTAACAGCGCAAAAGATGATGCAGCAGGGTTAGCAATTTCTAACCGCTTAAACTCTCAGGTTCGTGGCTTAGATGTGGGCATGCGTAATGCCAACGACGGTATTTCAGTGGCGCAAATTGCAGAAGGTGCGATGCAAGAGCAAACAAACATGCTGCAACGTATGCGTGATTTGAGTGTTCAGGCGGTTAACGGTGCAAACTCTACCAGTGATAAAGATGCCATTCAAGCCGAGATAGATCAGTTGGCTCTTGAAATTACAGCTATTTCTAACACTACAGCTTTTGGCGATACTAAACTACTTAGTGGCGGTTTTTCTGCTAAGAGCTTTCAAGTAGGTCATCAAGAAGGCGAAAATATTTCTATTTCAATTTCAGGAACAGATGCTGGAACATTAAGTGTCGATGCCTTACTGGTTTCTTCAGATAGCGCTGCATCAACATCAATAGGATTAATTGATGCGGCTATTAAGACTATTGATACTCAACGCGCGAAGCTTGGGGCAACTCAAAATCGCCTTGCTCATAATATCAGTAACAGTGCTAATACGCAAGCGAACGTTGCCGATGCCAAGAGTCGTATTGTAGATGTTGACTTTGCAAAGGAAACCTCACAAATGACGAAGAACCAAGTTTTACAACAAACAGGTTCAGCCATGCTAGCTCAAGCTAATCAGTTGCCACAAGTGGCATTGTCATTGCTCTAATTGAGACAGCAAGGTTAAAAAATTAGTCAGTCTACAAAAGCACTCAGTTTACACTTTGAGTGCTTTTTTATTAAAAAAATTGACTAGATATCAAGCATTGGTAATTTTTTTTAATAAAATTGAGTACTAATTGCGTGCTCCCTTAATCTTAATATTCATACGAGCTAGCTAACCTGAACTCGGGATAAGAAAATTTGAACTAATAGCCCTCCAAGTGATCGGATCTTTCGACCAAGAGAAACCCCATCACACCGGAGGGCCTATGCATAAATTAGTGGAAGTGTTTTCGATGCCGATGATTTTTGCGCTGTTTTCATTCCTGAATGGGAAAAAACGCTGTTAACCGATGGCACACGCAAGTGTCAACGCGCTGGCCATATGACGATGAGCGAAGTGATGACCATCATCATACTTTTTCAGATGTCCCAACACCGTGATTTCAAGAACTTCTACATAAGCTACCTGGCTCATTTCTACAAATCTGCTTTTCCCAATTTACTCAGCATACCCGCTTTCTTGAGGTGATGCCCACTGCTTTAGTGCCGCTTTGCAGCTACTTTTCCAGCCTCAAGAGTGATCCCACTGGCATCGGATTTGTTGATTCAACCAGCATCAAAGTGTGTCATAACCTACGTATTCATCGCCATAAAACCTTAGCGGGACTGGCGTGCAGAGGTAAAGGCACTATGGGGTGGTTCTATGGCTTTAAGCTGCATTTGATTGTTAATCATTAAGGCGGAATAGTGGCGGCCAAAGTGACCCCTGCGAATGTACATGACACAAAACCTGTAAATGAAATGGTGCACAGTGATATGAATAAACTCTATGCAGATAAAGGGTATATCAGTAAAGCGCTGTCCAGTGAATTGCTGGAGAAAGGCCTCACACTGGTGACGAATGTGCGTAACAATATGAAAGCAAAAGCGATATCGTTGTGGGGTAGAGCGATGCTGTTGAGACGTTTCATCATAGAAACCATTAACGACCATTTAAAAAAACATCTCTCAAATAGAGCACTTAAGACACCGCTGCATTCATGGTTTTATGCTGAATATGATTGCTGGACTCATCGCCTATCAATTGAAAGACAATAAGCCACAACTGAACCTCACTAACGCGGAGTTCAATGCTATTGCAGTTATGGCTCGTTAAACCGATTTCAGATTAGTTAAAAAAAAGAGCTAAAGGAAAATGTACCACGGTCGTTATAGATACTGTAGATAGAAAATTGGCCTGATTGTTCAGGCGACATTTAGCAGACCGTCAGGCTGATAGAGGAAATAAATCATGGCAATTACAGTTAATACCAACGTGACTTCGATGAAGGCGCAAAAGAACTTAAACGCTTCAGGCAATGCATTGGCAACGTCTATGGAACGTCTTTCCAGTGGTTTGCGTATTAACAGCGCAAAAGATGATGCAGCAGGGTTAGCAATTTCTAACCGTTTGAACTCTCAGGTTCGTGGCTTAGATGTTGGCATGCGTAATGCCAACGACGGTATTTCAGTGGCGCAAATCGCAGAAGGTGCGATGCAAGAGCAAACAAACATGCTGCAACGTATGCGTGATTTGAGTGTTCAGGCGGTTAACGGTGCAAACTCTACCAGTGATAAAGATGCCATTCAAGCCGAGATAGATCAGTTGGCTCTTGAAATTACAGCGATTTCCAACACTACAGCATTTGGTGATACTAAGTTGTTGAGTGGAGGTTTTACTGCAAAAAATTTCCAAGTAGGTCATCAAGAAGGTGAAAATATTTCCATCTCTATTTCTGGTACCGATGCTTCTACTTTAGGGGTTGAGGGGCTGCTTGTGTCCTCTGATGGAGCCGCGTCAACGTCAATAGGTTTAATCGATACAGCAATCAAAACTATTGATACGCAACGTGCGAAGCTAGGGGCAACACAAAATCGTTTAAGTCATAACATTAGCAACAGTGCTAATACGCAATCGAACGTTGCAGATGCTAAGAGCCGTATTGTTGATGTGGATTTTGCAAAGGAAACCTCTGCAATGACGAAGAACCAAGTACTGCAACAAACTGGTTCAGCTATGTTGGCTCAAGCGAATCAATTGCCACAAGTGGCGTTGTCATTACTTTAATTGAGATAGTTAGGTCATAAATTCAATCTGTCTACAGAAGCACTCGACTCATGTTTAGAGTGCTTTTTTATTGCAAAAAACTTAATTCTCTATTAGTTGAAATATACTATTAGCGGCAAAGCTTGATTAAGCAGTAACACAGCTTCAGGTTGAGCGCCAAAGGCATGCTCCTAAAGCCTCACCAATGACACCTGAACAGATTGAAATCAGTGCACTTAAACGCGAAATTGAGCGGATAAATCTCGAGAAAGAAATCTTAAAAAAGGCTACGGCTCTATTGATGTCGGACTCGCTGAACACTTCTCGATAATCGAGAAACTCAATCAGAGCAAAAAACATCCTATTTCAGTGTTATGCCATGTATTTAATGTGAACCGGAGTAGCTATCGCTATTGGGTGAGCCGTGAACTTGTGGCGACACCTGAGCAGCGGCTTTTAGAATGTGAAATCAAAGCAATACATGCTGAAAGCCGGGAGTCTGCGGGAGCTAGGAGGGTTGCGACTATCGCTTCTGAACGTGGCTGTGCGTTAAGTCGTTATAGGGCTACTCGGTTAATGAAAAAGCTTGGACTAGTGAGTTGCCAACACCTCAAACACCGCTATAAAAAGGCTGAAAATGAGCATGTGACTATCCCTAATGCACTCAAACGACAATTTGAAGTTGTCGAACCTAACACCGTTTGGTGTGGTGATGTGACGTATATTTTGGCGGGTAATCGTTGGTGTTATTTAGCGGTTGTGCTGGATGTATTTTCGAGAAAAGCGATCGGTTGGGCGATGTCACTTTCACCGGATACTGAGTTAACGGTGAAGGCGTTAGTAATGGCATTTGAATCACGAGGAGAGCCAAAAAACCTGATATTTCATTCAGATCAAGGTAGCCATTATACCAGCCTGAAATACCGTCAGCGGCTGTGGAAATATCAAATAATCCAGAGCATGAGTCGTCGCGGTAACTGCTGGGATAATGCACCGATGGAGCGATTTTTCAGGAGTTTAAAAACGGAATGGATCCCAATACAAGGCTACAAAAGTTTTACTGAAGCTAAACAAGATGTGACCGATTGTATCATTGGTTATTACAGTGAAGTCAGGCCACATCATTACAATGCAGGATTGAGCTCAAATGAATCAGAGCGAAGATTTTGGTTAGATTCTAAAAGCGTGGCCAGTTTTAGTTGACCGCTACACTACTTGGTCGCTATTCCGCGAGGTTTAAAGCTTACCGAGTATCAACGTTACGACTGATTGATCAAATCAAAGTGTATCTGAGGTGCAGGACAAGATCATTAACGTTTTTTGTCTACCCTCAAACAATATTGTTCCCTTGTGTTCTTATGTTTCCTTTTCTGAGGCATAAGCATGAATGTTGACATTATTAAGCAGCATTTCAACATCATCCAGAATGAGCGACAAACCGCAAAAGTTGACTATCTTTTGTTCGATATTCTATTTGGTGCCATCTGTGCTGTCATTGCGGGAGGCCGCGGTTGGACTGAGATCCGTGAGTATGTCCTCGGCCATCATCATTGGTTTCTCAAGCAAAAATTGTTTGAGAATAGCTTGCCTGTTGATGACACCTTTGCCCACCTGGTCGCCGCTATCGATCCAAAAGCTTTTCGCGAGAGTTTTCTCGCTTGAATGAAAGCAGTGCATCGTCTGACCGAGGGGAAGGTTGTGGCGATTGACGGCAAAACGCTACGGGGTTCCTATAACCATGACGACCGATATAGCACCAGTCATATGGTCAGTGCCTATGCTTCGGCCAACCAGCTGGTGTTGGGACAATTGAAAACCGACAGCAAGAGCAATGAAATCACCGCTATCCCGGCACTTATTCAGATGCTCGCTCTCCGTGGCGCCTTGGTCACCGTTGATGCCATGGCCTGTCAGACCAAAATTGCAAAAGCCATCATCGGCCAAGGTGGTGATTACTGGTTGTCAAGGGCAATCAAGGCAAACGGCGAAAGCCATCAGGACGGTGTTCGAGTCGTATAGTCAGGCGCCAATAGATCACCAGAAATGGCAGACCGAGAAGCGCCACGGACGAGTCGTCCTTGGCGCCAAGCAACTGGAGAGGAATTTCTCTACCTGGAAAGGGCTCAACACTTTGGTCATGGTGGAAAACTTCCGCGCCGAAAAGGGCAAGGTCGCGAACATTGAATACCGCTATTACATCAGTTCCAAAAATCGGAGTGCCGAATAAGCCAAACAAGCCGAACAAGCTGGTCAGGCCATCAGAGCCCATTGGGGTATCGAGTCAATGCACTGGATCCTGAATGTAAGCCAGCAGGAGGATGCCTGCAAAAATCTATAGGGAAAACGCAGCGGAAAATTTGGCGGGTCTTCGTCACATGGCACTTAACATGCTGCGCGCCGAAACAACCAAGATCAGCGTGCCGATGAAGCTGGAACGCTGCATGATGAAAATCGACTTCCAGGAACGCGCGTTATTAGCCGGTTTTGCCTCTATGGCCAAATAATGCACACTCATGCGGATGCCCTGAACTGAGGTGGTGAGTAATGCCTAACATGAATAAGCCTTATATCTCTCAACAGCTAGTCCACTTCCATATTTACTGAGTCACTAGATATTTAAAATAATTAGCAAGGAAAAAAGATAAAAATAATAAAAAAATTTCTAAAGGAAACTGTTTTGCGGTCGTTAAAGATATGTAGATAGAAAATTGGCCTGATTGTTCAGGCGACATTTAGCAGACCGTCAGGCTGATAGAGGAAATAAATCATGGCAATTACAGTTAATACTAACGTGACTTCGATGAAGGCGCAAAAGAACTTAAACGCTTCAGGCAATGCATTGGCAACGTCTATGGAACGTCTTTCTAGTGGTTTGCGCATTAACAGCGCAAAAGATGATGCTGCAGGGCTTGCAATTTCTAACCGTTTGAACTCTCAGGTTCGTGGCTTAGATGTGGGTATGCGTAATGCCAACGACGGTATTTCAGTAGCGCAAATCGCAGAAGGAGCGATGCAAGAGCAAACAAACATGTTGCAACGAATGCGTGATTTGAGTGTTCAGGCGGTTAACGGTGCAAACTCTACCAGCGATAGAGATGCACTTCAGGCTGAGATTGATCAGCTTGCGTTAGAGATAACTGCAATTTCTAGTACCACGGCGTTTGGTGATACTAAATTATTAGACAGTTCTTTTGCTGGTAAGAGTTTCCAAGTTGGACATCAAGAGGGAGAAAATATTTCAATTAGTATCTCTGGTACTAACGCAACAGCATTAGGTGTAAATGCATTAGCAGTATCTACGGATATTTTGGCTTCAACTGCTACAGGTGCTATTGATGACGCAATTAAAGCGATTGATACACAACGTGCTAAACTTGGTGCGACTCAAAACCGCTTGAGTCATAACATCAGTAACAGTGCTAATACTCAAGCAAACGTTGCCGATGCAAAGAGCCGTATTGTGGATGTTGACTTTGCGAAGGAAACCTCACAAATGACGAAAAACCAAGTGCTACAACAGACAGGATCTGCAATGTTGGCTCAAGCCAACCAATTACCTCAGGTTGCTCTGTCCTTATTGTAAGACTTTGAATATTTTTGAAAGTGATAAGGGAGCGTCAATTGATCTCCCTTTGCTACTTTTAAGAGTTAATTGAGTGGTTTAGAGTACTTATTTTTATAGACTAAAAAGGGTGCTTAATTTGGTGAGGTATAGCTATGGACATTAGTATAGCAAGTTCATCTACAATGGTTCAAAATAAAGGGGATATGGCTCAAACTCCTCTTAAAGCATCTGTAAATAGTGTAGAAAAGAAGGAGGGTTCAGTAGTCTCTGGAATAGATCAAACAATTGAGCAGAAACAAGCAGAAAATGATCAAGAACCCAGTAAACTTGTGCAAGTGGCAACCGAGCTCTCTGATATGATGTCAATGATGCGAAAAGGTTTAGCATTTAAAGTTGATGAGAGTTCTGGTCAGGCAGTTGTAACCGTTTTAGATAGAGACACTGGTGATATAATAAGGCAAATGCCGAGTGAAGAGGCATTAGCATTAGCTGAAAAGTTGTCAGAAGTAACGGGTCTTCTGATGAAGACAGAAGCATAAATTGCTAGTTCTTCAGCGAGAGAGTAGTTAAAGGGGAATATTATGGCATTAACAGCAACAGGCATAGGTTCAGGCCTTGATATTGGTAATATCGTTAAGGTATTAGTTGATGCTGAGAAGACACCCAAAGAAGCAATGTTTAATAAGACCGAGGATGCTATTAAAGCTAAAGTCTCGGCAATTGGCTCTTTAAAAAGCGAGTTAGCTAAGTTTCAAGATGCACTTAAAAAACTTCAGTCTGGAGATGCACTGAATCAACGGAAGGTTTCTACTGGCGATAGTCAGTATGTTACTGTAACCGCGGATAAAAGTGCAAAAGCTGGTAGTTACAGCATAAAAGTAGAACAATTAGCTGTTAGTCATAAAGTGGCTGGAACAAATGTTGCGGATCGTACTCTCGGAGTAGGAGAGGGAACACTAGATTTTGGTATTAATGGTAGCTCTTTTTCAGTTCCCGTTTTAGCAACTGACTCACTTGATGAGATTGCTAAAAAAGTAAATTCAGCCTCTGGTAATGAGTCCGTTACTGCAACCGTTATCACGAGTGATGCAGGTAGTCGGATTGTTTTTAGCTCAGATAAATCGGGCGAAGATAATCAAATCACAATTACCGCAAATGATACTTCTGGCACTGGTTTGTCAGATATGTTTGGTGCAGGTAATCTTTCAACTCTTCAAGATGCAAAGAATGCTATTATTTATATTGATGATCAGAAAGTAACGTCCCAGAGCAATGAGATTAAAGGTGCTATAACTGGTGTTACCATGAACCTAACCTCTGCTGATGTATCCAAAACAACAACTCTAAAAATTGAACAGGACAATGATGCTGTTAAAGATAATGTGAAGGCTTTTGTTGAAGCTTTCAATAGCTTAAATGCCTCGATCGATAAAATGTCAGCATATGATAAAGATAAAAAAACTGCATCGGCTTTGCAGGGTGATTCAATGATTCGTTCAATTGAATCACAGTTACGGAATATGATCAGTGAGAGAGTTACTACAGATTCTGGTAATGTAGCACTTTACGATATAGGTATCAAAACAGATAAATATGGTAAATTATCAATCGATGAAACTAAGCTTGATAAAGTTATAAATGAAGATATGTCAAGTGTTGAACAGTTATTTGCTACCAAAGATACGGGTTTAGCAAATAGATTAGATAACTTATCGAATAATTATGTTAAGAGCGATGGTTTAATCGCTGGCCGTCAAAATTCTTACACGAGCCAACAGAAACGCCTTGATGAACAAAGAGAGGCTTTTTCTTTAAAAATGGAACAATTAACTGCACGCTTAACTAAACAGTTCAATGCAATGGATTTGGTTGTTGGGCAACTTAATCAGCAAAGTTCTGGTTTAGCAGATCGCTTAAACTCACTTCCAGGGGTTGTATCTAAATAGTCGCTTTATTACGGAAGTTGGGGCGTTGAATGTGCAAAGAATTAGATGAACTTAACAAATCTCTCTATGAAATACTTCATAAACTTACTATCACTCCTGCGGAAGATGAAATTACTGACACATTGGTATCAAACTTGCTTAAACAAGTAGCGCGGCGTCAAATATTGATTAATGAGTTAGTTGTTGAGCATACTGAAGATTGCAGGTCGTACTTACAAAGGCAGTTTGATTTAACTCAAGATTTTGTCAGTAAATCAGTTGTTATACTGGCGGAGAGACGGGCTTTATTACACGCAGCGAGTAAAAATAAGCGTCAAATAAATGTTTATAAAGCAATTGATTCAAATAGGTAGGTGTTTATGAGGGGTTCACTTCAGTCTTATCGTAAAGTTTCATTAGACAGTGAGATTTCTGTTGCTTCGCCGCATCGCATTATCCAGTTAATGTTTAATGGAGCACTGCAACGTCTAGCGCAGACTCGTTATGCTATTGAGCAGAATGATTTAGCGAGTAAAGGCATCTATATTGGTAAAGCAATTGGAATTATTAATGGTTTGAATAATAGCTTGAATATGGATGCTGGTGGACAGATCGCAAGAAATTTGAGTGACCTTTATGATTTTATGCTTCGTAAAATTACAGAGGCAAATTTAAATAATGATGTGAAAGCAATCGATGATGTATGCGATATTTTACGTACTATCAAAGAAGGCTGGGATGCAATTCCTGCAGATAAACATAATATATCTGCACATTCTGAAGCTGGTTAATATCGTGATTTATGATTAAAAAAAGACGCACTGGTTGCGTCTTTTTTTTGGCTTGAAGTCAAGTTTTTGACGTTTTTAACTAGAATCATGGCATAAATGAACTAAAATCAATTCAGTTTGGCATAAACCTCATCTGAGGCTTGCTTCTCGTCTGCTGATAATACAATATTCATCACAGTAGTGATGGTGGCACAGATTGTTACATTGAATTTGTTAAGCTTTTACAGCAACTAATCATAAATAATTAATGCGAATTAATACATATTAGAGCTTTACGGCCTACTGAATGATGCAAACAGATCAACGAATTTTACTTATCGGCCCCCCATCAGAGCGATTAAATCGCCTGTGTTGCATTTTTGATTTTTTAGGTGAGCAAATTGCACAAATTGACGCCGAAAAATTAAGTGCTAGCCTCCAAGATACTCGTTTTCGAGCTTTAGTTATCCTAACTGATGTTATGGATGCTGATGCGCTTAAAAACATCGCGGGTCAACATCCATGGCAACCTATGCTGTTGCTTGGCAACGTTGACGATCTGCAAGTGTCTAACATTCTTGGAAATATTGAGGAACCTTTAACCTATCCTCAACTCACCGAATTATTACACTTCTGCCAAGTATTTGGCCAAGTTAAGCGCCCTCAGGTCCCCACAAGTGCAAATCAAACTAAGTTATTCCGAAGCTTGGTTGGGCGCAGTGATGGTATTGCCAATGTAAGACACTTGATTAATCAAGTGGCGACATCTGAGGCGACTGTACTAGTATTGGGTCAATCCGGTACCGGTAAAGAAGTGGTTGCCCGTAATATCCATTATTTGTCTGAGCGCCGTGATGGCCCTTTTATTCCTGTTAACTGTGGTGCTATACCGCCAGAGTTGTTAGAGAGTGAACTTTTTGGTCATGAGAAGGGATCATTTACTGGGGCTATCTGTTCTCGTAAGGGCCGTTTCGAATTGGCAGAAGGTGGCACACTATTTCTCGATGAAATTGGTGATATGCCATTGCAGATGCAAGTTAAATTGCTTCGTGTACTGCAAGAACGAGTATTTGAGCGTGTTGGCGGCACTAAGACCATCAATGCCGATGTGCGCGTTGTCGCAGCGACACATAGAGATTTAGAAACCATGATCAGCGTGAATGAGTTCCGCGAGGATCTCTATTACCGCCTAAACGTATTCCCGATTGAAATGCCCGCGTTGTGTGATCGCAAGGACGATGTGCCTTTGCTATTACAAGAGTTGGTGAGCCGAGTCTATAACGAAGGCCGTGGCAAGGTGCGTTTTACGCAGCGTGCGATAGAGTCGTTAAAAGAACATGCTTGGTCGGGTAACGTGCGTGAGCTGTCTAATTTAGTCGAACGCCTCACCATTTTATATCCGGGTGGATTGGTTGATGTTAACGATTTACCCGTTAAGTATCGCCATATTGATGTGCCCGAGTATTGTGTAGAAATGAGCGAAGAGCAACAGGAACGTGATGCTTTGGCTTCTATCTTTAGTGATGAAGAGCCGGTTGAAATCCCTGAGACGCGTTTCCCAAGTGAGCTACCGCCTGAAGGCGTGAACCTTAAGGATTTATTAGCAGAACTGGAAATCGACATGATACGTCAAGCACTAGAGCTGCAAGATAACGTTGTTGCTCGCGCGGCTGAGATGTTAGGAATTCGTCGTACAACGCTAGTAGAAAAAATGCGTAAGTACGGAATGACCAAAGATTAGTTTTCTATTTTATTGTTATATAAGTAGTTTTAACCTCTAAAGTTCAATTTCTAATTTGGCATAGATACTGCAGTCACTCCGTCATAAGCAATTTTTTGACGGAGTGACTATGTCAGCCAACCCACTAGCGCAAATTGAGTCATTCAAGCACACTAGCAAACAATGGAACCAACTGCGTGAGGCCGCTAATATGTCCAATCGAATGGAGCATATTTTACAGGCTATGCCATCCGGCGTGGTGATTATCAATGGCGACGGTATAGTCACGGATGCCAATCCGGTTGCAGTTGAATTACTAGAGCGCTCCTTGTGTGGCGTTCGCTGGATTGATGTGATCCACAGTGCCTTTGCGCCACAGGACGATGATGGTCACGAAGTGTCACTGCGTAATGGCCGCCGCGTTAAGTTAGCGATTACGCCACTGACGCCAGAGCCTGGTCAATTAATTGTGTTAACTGATCTGACTGAAACTCGATTATTACAGAAAAATCTATCCCATCTACAACGCTTATCTGCACTGGGTAAAATGGTCGCGACCTTGGCGCACCAAGTGCGCACGCCTTTATCTGCCGCTTTGCTATATGCCTCTAATCTTGCGAGTCCTAAGTTATCCGATGCCGCTAAAGCGAAATTCCAGCAAAAACTTGTTGATAGACTCAATGAACTGGAGCGTCAGGTTAACGACATGCTATTGATGGCGAAAGGCCGTCAGGATGAACTGGGAGATTTGATTACGCTTGCTGAGGTTATCGACAATGTATTGGCAAATTGTGAGCCGATAGTGGCGAAGCAAGGTTGTGATTTGTCATTTGATGATGCATCAAGCAGTTCGATGTTAGCCAATTCAAATGCTTTAAGCTCGGCAATCAACAATTTAGTGATGAACAGTATCGAGGCTGGCGCCACTGAGATTCGTATTCAGGCGAAAGAAGAGGGCGATCAGTTACTACTGAATGTCATCGACAATGGCAAAGGCTTAGATGCCAATATGCAGCAGAAGGTACTTGAACCTTTCTTTACGACAAAATCGCAGGGAACTGGGCTTGGATTAGCGGTTGTGCAATCCGTGGTGCGTAATCATGGAGGACAACTGCAATTAAGTTGCTTACCGAATAAAGGTTGCACTGTGTCTTTAGTCTTCCCAAGGGCTAAATCTGCGGTGATATTACCTTTGGAGATTACCCATGTCTGAAGCAAAGTTATTGCTCGTTGAAGATGATGCCTCATTGCGTGAAGCCTTGTTGGATACCTTAATGTTGGCTCAATATGAGTGCATTGATGTTGCCTCCGGTGAAGACGCTATCTTAGCTTTGAAACAACATCAATTTGATTTAGTCATTAGCGATGTGCAGATGCAAGGTATTGGTGGTTTAGGATTATTAAACTTCCTACAGCAACATCATCCTAAGTTGCCAGTGTTGTTGATGACAGCTTATGCCACGATTGGTAGTGCGGTGGATGCTATTAAATTGGGCGCTGTCGATTACTTAGCGAAACCTTTTGCGCCAGAAGTCTTGCTCAATCAAGTTTCCCGCTATTTGCCGTTAAAACAAAATGTGGATCAGCCAGTTGTTGCCGATGAGAAGAGTTTAGCTTTATTGGCACTGGCTCAGCGGGTTGCCGCTTCCGATGCCTCTGTTATGATCTTAGGTCCTAGCGGCTCGGGTAAAGAAGTCTTAGCCCGTTATATTCATCAACACAGTAGCCGTGCCGATCAAGCTTTTGTGGCCATTAACTGTGCAGCGATTCCTGAGAATATGCTCGAAGCCACTCTTTTTGGTTATGAAAAAGGCGCATTTACTGGTGCCTATCAAGCGTGTCCGGGGAAATTTGAGCAGGCTCAAGGTGGCACTTTGCTGCTAGATGAAATCTCTGAGATGGATTTAGGCCTACAAGCTAAGTTATTGCGGGTATTGCAAGAGCGTGAAGTTGAGCGTTTAGGCGGCCGTAAAACCATTAAGCTCGATGTGCGCGTGCTTGCCACATCCAATCGCGACTTAAAAGCCGTGGTAGCCGCTGGTGGATTTAGGGAAGATCTCTATTATCGAATCAACGTGTTCCCCTTAGCTTGGCCCGCATTAAGTCAACGTCCAGCGGATATTCTGCCCCTTGCGCGCCATTTACTGGTTAAGCATGCCAAGGCATTGAATGTCGCCGATGTGCCTGAGTTGGATGAAAATGCACGTCGACGTTTATTGAGTCATCGCTGGCCGGGGAACGTACGTGAACTCGATAATGTGATCCAGCGGGCTTTGATATTAAGAGCCGGTCAAGTGATCACCGCCAATGACATTATTATTGATGCGCAGGATGTGATTTTAGGCGCTGAAGACCTAGATCAATTTGTTGCCGAGCCAGACGGTTTAGGCGAAGAGCTTAAAGCGCAGGAGCATGTGATTATTTTAGAAACCCTTAATCAATGCCAAGGAAGTCGCAAGCTGGTCGCTGAAAAACTGGGGATAAGTGCCCGAACCTTAAGATACAAGATGGCAAGAATGCGTGATATGGGCATTCAACTGCCAAATTAGCCTTTAAATTCAAGTGATAATCTTGCAGCCTCCACATGAGTGTGAGGCTGCATTTATTAAAATATACCACCGAAAAGTGACATATTTTATCCAGAATCCTTAGTTTAAACTTCTTCTTATCCCGTCAATTTATTATCAATCACGACCATTTGAAAACTTGGCCGTTATTTTGCATTGTCCCGTTATAGGTATTTTGATCGTCAAGAACTCGACGACTGGGAGCTCAGCATGCAAATAGGCGCAAATTCATTCCTGCAAGAAATGCAGAAACTCCAAGGCGAAATTACGCCGTCTTTTGGCGTTCAGCCAAATATCATGCAGCAAGTTAATAACACCAGTGGTGCGGACTTCGGTCAGTTACTCTCGCAAGCCGTCGGCAATGTCAGCGGCTTACAGTCGACATCATCAAACCTCGCGACGCGCTTAGAAATGGGAGATACTACCGTCACTTTGTCGGATACTGTTATTGCCCGTGAGAAAGCCAGCGTCGCCTTCGAGGCAACGGTACAAGTACGTAATAAGCTTGTCGAAGCCTATAAAGAAATAATGAGCATGCCTGTCTAGGCCAGTGAATAACCCAATTAGCAGGTACGAATCGTGAGCACAGAAATGATTGTCGGATCCAATTCCGACTTAGCTGACCAAGGTGTCCAGCAAGAACATAAGTCAGGAATGATGGGAAACCTTGGCGGTGTCGATATGATGCGTCAAGTAACTATGATTTTAGCCTTGGCGATTTGTTTGGCCTTAGCCGTATTTGTCATGCTGTGGGCACAGGAGCCTGAGTATCGTCCATTGGGTAAAATGGAAACTCAGGAAATGGTTCAAGTATTAGATGTGCTTGATAAAAATAAAGTTAAGTATCAAATAGACGTGGACGTGATTAAAGTCCCCGAAGATAAATATCAAGAAGTGAAAATGATGCTCAGCCGCGCAGGCGTTGACAGCCCTGCGGCCAGTCAAGATTTCTTGAATCAAGACAGCGGCTTTGGTGTCAGCCAACGTATGGAGCAAGCCCGTCTTAAGCACAGCCAAGAAGAAAACCTAGCCCGTGCAATTGAGCAACTACAAAGTGTTAGCCGCGCCAAAGTGATCCTCGCGTTACCTAAAGAAAACGTCTTTGCTCGCAATGCCTCAAAACCAAGTGCGACTGTGGTTATCAATACCCGTCGTGGCGGTTTAGGCCAAGGTGAAGTCGACGCTATCGTCGATATCGTTGCCTCTGCTGTGCAAGGTTTAGAGCCATCACGGGTGACTGTGACCGACTCTAACGGCCGTTTATTAAACTCCGGCAGCCAAGATGGCGC
The DNA here is from genome assembly GCF_900456975.1 of Shewanella baltica. Lineage (NCBI taxonomy): Bacteria > Pseudomonadati > Pseudomonadota > Gammaproteobacteria > Alteromonadales > Shewanellaceae > Shewanella > Shewanella baltica. The sequence goes on from NZ_UGYM01000002.1 coordinate 1,180,064, forward strand.
GTCTGCGACAGCCCGTCGCGAGCTTGAATTAGTACAGCAAAAAGAAGCCGAGTATCGCACTAAGATTGAATCGATTTTGGTACCTATCTTAGGTCCTGATAATTTCACCTCTCAAGTCGATGTCAGCATGGACTTTACTGCGGTCGAGCAAACTTCTAAGCGTTATAACCCTGATTTACCGTCTTTACGCAGCGAAATGACCGTTGAAAATAATACCACTGGCGGATCTTCGGGTGGGATCCCTGGCGCGCTATCGAATCAACCGCCAATGGAATCGAACATTCCGCAAGATGCGACTAAAGCGACCGAGTCTGTCACTGCGGGTAATTCACACCGTGAGGCGACCCGTAATTTTGAGTTAGATACCACCATTAGCCATACCCGTCAGCAAGTTGGCGCCGTTCGCCGCATTAGTGTGTCGGTTGCTGTGGACTTTAAACCCGGTGCTGCCGGAGAAAATGGTCAAGTGGCGCGTGTTGCCCGTACTGAGCAAGAGCTGACCAACATTCGTCGTTTACTCGAAGGGGCAGTCGGTTTTAGCTCGCAACGGGGTGATGTGTTAGAAGTGGTCACTGTTCCCTTTATGGATCAATTGGTTGAAGACTTGCCTGCACTAGAACTGTGGGAACAACCTTGGTTCTGGCGTGCGATTAAGCTCGGTATTGGTGCGCTAGTGATCCTGGTACTGATTTTAGCTGTGGTACGTCCTATGCTGAAACGCTTAATCTATCCTGACAGTGTGAATATGCCTGAGGATGGCAGATTAGGTAACGAATTGGCCGAAATTGAGGACCAGTACGCGGCAGATACGCTAGGGATGCTCAATACCCAAGAGGCGGAATACAGTTATGCCGATGACGGTTCAATTCATATCCCTAATTTGCACAAAGATGATGATATGATTAAAGCTATCCGTGCGCTCGTGGCGAATGAGCCTGAGCTCTCTACTCAAGTCGTGAAAAACTGGTTACAAGACAATGGCTGAGAATAAAACGAAAGAAGTGGCTCCAGCGGCCCCACCTGCCTTTAACATTAAGGATATTAGCGGTGTCGAAAAGACCGCGATCTTACTCCTCAGTTTGAGTGAGGCCGATGCTGCATCCATTTTAAAACACTTAGAGCCGAAGCAAGTGCAAAAAGTGGGTATGGCGATGGCGGCAATGGATGAGTTTGGTCAAGAAAAAGTCATCGGGGTACATAAGCTGTTTCTCGATGACATTCAAAAGTATTCTTCTATTGGTTTCAACAGCGAAGAGTTCGTTCGTAAAGCCTTAACCGCCGCGCTGGGTGAAGATAAAGCGGGTAATCTGATTGAACAGATTATCATGGGCAGCGGTGCTAAAGGTTTGGATTCGTTGAAATGGATGGATGCACGCCAAGTAGCGACCATTATTCAAAACGAACATCCTCAGATCCAAACGATTGTGTTGTCCTATTTAGAACCCGATCAGGCGGCGGAAATTTTTGGTCAATTCCCTGAAAATACTCGCTTAGACTTGATGATGCGGATTGCGAATCTTGAAGAAGTACAGCCCGCTGCACTGCAAGAGCTGAACGACATCATGGAGAAACAGTTTGCCGGTCAAGGTGGCGCACAGGCCGCGAAAATGGGCGGCCTAAAAGCGGCTGCCAACATCATGAACTATTTAGATACGGGTATCGAAAGTCAGTTGATGGAAACCATGCGTGAGTCTGACGAAGAAATGGCGCAGCAAATCCAAGACTTGATGTTCGTATTTGAAAACTTAATCGATGTTGATGACCGTGGTATTCAAGCCTTGTTGCGTGAAGTACAGCAAGATGTACTGATGAAGGCGCTCAAAGGCACAGATGATCAGCTGAAAGAAAAAATCTTGGGCAACATGTCAAAACGTGCCGCAGAATTACTACGTGACGATCTTGAGGCCATGGGCCCAATCCGTATCAGTGAAGTGGAAGTCGCCCAAAAAGAAATCCTGTCTATTGCCCGTCGCTTAAGCGACAGTGGCGAAATCATGTTAGGCGGCGGTGGTGGCGATGAGTTCCTCTAATCCGAGCGACAATAAACCGTCAAATAAGGTCTTGAGCGACGGAGATATTGAGTTTAGTCACTGGGCACTGCCAGATGTGACTGAAGCCGATGACGATTCTATCTCGAATTTGTTCGGTCATTCGAATCATCAAGCCGCTAAGCCGACGACAGTTGAGAGTGTTTCTCCGCCGACGATGGCCGAGATTGAAGACATTCGCGCCCAAGCTGAAGAAGAAGGGTTTGCCGAAGGTAAACAACAAGGTTACGAGCAAGGGCTAGAAAAAGGTCGCTTAGAAGGCTTAGAGCAAGGCCATACTGAAGGGCTCGCCCAAGGGCATGAGCAAGGATTAGAAACCGGTTTAGCTCAAGCCAAAGTTTTACTTTCGCGGTTTGAAGCCTTATTAACTCAATTTGAAAAGCCATTGCAATTACTCGATGGTGATATTGAGCTCTCCCTACTGAACTTGAGTATGACATTAGCTAAATCTGTCATAGGTCACGAATTAAAAACCCATCCAGAACAAGTGCTTTCGGCATTACGCTTAGGCATAGAGTCGCTACCCATTAAGGAGCAAGCGGTGACTATTCGGCTGCATCCTGACGATGTGATCCTTGTCGAACAACTTTATTCCACCGCCCAACTGACCCGCAGTAAATGGGAGCTTGAAGTCGATCCGACGTTAAGTGCAGGCGATTGTATTCTGAGCAGTCATCGCTCTTTAGTGGATTTAACGCTTTCATCGCGTATTGATACCGTGTTTGAGTCATTACGAAATCAACATGCGCATTTGAGTGATAAACAGCATCAACTGCAAGAGACGATTGAAGCTGAAGATACTGCCAAACAAGTGGCTGTGGCGCTTGAGTCTGAGCTTGATAATCAAACGGCGGATGACCAAGCTGTCGATACGGTTAACCAAGACACTGAGGACATGCAATCTACCTCAAACACAGGTGAGCACTTAGATACCCAATCGGATGCCGGAACAGATGCAAAATCGCCAACACCAACTGCTGAATAGGCTGAATCATCATCAGGATAAAGTGCCGCCATTTCGTGCTGTGGCAAGTGGTCAGCTGGTTCGTGTTGTTGGCTTAACCTTAGAGGCGAGCGGTTGCCGCGCGCCTGTGGGCAGCTTATGTTCCATCGAAACCATGGCGGGCGAGTTAATTGCCGAAGTTGTCGGCTTTGATGGCGAACTCCTTTATTTAATGCCTATCGAAGAATTACGTGGGGTATTACCCGGTGCCCGGGTGGTTCCTTTAGGGGAACAAACTGGACTCAATGTCGGCTTGTCGTTGTTAGGACGCGTGCTCGATGGTAACGGCGTGCCTTTAGATGGTTTAGGTGCGTTGCAGACAGATCAACAAGCGCCAAGACATAGCGCTGCCATTAATCCCTTATCCCGCCGTGCTATTACCGAGCCGCTGGACGTCGGCGTGCGCGCCATTAATGCCATGCTGACTGTGGGTAAAGGCCAACGTATGGGCTTGTTTGCCGGTTCTGGTGTGGGTAAGAGTGTGCTCTTAGGCATGATGACCCGCGGTACCACTGCCGACATTATTGTGGTTGGGCTGGTGGGCGAGCGTGGCCGTGAAGTAAAAGAGTTCATTGAAGAAATTCTTGGGGACAAAGGTCGAGCGCGTTCTGTTGTTGTTGCCGCCCCTGCAGATACCTCGCCGCTGATGCGCTTGCGCGCCTGTGAAACCTCGACTCGTATTGCCGAATACTTTCGCGATTTAGGTTATAACGTATTGTTATTAATGGATAGTTTAACGCGCTACGCCCAAGCGCAGCGTGAAATTGCTTTGGCTGTGGGTGAGCCGCCTGCCACCAAAGGCTATCCGCCTTCAGTGTTTGCCAAGCTGCCGCGTTTAGTTGAGCGCGCCGGCAACGGTGGCCCAGGCCAAGGTTCAATTACGGCATTTTATACTGTGCTGACGGAAGGGGATGATCAACAGGATCCCATTGCCGATGCATCACGGGCGATTCTTGATGGTCACATAGTCTTGTCACGTTCGCTTGCGGACTCTGGGCATTATCCTGCGATTGATATCGAAGCCTCTATTAGCCGGGTAGCACCTATGGTGATCTCCAATGAACACTTGGAAGCGATGCGCCGCGTGAAACAAACCTATTCCTTGTATCAGCAAAATCGTGATTTGATTTCCATTGGTGCCTATGCCCAAGGCAGCGATCCTCGAATCGACAATGCGATACGATTACAGCCGGCGATGAATGCTTTTTTACGCCAAACCATGCGTGATGCATTCAGTTTTACCGATAGCCAAGTCATGCTCGGGCAACTTGCCGCACAGTGCAAATAATGGCGTCATCGAATTAATCGAGGTCTAGTATGGCTAACGCCGATCCCTTGTTGTTAGTGTTAAAGCTCGCCAATGATGCCGAAGAACAAGCGGCGTTATTGTTAAAGTCGGCGCAGTTAGAGTGTCAAAAGCGGCTGAATCAACTCAGTGCACTGAATAACTATCGCTTAGAATACATGAAGCAAATGCAATCCCAGCAAGGCCAAGCCATTAGTGCCAGTCACTATCACCAGTTTCATCGCTTTATTCGTCAGATTGATGACGCTATTACTCAGCAAAATCGCGTTGTGGCCGACGGTGAAAAACAAAAAGAATATCGACAACAGCATTGGTTGGAAAAACAGAAAAAACGTAAGGCAGTGGAATTACTGTTAGCGAGTAAAGAGAAGAAGCGCCAAGTTGTTGAACAAAAACGAGAGCAGAAAATGACCGATGAATTTGCTTCTCAGCAGTTTTATCGCCGTCATCAGCGTTAGTGTAATGGTGCGTTAAATGATCGGTATCTTTGCCATTTACTAACTCGTATGAGTTCAGTTTTCTGTTGCCGCTTATGGTGCAGAACATTTGTTCGACTTCTTTCCCTGAGTTTTATTCTTTTCAATATGCTGCAGTAAAAACTGAAGTTTTGGCATCTTATTTGCTTTGATTTAGTCCATGACCCTGCAACCGCAGTGTTTAATTGACGTTTCTACCTAGCCATTTTCTTTTCTGCTGGGTGATGTTTGGGAGCACTTATGCAACAAATGACCAATATCCTGTTGAGTAAAACAGGCAACTCTGCGGCCAATTCCGCTAAGACATCTTCCCAAGAGTCTAATAATGAAGACTTTTCATCTACACTTGCGTCAGTCTCCGCTAGCTCATTTTCTATTTCCGCGCCTAAAAAGGCTGCAGCGAATACTGACGATAAAGTGCAAATCGCCTCTACTGATAAAGTAAAAGATAAAGACATATCAACGGATGACGCTGACGTAAATCTCATCTTCGCCCAAATAAGCATGGCAAATGACATGAAGAAAATGGCATCAGAGGGAGAGAGTTTGCCGTCTGACTTTTCCCAAGGGGAAAATAATGAGTCTGGTGCCCCTTTATTGAAAAGTGATGCATTCAGTACCGTTGAGCTGTCGGGTGTACAAGCTTCAATGAAAGCGATAAACACTGAGCTTCCTATTGTCGACATCTCAGGCTCAGCGCAAGGTAAGGCTGATATTTTAACGTCAAGTGAAGTTAACCTGGCAACTGAGAAAAGTAATAGCAAGTCCTCAAACGGCGATCTATTAAGTATCCAAAAGGTATTGGACACTGATACTTCTTTTTCCTCTGAACTCAAAAAGCTAACTGGCCAACTTCAACTAGATACAGGGGCTTTAAATGAGACTGATGCCACTAATAAAGTATCTGCTGATAAAGAATCGGTAGAGATAATGCAAAAAAATACTCTAGTAGCCTCCAGTGGAACATCAGCAGAGATATTACCCGTTGAAGCAATCCAGGGTAAGAAAGTATTACTTGATGACACTTTAGATGCATTGAAGTCACAGTTATCTACGGATAAAAGCGTTGAATCTCATTCTGCATTTTTAAAGGGACAAGTCATTCCGCCGAACAGTAAAACATCTGAAAATTTGGATTTATCTGAATTTGTAGATACAGCAGAGACCGCGGCAAAGGCATCATCAAAAAATCTAGAAAGCGTGTTATTGAAAGAAGCAGATGTGACTGAACTTAAAGGTGATAAATCATTTTCAACGGACAAATATGCGCATCAAGTTGCGAGTCTAAACTCTGAACAGCGTGGTGCAAGGTTGGATCTTAATTCTGAGGCACTTGCAACCTCAGACGACGTAGACGAATCAGCGTTGAAGCCTAATACAGCAAGCCAAACCTTAAAGTCAGAAACGCTAGCGCCATCGACTACTAAGAATGAAATGGCTGCAACATCTATAATCGCTGATGAAATAGTGGATACATTGGACTTGGTAAGTCCCAAGATGGCAGATACCTCTAACTTGGGTGAGAACGATGCGAATGACGTTACTATTGCCAGCAATAACTTAACAGTACGCAATGCTGAGATTGCAAAACCTCAGCAAGTGAGCAGAAATGCCAATGTTGATGTCGTGGTTAGTAAAGTAGAAGTTCAGCCTATAGTTACAACACTGGATGCACAGAACATCTTAGGTAACGCTGTTGGTCCTAAGGACAGCATGGTGAGTGATACTGAGGTCAATGCTGATATCTCAAAAGCGGCAATGGATGCGGGGACTTTGCTAAAGGATGCTAAATACAGTGTGACGCTTGATGCTCAAAGAGATGCTAAGCCATTCGTTATGGGTGATGACGACAAGGGATCAACAACTGACATCAAGTCATTTTCTTCTTTAACTCAGTCATCGACACCACTACAAGTTAATCGTCAGGAAACAATGCAAGTTCAGCTGTCATTACGTCAAGGTGTCGATCAGCAGAATCAAATGCAAGAGATGATCCAACGGTTTTCACCTGTAATGAAGCAACAGTTGATCACTATGGTGAGTCAAGGTATTCAACATGCTGAGATTAGGCTTGATCCCCCAGAGCTTGGGCATATGCTGGTAAAAATCCAAGTGCATGGCGATCAAACCCAAGTACAGTTCCATGTCACTCAGACACAAACGCGTGATCTGGTTGAACAAGCTATGCCGAGATTGCGCGAGTTACTGCAAGAGCAAGGGATGCAATTGGCTGATAGTCATGTGTCTCAAGGTGGCCAAGGTGAACGTCGAGAGGGTGGTTTTGGCGATGGTGGCGGTTCAAATGGGACTGATGTGGATGAAATCTCGGCAGAAGAGCTACATTTAGGTTTAAATCAAGCCACTAGTGTAAATTCAGGTATAGATTATTACGCTTAAGTAGGTAACCTATAGCAATGACTAACATAGTTACGTTTCCATATTAATTAAACGTAAGTGTTTCTGCTTAAATTAAAGAGAATAGTGAATGGCTAAGGAAGAATCGTTAGAACTTGAGAACACCGAAGCTCCCAAAAGTAAAAAAAAGCTCTTTATTTTTATTGGAGTGGGGGTTTTAGTAGCTCTGCTTATTGCAGGTGCCCTGTGGTTTTTCCTTGGTAGTTCTGAGGACGCCGCTACGCCGACTGATGGAGCTGTCCAAACAATAACCCCTGCTGAAAGTGGTGCGCTCACTACAGCATCTTATGTGCCTATGCCCCGGCCTTTTTTGTTTAACCTCCCAGGCCCAGATCGTGCTCGTTTAGTTGAGATAAAAGTACAACTTATGGTGCGTGGTACAGACGATGATGTGCTGACACAAAAACACATCCCCCTGATTGAAGATGCGCTGTTAACGACCTTTAGTGGCGCTGATGTGCAAAAACTCAGTACGCAGGCGGGGAAAGATGAGTTACGTCAGTTAGCACTCTTAAGTGTGCAAAATACTTTGCAGTCGGTTACTGGCCGTAAAGTTGTCGAGAAAGTGCTGTTTACTGGTTTTGTGATGCAATAACCCTTTAATTTCAGCACCAAAAGAGGCGAAGGCAATATAGTGAGTGATTTATTAAGCCAAGACGAAATTGATGCGCTACTGCACGGGGTTGATGACGTCGATGATGATGAAATTGACGCTGTCGGAGAAGATGCTCGCTCTTACGACTTCTCGTCCCAAGATCGAATAGTTCGTGGGCGTATGCCGACGTTGGAAATCGTGAATGAGCGTTTTGCACGCCATTTGCGTATCAGCATGTTCAATATGATGCGCCGCGCTGCCGAAGTGTCGATTAACGGTGTACAGATGCTCAAGTTTGGTGAGTATGTACATACGCTATTCGTTCCTACTAGCTTGAATATGGTGCGTTTTAGTCCGCTCAAGGGCACTGCATTGATCACCATGGAAGCTCGATTGGTGTTCATCCTAGTGGATAACTTCTTTGGTGGTGATGGGCGTTTCCATGCCAAGATTGAAGGGCGTGAATTTACGCCAACAGAAAGACGTATTGTACAACTGTTGCTCAAAATAATTTTTGAAGATTATAAAGATGCTTGGGCACCTGTAATGGATGTGGAGTTCGATTATTTGGACTCAGAAGTCAATCCGGCCATGGCCAACATTGTCAGCCCTACCGAAGTTGTCGTGATTAACTCATTCCATATTGAAGTCGATGGTGGTGGCGGTGATTTCCATATCACTATGCCTTATTCCATGATTGAGCCTATTCGCGAGTTGCTTGATGCTGGTGTTCAAAGTGACAAGCAAGATACTGACATGCGGTGGTCGCAGGCATTGCATGATGAAATCATGGATGTGAAGGTCGGGTTCGATGCCAACATTGTGGAACATGAATTAACGCTCAAAGATGTGATGAATTTTAAAGCGGGCGATATTATTCCAATTGAGCTGCCGGAATATATTATGATGAAAATCGAGGATTTACCGACATATCGTTGTAAAATGGGCCGTTCTAGAGATAACCTAGCGCTTAAAATACATGAAAAGATCCCTCGGCCAGAGACGGTTAAATCCGAGCTACAATTAGTGACGCGCAAGGGTAAATCTCGCGATATATCAGAATTATAAGGTGAAGTAAGATGAGCACAGACGATACGGATGATTGGGCTGCAGCAATGGCAGAACAAGCCTTAGAAGAAGCTAACGCGATTGAACTCGATGAATTAGTTGATGATTCAAGACCTATCACTAAGGCAGAAGCGGCAAAATTAGATACTATTTTAGATATCCCCGTCACTATCTCTATGGAAGTGGGCCGTAGCTACATTAGTATTCGTAACCTGTTGCAGTTAAACCAAGGTTCTGTGGTTGAGCTAGACAGAGTTGCGGGTGAGCCCTTAGATGTGATGGTTAACGGTACGCTGATTGCACATGGTGAGGTTGTGGTAGTAAACGATAAATTCGGTATTCGTTTAACCGATGTGATCAGTCAAACCGAGCGAATTAAGAAGCTTAAATAATTGTCTCATCAACGGAAGTTGGAACCAGAATGACCATATCGGTAATACTCAGTTTAGCTGCAGTATCCCAAGCAAAAACTGAGAGTCTTGTCGGCGATAGTGCTCAAGGCGTAACAGCTGTGACATCTTCGGCCGCAAAAATGGCTGAACCTTCTCAAGTCGCAACCCTAGCGAGTATGTTAGGTGGCTTAATTCTGGTTTTACTCTTAATTTTTGCGTTAGCTTATCTACTGAGACGGTTCAATTTAGTACCCACTACCAACGGTGTTCTAAAAACGATAGCCGTGACTTCCCTCGGTCAAAAAGAGCGTTTAGTCTTGGTACAGGTGGGGGAACAGCAATATTTACTTGGAGTTAGCTCGCAGCAGGTGAGTTTGATTGATAAGTTAGCTGAACCTATCCATATAGAGTCTGATTCCTTTGCGAGTCGGCTACGTCAGGCGAAATTAAAACAATGACAACACGTATGCTCGCGTTAGTTGGCTTAGTTATTCTGTTATGTATGCCGTCGGCATGGGCTGCCGATGGTGTTTTGCCTGCGGTTACTGTAACAACAGGACCTGACGGTTCCACAGAATACTCGGTCACAATGCAGATTTTACTGTTGATGACATCGCTGAGTTTTTTACCTGCGATGCTCATTATGTTGACCTCTTTCACGCGGATCATCATCGTTCTGTCAATATTACGTCAAGCCATTGGGTTACAACAGACGCCGTCTAATCAAGTCTTAATTGGTATGAGTTTATTCATGACCTTCTTTATTATGGCGCCGGTGTTTGACCGGATTTATGACGAAGGGGTTAAGCCTTACATAGAAGAGCAGTTAACCTTGCAGCAAGCGTTTGAAAAAGGCAAAGAGCCACTCAAAGGTTTTATGTTAGGGCAAGTCAGAACCACAGACTTAAAAACTTTTATCGAAATTTCAGGCTATAAGAATATTAAGTCGCCCGAAGAAGCTCCGATGAGTGTGCTGATCCCCGCCTTTATTACCAGCGAGTTGAAAACAGCTTTTCAAATTGGCTTTATGTTGTTCGTGCCATTTTTAGTGTTAGATCTTGTTGTGGCCAGTATCTTAATGGCCATGGGTATGATGATGTTATCCCCTATGATAGTGTCGCTACCGTTTAAGATCATGCTGTTTGTGCTCGTCGATGGTTGGAGCTTAGTCCTAGGGACATTAGCGAATAGTTTCGGGTAGCCAAGGGAGAGTACGCACATGAGTCCAGAGGCGCTAATTGATATTTTTCGTGAGGCTCTCGCTGTTATTGTCATGATGGTGTCTGCTATTGTATTACCTGGGCTGGGTATTGGTTTGATTGTCGCCGTGTTTCAAGCCGCGACTTCGATTAACGAACAGACTTTAAGTTTTCTTCCGCGATTATTAGTGACACTTTTCGGTTTGATGTTCATGGGGCATTGGTTAGTTGAAACCCTGATGGACTTTTTTATCGAGATGGTTAATCGCATTCCGCAAGTTATAGGCTAACCCAATGGAGCTGCTGCTCGATACCTTAATGCAGACCATTACCGCTTATATATGGCCGCTATTTCGGGTCGCGAGTATGTTAATGGTCATGGTGGTATTTGGGGCGGCAACTACCTCAAGCCGCGTACGCTTATTATTGGCGATGGCGATTACCTTTGCGATAGCGCCAGTTCTTCCTCCCGTTCAAAATGCCGATTTATTTTCACTCAGCGCAGTATTTATCACCGCGCAGCAAATTATTATTGGTGTTGCCATGGGGTTTGTGACTCAAATGGTGATGCAAGTTTTTGTATTAACTGGGCAGATTATTGGTATGCAAACCAGCCTCGGTTTTGCCTCTATGGTTGATCCAGGTTCAGGTCAGCAAACGCCGGTTATTGGTAACTTTTTTCTATTATTGGCGACATTGATCTTCTTAGCCGTAGATGGCCATCTGTTGATGATCCGTATGTTGGTGGCGAGCTTTGAGACCCTACCCATTTCTAATCAAGGATTAACACTCACTAGCTACCGTGCTTTAGCAGATTGGGGCTCGTATATGTTTGGTGCTGCATTAACTATGTCGATATCCGCGATTATCGCCTTGTTGTTAGTCAATTTGTCCTTCGGGGTGATGACCCGCGCCGCGCCGCAGTTAAACATTTTCTCTATTGGTTTTCCGATCACTATGATTGGCGGGCTGTTTATTCTTTGGTTAACCTTAACACCAGTCATGGAGCATTTTGATGAAGTATGGGCCGCGGCTCAAGTGCTGCTTTGCGATATGTTAGCGCTTCAATGTAACGCAGATGGCTTGATATGACGGTATTAGGAGCAGCCCATGGCTGAAGAATCAAGCGGTGAACGCAGTGAGGAGCCCACTGGGAGGCGTCTTGAACAGGCGCGGGAAAAAGGGCAGATTGCGCGTTCGAAAGAACTTGGTACAGCAGCAGTATTAATTTCGGCAGCATGTGGTTTTTATATGCTCGGTCCGAGTCTTGCCACGAGTTTAACTCGGGTGTTTGAGACGGTTTTTACCATGGACAGGGCGCAAATCTTTGATACTGAAGAAATGTTCAATGTCTGGGGCGTTGTTGCGAGCGAAATCGCCTGGCCCATGGCAAAAATTATGCTGTTGATCGTAGTCGTTGCTTTTATTGGTAACGTTGCCTTAGGTGGGATGAATTTCTCGACCCAAGCTATGATGCCAAAGGCCAGTAAAATGAGCCCCGCAGCGGGTTTTAAGCGCATGTTCGGCGTGCAGGCGTTAGTCGAGCTGACAAAGGGTATTGCCAAGTTTTCTGTGGTGGCATTTTCGGCATATTTATTACTGAGCTTTTATTTTAACGATATTATGTTGCTGTCTAGCGACCATCTTCCCGGTAATGTCTACCACGCATTAGATTTACTCGTGTGGATGTTTATCCTGTTATGCTCCTCTATTTTATTAATTGTCGTCATCGATGTGCCGTTCCAAATTTGGAATCATAACAAGCAACTTAAGATGACCAAACAAGAAGTAAAAGATGAATATAAGGACACTGAAGGGAAACCAGAAGTAAAAGGGCGGGTACGACAGATGCAACGCGAGTTAGCCCAGCGTCGAATGATGGCTGAAGTACCCAATGCCGATGTCATCGTTGTTAACCCCGAGCATTTTGCAGTAGCGATTAAATACGATGTACAGCGCTCCGCCGCTCCCTTTGTGATTGCCAAAGGCGTTGATGACGTTGCATTTAAAATTCGTGAGATTGCTCGCGAACACAATATTGCCATTGTCTCTGCACCACCTCTTGCGAGGGCGATATACCATACGACTAAGTTAGATCAACAAATCCCCGAAGGACTATTTACTGCCGTGGCACAGATTTTGGCTTATGTTTTCCAGTTACGTCAATATCAGAAAGGACGTGGTCGCAAACCTATTCCTGTCCCGCTTAATCAGCCCATCCCTGATGAGTTAAAATATTAAGTTAGCAGCATCTGACAATCGTGAGCGAAAGTCAGACAATGTCACTTTGTATGGATATTCCACTGTTATTTCTTCTTTATATCAATAAGTCACTGGTATAATTTTTCTTAATTAGTCTGATTTATTTTGTTGGCGCGTTTTTTGCTTTTCGCTTATTACACGTCAAAATTTAGGTTATAGCGAATGGATGTTAAAGCGACTCTTGGTCAAGTAAAACAAATGCGGCTGAGCTCATTCAAAGGCATTGGTACGCCTATGGTTGTGCTTGCTGCATTGGCCATGATTGTTTTACCTATCCCTCCATTTCTATTAGACATACTTTTCTCATTCAACATTGCCTTAGCGCTCATCGTATTGTTAGTCGCTATTTATACCGATAGACCATTAGATTTCGCCGCTTTTCCAACTGTATTGCTGGTGGCGACATTACTACGACTTGCACTCAACGTCGCTTCAACTCGTGTGGTATTACTCGAAGGCCATAATGGTGGTGATGCGGCAGGTAAGGTGATTGAAGCCTTCGGTTCTGTGGTGATTGGCGGTAACTATGCCGTTGGTTTAGTTGTTTTTATCATTTTGATTATTATCAACTTTGCGGTGGTGACTAAAGGTGCTGGTCGTATCGCAGAAGTGAGCGCCCGCTTTACCTTGGACGCTATGCCAGGTAAGCAAATGGCAATTGATGCCGATTTAAATGCTGGAACCTTAAACCAAGACCAAGCAAGAATACGTCGCGCCGAAGTGACTCGTGAAGCTGATTTTTATGGCGCGATGGATGGTGCTTCAAAATTCGTAAAAGGTGATGCCGTTGCGGGTATCATGATTTTAGTGATAAACATCTTAGGTGGTTTCATCATAGGGATTGTTCAGCATGGCTTAAGTTTCTCTGAAGCGGTTGAAATTTATACCTTGCTGACTATCGGTGATGGTCTGGTGGCGCAGATCCCAGGCTTATTACTGTCAATCGCTGCCGCCTTGATGGTAACCCGTCAAAATGAATCGGGCGATATGGGCCAAATGATGATGAGTCAGATGTTTGACAGTCATAAATCATTGGGTATCGCCGCCGGAGTGTTATTTGTCATGGGTATTGTTCCTGGCATGCCACATATGGCGTTCTTAAGCTTCGCCTTTATTACTGCAGGTGCTGCCTATTTTGTCTATAAGCGTAATGAATCAAAACGCATTAAAGCCTTAGAACTTGTTAAATCAGGCCCTGTAGAGAGACAAGATAAAGAGCCTAAAGAACTGGGTTGGGACGATGTGCATCATGTTGATACTATTGGGCTTGAGGTTGGATATCGCTTGATCCCACTGGTCGATAAGGGCCAAGGTGGCGAGTTATTAAGCCGTATCAAAGGAGTCCGTAAGAAGTTATCGCAAGAGTTGGGCTTCTTAGTGCCTGCGGTGCATATTCGCGATAACTTAGATTTGTCACCTAATGCCTACCGCATTTCTCTAATGGGCGTAGTTGTTGGTGAGGCGGATATTCGTCACGATTGTGAATTGGCGATTAATCCCGGCCAAGTCTATGGCAAGCTTGACGGTATTGAAACGCGCGATCCGGCTTTCGGTCTGGAAGCAGTATGGATTGCCCCTGAATTACGTGAGCATGCACAAACATTAGGTTATACCGTTGTTGATGCAGCTACGGTTGTGGCAACCCATATTAGTCAATTGCTGACCAATAATGCTGCTAAGTTGTTAGGATACGAAGAAGTGCAACAACTGATGGATATGCTTGCGAAACACTCGCCTAAGCTGGTGGATGGCTTTATTCCTGATGTCATGCCGTTAGGACATGTCGTAAAAGTGATGCAGAACCTGTTAAATGAAGGGGTTTCAGTCAGAGACTTGCGTACTATAGTGCAAACTTTGTTAGAATACGGCACTAAGAGTAATGACACTGAAGTCTTGACCGCTGCAGTTCGTATCGCGTTGAAACGTATGATCGTTCAGGAAATTTCAGGCCCAGAGCTCGAAATCCCCGTCATAACTTTGGCGCCAGAGTTGGAACAGATGTTGCATCAGTCAATGCAAGCAACCGGTGGTGATGGTCCTAACATTGAACCCGGTCTTGCAGAACGCATGCAGCAGTCTCTTGCCGATGCGGCTCAGAAGCAAGAAATGGTCGGACAACCCGCCATATTGTTGACGTCAGGTATGTTACGCGCGACGCTGTCACGCTTTGTTAAACATACTATTCCTAATCTCAGAGTCATTTCATATCAAGAAATACCTGATGAGAAGCAAATACGTATCGTATCTGCAGTCGGCCAGTAGAGGACGCATAAGTGAAGATTAAACGATTTTTTGCCAAAGACATGCGCGCCGCACTGGCCCAAGTGAAAGAAACACTCGGCTCAGATGCCGTCATTATGTCAAATAAGAAAGTGAATGGGGGCATCGAAATTGTCGCCGCCGTTGACTATGACGAACCTAAAGCGAAAACCGCAGCTACTGCGCCAGCGCCAACCTTTATGGACGTGAGTGACGACCTTGTGTCCTTGGGTGCTAAACAGCCAGTACGAGTAGAAACCCGTGCAAAGCCTGCGGCACCTGCTGACTCATTACAAGCCTTGTTAGAGAAGCAGCAAAGTCGTTTGAATCAACAGATGTCGCATCAGCAAGTTGATGCAGCGTTACCCGCATGGGCAAAGGGGTTACAAGCTCCGGTTGCGGCAAAAGTGGAGCGTCGCGAAGCGCCTGCTACGTTTGATAAGAAGCCACAGACATCACAGAAACAAAGCGCAGATATTGAGGCAATGCGTGATGAGTTAGCCTCATTGCGTAATTTATTGACACACCAAGTGTCCTCTTTGATGACAGAACATAAAAAACGCATCGACCCCGTCGGTGCTATGCTCGAGGCCAAGTTACTTGAGGCTGAATTTTCCCCAGCTGTTGCGAATAAATTAGCGGCGCTGAGCCAACACTATACGCCTGCAGAATTAGTTCGAGCTTTACCTCAAAGTCTCGCTAACATGCTTGATAATCAAGGTGATGATATTGTTAAACAGGGCGGAGTGGTTGCATTAGTGGGTCCAACCGGTGTGGGTAAAACCACGTCATTAGCGAAACTTGCTGCCCGTTTTGCTGCCCATCATGGTGCTGAGCATGTGGCTTTGATAACGACAGATCATTATCGTATCGGAGCCTATGAGCAATTAGCAACTTATGGCAAAATAATGGGCTGCCCAGTAAAGCAAGCTCATGATCTGAATGAATTAGAGCAAATTCTCTATCAGTTTAGGAATCGCAAGCTAGTATTGATAGATACGGCTGGCATGGGACAACGAGATATGCGTCTTTACCAGCAACTTGATAATTTAACTGCAAATAGCAGGATACCTATCCGCAGTTATCTGGTACTGTCTGCGACAGGACAGCGCCGTGTGCTGCAAGATGCAGTCAATCATTTTAAACGCATTCCCCTATCTGGTGTCGTTCTCACAAAACTCGATGAATCTGTGTCGTTAGCAGGGGCATTAAGTGTGTTGATCCAAAACGGATTACCATTAAGTTATGTTACTGATGGACAAAGAGTTCCTGAAGATATGAAAGTTGCGGATACCTTAGATTTAGCCCAGCAGGCACTCGCAGCGTTAGATAGTACAGAACAACAATCATTACAAGACACAGCGTGGTCAGATAATATGGCCTGTGCATTTGAGTAGATTTATGACCCTGGATCAAGCAAGTGGTTTACGTATGATGAATCAACCCTATAACGAAAAAGTGAAAGTAATCGCGGTCACAGGTGGTAAAGGTGGCGTTGGTAAAACCAGCGTTTCCATTAATACAGCTGTGGCATTAGCCGAAAAAGGCAAGCGTGTCTTGGTACTTGATGCTGACCTTGGCTTAGCAAACGTCGATGTCATGCTGGGTATTCGTGCCGAGCGTAACCTCTCCCATGTCCTCTCTGGTGATGCAGAGCTTGACGATATTATCGTTCGTGGCCCTAAAGGGATTGGCATAGTGCCAGCCACTTCAGGAACACAAGGGATGGTGGAATTAAGTCCAGCGCAGCATGCAGGGTTAATTCGCGCTTTCAGTGAGATGCGGACTCAGTTTGATATTCTAGTCGTAGATACTGCTGCTGGGATTTCAGATATGGTGCTCAGTTTCTCACGTGCATCGCAGGATGTGCTGGTCGTTGTTTGTGATGAACCCACATCAATTACCGATGCCTATGCCCTGATAAAAATCCTCAGCCGTGAGCATGGCGTGTTCCGTTTTAAAATAGTTGCCAATATGGTGCGTAGTTTACGCGAAGGTATGGAATTATTTGCTAAACTCAGTAAAGTGACCGACAGATTTTTGGATGTCGCCCTTGAATTGGTTGCAACAATCCCATTTGACGAAAACTTACGTAAATCAGTTCGTAAACAAAAATTGGTGGTTGAAGCGTATCCTAAATCACCAGCGGCGATTGCGTATCAAGGGTTGGCAAATAAAATTCTAAGCTGGCCTGTACCGCAGCAACCTGGTGGGCATTTGGAGTTTTTCGTTGAGCGTTTAGTACAACGACCAGATTTTCAAGAGGAAAAAACGAGTGAATAAAGCCGCTGCGTATACTTGTTTAGACAATAAATCGTCGATCGTTGAACAGTATGCTCCGTTGGTTAAAAGAATTGCGCATCATTTACTCGCCAGACTACCTGCCTCCGTGCAGTTAGATGATTTACTCCAAGCTGGGATGATGGGGTTATTAGAAGCATCATCCAAGTTTGATGGTGGCAAGGGTGCGAAATTTGAAACCTTCGCCGGCATACGCATACGTGGGGCCATGTTAGATGAAATTCGCCGCGGCGATTGGGTGCCTCGTTCCGTTCATCGTAACAACCGCAAGGTTGCACACGCTATAGATGAGTTAGAGCAAGCGCTGGGTCGTGATGCACGCGACACAGAAATTGCAGAAAAACTTGATATGACGCTCGATGAGTACCATCATATTCTTAACGATGTTTCTGTCGGAAAAATCATAGGGATAGAAGACTTAGGCGTATCTCAGGATATACTTACAGTGAGTGATCGGTCCGATGATGATTCATTTGAAGCATTAGCTGAGAACCAATTTCATTCTGCGCTGGTTGAGGCAATTAAATTATTGCCTGAAAGAGATGCATTAGTGTTATCCCTGTACTACGATGAAGCATTGAATTTAAAAGAGATTGGCGCCATTCTTGAAGTCAGTGAATCGCGGGTTAGCCAGATATTAAGTCAGGCGATGTTGCGATTGAAAGCTAAACTCAAGCACTGGACATAAGTATAATTATTAATCGAGCACAGAATGTCAGCTCACCGGAGGAAACCTTGGACAAGAATATGAAGATTCTCATTGTTGACGATTTTTCGACAATGAGGCGTATCATCAAGAACTTGTTGCGAGACTTGGGGTTTAACAACACCCAAGAAGCAGACGATGGCTCTACAGCCCTGCCGATGTTGCAAAAGGGGGATTTTGATTTTGTTGTTACAGATTGGAATATGCCCGGCATGCAAGGGATCGATCTGTTAAAAGCAATTCGCGCAGATGATTCGCTAAAGCATTTACCCGTATTAATGGTAACTGCTGAAGCAAAACGTGAACAGATTATTGCTGCCGCTCAAGCGGGAGTGAATGGATATGTGGTTAAGCCTTTTACCGCTGCAACGCTGAAAGAGAAGTTAGATAAAATATTCGAACGACTCGCTTGAGCAAGGATGAGCTATGAAGTCACAAACATCAGGGCTCATCACGCTCGAGCAAGCTCAGCACTTTGTTGAATTATTAAGTGCAGGTGAGCAAAGTCAGGCAGATGATTTATTTCGGGAGCTTGCAGCTCCATTGCAACGAGAATTATTCGAAGAAGTAGGGAAATTAACTCGGCAACTTCATAGTGCGCTGATGGATTTTCAAGTTGATAATCGTCTTTCTGAATTAGCCAATACAGAAATTCCCGATGCCAAGCAACGTTTAAATTACGTTATTGACATGACTGAACAAGCGGCAAATAAAACCATGGATGCGGTTGAAGAATGTTTACCTTTGGCCAATGCCGTAACGGTTAATATTCAAAAAGTCATGCCATCTTGGGACAGATTAATGCGACGCGAGATAGTCTTAAGTGACTTTAAGGTTCTTTGTCACGATGTCCAAGATCTTATGTCCCGTAGTTCAGAAGACTCGATTCGATTACGTGAATTGCTGAATCAAATATTGATGGCACAAGATTTTCAAGACTTAACAGGGCAAATGATACGCCGTGTTATTGATCTGGTAATGGAAGTTGAAAGTAATCTGGTTTCTATGCTGACGGTATTTGGTGAGCAGCCTATGATTGAAAGTCAGATTGCTCAGAAAAATAATATTGAAGCGGAAGGGCCGATAATGAATGCCGAGCTTCGTCAAGATGTAGTAACGGGTCAAGACGAAGTGGATGATCTTCTATCGAGTCTGGGTTTCTAACTGGGAGTCAATTTGATGGCCTTTGATGTAGATGAAGAGATACTCCAGGACTTTTTAATCGAAGCCGGTGAAATTTTAGAGCTTCTGCAAGAGCAACTCGTTGCGCTTGAAAATAATCCTGATGACACAAACTTGCTAAACGCCATTTTCCGAGGGTTTCATACCGTTAAAGGTGGCGCAGGCTTTCTTAGCTTAACTCCCATGGTCGATGTGTGTCATGAGGCTGAAAATACCTTCGATCTATTGCGCACAGGCAAACGCAGCGTAAACGCAGAGCTGATGGATATTATTTTGCAGGCTGTTGATGCTATTAATACCATGTTTGCTCAAACGCAGCAGGGCGAACAACAAGATCCTGCTGAGTCGGGCCTGTTGGCTAGGCTTAAAATGCTGAGTTCAGGTGCGCCATTGCCATCTGAAGTTGCGTCTGCAGAGGTGGTAGACGTTGTCGAACCAGAGCCTGTCGTTGAAGCCATTGTTGAAACTCCCGTCCCACAAGACATTCCCGCAGAGATAAGTAATAGCTCATCTTCAAGTATTGATGATATCAACGATGCTGAATTTGAAGCCTTGTTAGATGCGCTTCATGGCTCAGGAAAAGGCCCTGCGGCTGCTACCGCTGTGGCGTCTGAACCTGTGGTCGCTAAGCCAGCTGCGCCAGTTAAAGCGTCTTCAGCATCGGGTGATGACATCACTGATGATGAGTTTGAGGCATTGCTTGATGAACTACATGGTTCAGGCAAGTTTAAAGCTGAGGCAGAAGTGCCAGCTAAACCAAAGGTCGCTTCGGCTCCCACGCCTCAACCGATAGTGGATGCCGATGAAATTACCGATGACGAGTTTGAAAGATTACTCGATGAACTCCATGGTAAAGGTGCGGCCCCTGCAAAAGCAGAAGTAAAAGCGCCTACTGCACCAGTAACGCCTGCTTCGACTGTTGCACCTAAAGCTGCTCCGACTCCCACACCAGTAAAAGCTGCTGCGCCTGCTCCAGCTCCCGTTGTTGCCGCAAAGCCGAAAGTGGACATTGCAGTTGTAGATAAAGCGCCAGCTAAAGCAAGTTCAGCAAATGTGCCTCAAGGTGAAACTACAGTACGTGTTGATACTGCACGGCTCGACCAAATCATGAATATGGTGGGCGAGTTAGTCTTAGTGCGTAATCGATTAGTGAGCTTAGGTATCAGTCGTGATGATGAGGAAATGTCTAAGGCCCTTGCGAACTTAGATCTCGTGACTGCCGATTTGCAAGGCGCGGTGATGAAAACCCGTATGCAACCGATCAAGAAAGTGTTTGGTCGTTTCCCTCGGGTAGTACGTGATCTTGCGCGTACACTCAATAAAGAAATTGATTTGATCATGGTTGGTGAAGAAACCGACCTAGATAAAAACTTAGTTGAAGCGCTTGCCGATCCACTCGTCCACTTAGTGCGTAACTCTGTGGATCACGGTATTGAAATGCCAAACGAGCGTGAAGCCAATGGCAAGCCGAGAACGGGTACGATTACTTTATCTGCAAGTCAGGAAGGTGACCATATACTGCTGAAAATCGAAGACGATGGCGCAGGGATGGACCCAGAAAAACTGAAAAAAATCGCGATAACGCGTGGTGTGCTTGATGAAGATTCAGCTTCGCGAATGACTGACAGTGAAGCATATAATTTGATTTTTGCGCCCGGTTTTTCGACTAAGGTCGAGATTTCAGATATTTCTGGTCGTGGCGTTGGGATGGACGTGGTAAAAACCCGTATCACTCAGCTTAACGGCACAGTGCATATTGATTCTATGAAAGGTAAGGGCACGATACTTGAGATTAAAGTACCGTTAACGCTGGCGATTATGCCAACCTTAATGGTTGATGTCGCTAAACAAGTGTTTGCATTACCTCTGTCTAGCGTGAACGAGATATTCCATCTCGATCTCACTAAGACCAATATCGTCGATGGACAACTCACCGTCATAGTGCGTAACAAGGCAGTGCCTTTGTTCTATTTGGAGCACTGGCTACATAGAAACAAAACCACCTTTAAACATGGCGATAAAAAGCATGGTCATGTGGTGATTGTACAATTAGGTATGATGCAAATTGGTTTTGTGGTCGATGCCCTAATAGGCCAAGAAGAGGTGGTGATAAAACCTCTTGGCGCTATGTTACACGGCACTCCTGGGATGGCTGGTGCGACGATTACATCGGATGGTGGTATCGCACTGATCTTAGATGTCCCTGGATTATTAAAGCATTATGCGAAAAGTAAGAATTAGTTTCCAAGCTAAGGAATGGAATGGCCATTAAAGTATTAGTCGTTGATGACTCAAGTTTTTTCAGACGACGTGTTAGTGAAATAGTCAATCAAGATCCTGAACTGGAAGTTATCGCGACGGCCTCAAATGGGGCCGAAGCGGTGAAGATGGCTGCTGAGCTTAATCCTCAAGTTATCACTATGGATATTGAGATGCCCGTGATGGATGGTATTACTGCCGTCCGTGAAATCATGGCTAAATGTCCGACTCCGATCTTGATGTTTTCTTCTTTAACCCATGATGGCGCTAAAGCAACGTTAGACGCTTTAGATGCTGGTGCGTTAGATTTTCTACCTAAACGTTTTGAAGACATTGCTACCAATAAAGATGATGCTATTTTATTGTTGCAGCAGAGAGTTAAGGCATTGGGACGCCGCAGAATGTTTCGTCCTATTGCACGTCCTGTCGTCACTTCAACACCTAGCGTGCGCCCAACAAGTAGCGTTTTAGGGACAACGAGTATAGCGTCGCATACTCCAGCCACTGCTCCTGTGAGGACCTCAACAGCAGCGTCGATTCGTGCAAGTGGTAAGCAGTATAAAATACTGCTGATCGGCACATCTACTGGTGGTCCAGTTGCCTTGCAAAAAATTCTTACCCAATTCCCAGCAAACTATCCGCATCCAATTTTATTAATTCAGCATATGCCCGCAGCTTTTACGCCAGCATTTGCAAGTCGTTTGAATGGCTTATGTAAGATTGATGTAAAAGAGGCCGCTAATGGCGATCTTCTTAAACCAGGTTGTGCGTATTTAGCGCCTGGCGGTATGCAAATGATGGTTGAACGTACTGGAGGTAGTGGTCGATTAAAGGTCATCGCTGGCAGTGCGGACATGAACTATAAGCCTTGTGTTGATATCACCTTTGCTTCTGCCTCTAAAGCCTTTAGTGGTGATGTGCTTGCTGTTGTATTAACTGGTATGGGCGCGGATGGCAGAGAAGGTGCCCGCATGTTGAAAGCGGTCGGTGCGACCATTTGGGCACAGGATGAAGCAAGTTGTGTGGTTTATGGTATGCCACAGGCTGTTGCCAGCGCGGGTATAGCAACTCAGTCGATTGCCTTAGACAACATGGCTGAATGCATTTTAAAAGAGTCTGTTCGTGTCTAAGAGTCAAAATCCGATGAGCACAAATAGTGTGCTCATCATCTTGCTGATGGCTATTGCCATTTTGTGTCTTGGCGCCTTGAGTCTCGATTATCGGCACAAAAATAGTTTGTTGCGAGAAGATATAAAACGTTTGGAATCGACTCAGGTGCTGTTAATGGTCCCTGATGAACAAGCTGAGGCTATTGCAACCTGGTTAGCGTCTCACCCTGATCAGACTAAAGCTATGCTGCAATTGGCTGCTCCTGGTGAGCAAAAGGCTGTTGCGATAGGTCCAGAATCTACGCAGATTGGCATTCCGCCTTTGCTGGGTAAGCAAAGTGCAGCGATGGATACTGCGAAGGATAACGCTAATCAGCAACCTTTAGTTCCGACACTGCTGCAGACGCCAGAAGCAGAAGTTAAGGCTGCTATTTCGCCAATTGAACCGAAAAATGCACAGATGCTACCTGTGGTGATTTCTGAAAATGCCGATGGTGTTAAAGTGATTAGTTTACCGAATGGTGGTATTCGAGTAACGACGAGAAAAGAGCAGTAACCTTTGGAATGTGTGGGCTCAATATTCTCATTCATTAGCATTTAATCAATTAATATGGGGGTCACTTCTTGAAAGTCTGGACCATAGCGAATCAAAAAGGTGGCGTAGGTAAAACCACAACGGTAGCGAGTTTAGCGGGAACATTGGCTAAGCGCGGCAAGCGTGTGCTTATGATAGACACCGATCCACACGCTTCGCTAGGTTATTACTTAGGCATTGATTCTGAAGAGGTTCCAGGCTCTTTATTTGATGTGTTTCTGGCCCATAAAAGCCTTTCCAAAGAACTCGTTTTATCCCATGTAGTACCAACCTTAGTCGATGGTCTCGATTTATTGCCTGCCACTATGGCACTTGCAACTTTGGACAGAGCTTTAGGTCATCAAGAGGGAATGGGATTAGTACTGCGTAATTTATTAGCGCTAGTTGCTGATGATTATGATGTGGCTATCGTTGATTGCCCCCCCGTACTTGGCGTTTTAATGGTAAATGCCCTTGCGGCAAGTCAGCATATTATTATTCCCGTGCAGACTGAGTTTCTTGCCATTAAAGGGCTAGAGCGGATGATTAAAACGATGGAGTTGATGGGGCGATCGAAGAAGACGCGTTACAGCTACACCGTCGTGCCCACTATGTACGATAAACGTACCAAGGCATCACCCGCCGCTTTGCAAGTGCTTGGCGCAGAATACAGTGAGACCCTGTGGAAGGACGTTATTCCTGTCGACACTAAGTTTAGAGATGCCAGTTTGGCACATTTACCAGCATCGCATTATGCGAGTGGTTGTCGTGGCGTCAAAGCCTATGAAAGATTATTAGATTTCTTATTAGTTGGGGAGTTTGGCCATGTCAAAATCGGTTGATGAAACTGTTTTTGATTTTTTCGCATTATTGCTGCAGGAAGACGACACTCCAAGTCAGGTTGTTTCCTCTCAAAGCATTGTAACAGCAGACTCAAATCAAAATGTTGCCGTTAATCAAACGGAGGCTGCATTACTTGATGCCGCAATCTTGGCTGAAAATGGTCGTACGACTGCATCACAAGCTTTAGAGAAGACGATAACGCCGGCGGTACAGTTGCAGCCAAAAGCAACGCCAAGACAACATGAGTTTGTTGCTCCAGTGAGTAAGATTGCTTCTCAAGTGAACAAGCAAGCGCTAGAAAAATTGTTGGCGCCTGTACTTAAGACTCAAACATTAGCACCGACGCCACCTCTTGTTGAAGTTACGCCTGCAGTTGATGTCCAACCCGTAGTGGTGGAAGTACCGCAAGCCAAGCCTGTTATTGATGAAGCGGTTGTTGATGAAATAATTGCTGAAAAAGTCGTTGAGCCAGTAGTTGTGCCCGAAACACAAGTCGGCATTACGCCTCCTAGCGTGACAAAAGATTTGCAAGAAGTGCTCGATGATGAGTTTCAGGTACTATTCTTTAAAGTAGCAGGCCTGACATTGGCGGTGCCTTTGGTCAGTTTAGGCGGAATAGTTAAAATTGAGCGGATAAACCACATCTTTGGCCGACCCGCATGGTTTCTCGGTGTACAGACGCATAGGGAGGAGCAATTGAACATTGTTGACACTTGTGCGTGGGTTATGCCAGAAAAATACTCAGATAAACTGGCGCAATCGGTAAATTATCAATATCTTGTATTATTAGAAGGTAGTAACTGGGGATTAACTTGTGAGTCCTTGGTCAATGCGGTAAAAATTAATAAATCGCAAGTCAACTGGCGTAGTCAAGCAGGCAAGCGCCCTTGGTTAGCGGGTGTAGTGAAAGAGCAGATGTGTGGCATTTTGCACGTACAAGCCTTAGTTGAAATGCTTAATGCGGGTTTAGGTTGTCAGGACTCAATTGGTTGAGGTAAACATGAAAGATACAAGAAATGTAGCAGCAGTCGCTGCAAGTAAAGATGATGCAGTATTACAATGGGTTACCTTTAAGTTAGACCATGAAACTTACGGCATCAACGTAATGCAAGTGCAGGAAGTATTGCGTTACACTGAAATCGCTCCCGTGCCCGGTGCGCCTTATTACGTATTAGGCATCATTAACTTACGTGGTAACGTTGTTACAGTTATTGATACCCGCTCACGTTTTGGATTGCAGTCTGCCGAAGTTGATGACTCAACTCGAATCGTTATCATCGAAGCTGAAAAGCAAGTCATTGGCATCTTAGTTGATAGTGTTGCCGAAGTGGTTTATTTACGCCGCTCAGAAATCGACAATGCACCAAATGTCGGAACGGAAGAGAGTGCTAAGTTCATTCAAGGTGTGAGTAATCGCGACAATGAATTACTCATCTTAGTCGATCTCGACAAGTTATTATCCGATGAAGAATGGGCCGAATTGACTCAGATTTAATCAGTTAGCGAGATAAGGCTGAATGATATTAATTCATTCAGCTATTTTGTGTATTTGCGAATAAATCGATGATTCTACGTCTTTACGATTTATTGATAGACAAAGTATTTTTATCACAGCTTGAAAAATGGCTAATGATATTGAGTCATTTATGTACAGACTTTGGAATAGATAACTCAGTTGGAATGCCTGCTAATTTATGGCTATGAGTGAGTATAAGGATTTTTAATGGGCGATGAATTTTTGATCGCAGCGTTAGTCTATGTCATCGCATGCTTAGGATTAGTACTCTTTTTACAAAAACAATTGAGCAAACTAAGAAGCAAGGTCGAAGCGTTAACCGTCTTAGTCAAAGAAGGTGATCGTCAGCGAGAGTCATTTAAGCGTGAGTTGCAAGAGTTGCGCAGTGGCACTATCGGAGTCGGTCGGCGTGTGATTGAGTTAGAAAAACGCCTACTTCAGCAGTCGGAACGGATAGAAGAGACAACTCAACAGGACCCACAGGCAAAGCTTTATACTCGAGCCATGAAAATGGTGGCGCTTGGCGCTGGTGTGGATGAGTTGATTAAAGAGTGCGAACTACCCAAAGCGGAAGCCGAGTTATTGATCCGACTTCATCGCAAGTGATCGCAAAAGATTGATAGTTATTGCCTATTGAACACTAAAAGCTAATTTCTTTAAATTGGCTTTTTTATTTTATGCCTTCTCAACAATTTTTTGATGCATATTATTCCATTGCTCGGGAAACTTACCGTCGAGCATATACACAAATGCGATCAGTTCGGCGATAAGCAGATAAAGCTCCTTAGGAATTTCCTCTCCTAGCTCTAACAACTGTAGAAAATGGCTTAGATGGGGATCTTGATGGATATACACACCGTTAGCCTTGGCTAGCGCAATAATCTCTTCTGCGATAAGCCCTTCACCAGTCGCCACAATTTTAGGCGCATTACGACCATCGTAGCTCAGCGCGACAGCTTGTTTCGGTTCACTCTCTTCGCTCATTTGGTTCTTCCTAAAATTAGATGATGGATTCAATGTCCGCTTAGGTGTTTTTTTCTAGCTAAGCTTTTGTCTTTACGAGGAAATGATCACCAGGTAATAAGGTTGCTGGCACTTGCGCTATTTGCGTCGAGAGTTCACCTGGCGTAAACCCTAGCTGTGACAGTTTTTGGCTTAAGGGCGTTAAAAAGTTATTGACCTTATTAAGTAGCATTTGGCTATTGCCTTTAAACTGGATATCCAATTGTTGATTGTGCTGTTGAGCTGCAATCAGTAGCGGACCTTGTGCTAAATTAAATTTGAGTTGTAAACGCCATCCGGCTTTTTTCTCTGGATCATCAGGATCCGCTTCTTGCTCAAATTTCCCTTCCAGTTGCTCATGACGTTGGTTAATGCCATAGGGTAGGGCAAAGAACCACACTAAATTGCCCGCGCTCTCATTGCTTGCCTGTTGGTATAAATGCAAGTTAGAGGCTAGTTGTCCCATGCTATCAAGACCGCCTGCTTTGCTCAGTTGGCCAAGTTGTTTAGCGGAAAAGCCAACTTTGGCTTGTAGTTGCTCAAGATAATCTGCGAGCCTCTTACTCATTGAATTCGAACTATTATTAGCTTTAAAGCCTAGTAGCAGTTGAAATAGTGAGGTAATCGCACTCGCATTCATAAACATTGAGGCTTGATTTGACTGATGTGCGGCAAGGTTAAGACTTGCTAGTCCCAGAATATTGGCTTTAAGCTCATCTAAATCATTTAGCTGGCTCAGTGGTGGTAATCCTATATACGGTAAGTGCTTTAACAACTCTGATGCTAAATTTGAGCTGTTGTTAGAACGAGATAGTTCAACAGGAAGTGCTCCCGCTTTATTGAATGCTTTTTGCAAAACATCAGCAACCTTCATAGTGCTGTCAGTTTTGGTATCATTCCCATGCTGTTCATTTTTTTGCGTATTGAGCCCTAAAATATTTTTTGGACTCACCGCAGCAATTTCCTCCACAGCTTCTTCATTTTGAGCACCAATATTAGTGGCTACATTTGTAAGCGGAGGTGTTGGAGCCAAACTCTTGGGATTTTGCATTACCAACGCATTATTAACTTTAGGGTCTTGAGACGGGACATTTAACGATGCCGTTGCAAGGCTAAATCCCAATGGGGATGAGTTCCTTGTTGTTTGCTCGATAGTCGCGGTGGCAGAGCTAGGTTGAGTTATTTGTGATGGTGTTGAATGACTCAGAACAGATGGTGTAGCGAGTACCTGATTTGAGCCGCGAGTACTCAACATAGTTGGCATTGTTACTTTGACAGGCATAGCATCATTTGTTTTAGTTGCCTGCGTTGCCTGCGTTGCCTGCGTTGCCTGCGTTGCCTGCGTTGCCTGCGTTGCCTGCGTTGCCTGCGTTGCCTGCGTTGCCTGCGTTGCCTGCGTTGCCTGCGTTGCCTGCGTTGCCTGCGTTGCCTGCGTTGCCTGCGTTGCCTGCGTTGCCTGCGTTGCCTGCGTTGCCTGCGTTGCCTGCGTTGCCTGCGTTGCCTGCGTTGCCTGCGTTGCCTGCGTTGCCTGCGTTGCCTGCGTTGCCTGCGTTGCCTGCGTTGCCTGCGTTGCCTGCGTTGCCTGCGTTGCCTGCGTTGCCTGCGTTGCCTGCGTTGCCTGCGTTGCCTGCGTCTGTGAATTTAGCGAACTTGAAGAGCGCGATGAGCTGTTAAGGTTCGTGACAGGCCCTTTACTGGTATTCGAAAGCGGTATGCCAGCATCGTTTGCTATTTTGTTTTTGACGCCTTCTGTACTCGTATTTAACTTTTCAGGTTGAGTTGTGCTACCGCTTAGCATAGTTGCCGGTGTATCTACCTTTGTCGTGGCAGTTTGTTTTGTTGGCTCAGGTAAAGAAACGATAGTTTCAAGTTTTTTTAAAAAGGAGGCGATGATCTGAACCGGTTCGACTTTAGCGATCACAATGTCAGAAGACGATTTATTTGTGGGAACCTGAGTTTCATTTACTGGCGCCCCAATAACGATTTCGAGTTTGCTCTGTATTGGGGTGAGTAATAAAATAGGCCGCCCTTGCTGAAAGGTTATTTTTGCTAAGAATTCTCCTTGATTCAGCTGAGGTCCAGGATCTTGTGCTACAACAGTGCCATTAGCAAATTGAAACGCTTTGTTAATAATGGTGACGTTTGGTAATGGATAGCCTTGAGTACGAGCCGCCAGAGCAGAAAGCTGTGCCTGAGATATGCCATTTTGTTGCGCCAAATTAATAACAGCCTCAGGGACTTTCAGCGTAATAGGCGTGGCTAAGGCAAGCAGTTGGCTGATGGTATCTTGTGTCACTGCGGCTGTCGGAGGAGAGTTCTGCGTATTGGGCGTGACGAGAAAAGTATTAGCCGTCAATAATATTTGCCGCTGCTGAGCGTTAACAAGCTTTAAATTATATTCTGTACCGTTTAGAATAATACTATCGCCCTCAGGGGAGGTTTGCGCCTGAGCAGAAATGGCACGCGGAGTAGCATTGAGAGCATCAGCTTGAGCTGTCGCAGTGTGTAACGGCGGGTTTTGACTGCTAACAAGTGGAATCGACTCCATTTAGTGACCTTATATAGTTTATCTGGCGATACATTCGTTTAGTAAAATTAACAATTGACCAATTTTTTTTGCCAAGTATGCTTATGCGCCTTGTGACAATGGAACTGTCATACTGGATAGTATGCCACTAAGACGAATTATCTTTATATCGTCATTTTTGTGTTGTCACTTTAGCGAAAACTTGCTACCTAAGCTGCACATTTATATTAAGAGAGCGATATGAAGTTAAAATGGATGGGATTATCTTTGGGGTTAATGCTGTTGCCTAAAGTGCAAGCGGCTGATGTGCCCACATCAGATACCATTCCGCAGGAAGCACCTGCTAAGGTACAAATCACCTATGATGATCCCCGCGACCCGTTTGAAGGCTTTAACCGTGCGATGTGGGATTTTAACTATCTTTATTTAGATAGATATTTATATCGTCCCGTAGCACATGGTTATAACGATTACATTCCTATGCCTGCTAAAACAGGCATAAATAATTTTGTACAGAATTTAGAAGAACCTAGCAGTTTGGTAAACAACGTGCTGCAGGGGAAGTGGGGCTGGGCGGCGAATGCCGGTGGACGCTTTACTATCAACTCAACTGTCGGTCTATTAGGTGTTATTGACGTCGCAGATATGATGGGTATGAGCCGTAAGCAAGATGAGTTTAACGAAGTACTTGGTTATTATGGCGTGCCTAATGGACCTTACTTCATGGCGCCATTTGCGGGTCCTTATGTCGTGCGAGAACTCGCGTCTGATTGGGTTGATGGTCTATACTTTCCCTTGTCTGAGCTGACAATGTGGCAAACCGTTGTTAAATGGGGACTTAAAAATCTTCATTCCAGAGCGTCTGCGATCGATCAAGAACGACTCGTTGATAATGCACTCGATCCTTATGCCTTTGTCAAAGATGCGTATTTACAACACATGGACTATAAAGTCTATGATGGAAATGTTCCTCAAAAACAAGATGATGATGAGTTACTCGATCAGTATATGCAGGAGCTTGAGTAACCCTCTAGGCCGTACTTGACAGCATTTGTCGTTAGTATTCAAGTGTTAGCCTTATCGAAAAACGTTATCGGCATGTTCACTTGAGTAATGGCTAAACGATGAACTCTATTCGGGAACCTTTATGGCGTTAAATGGTGTTGCGGTTCTTTTAGTTGAAGATGATCCGGTGTTCCGGCAGATTGTTGCTAGCTTTCTTGATAGTAGAGGCGCGCAAGTCACGCAAGCCTGTGACGGTGAAGAAGGATTATCACTTTTTAAATCGCAGCACTTTGATGTTGTTCTTGCAGACTTAAGCATGCCTAAGCTTGGCGGGCTCGACATGCTTAAGGAAATGACAAGGTTAGCGCCGCTAGTCCCTTCTGTTGTGATCTCAGGTAATAATGTCATGGCTGACGTTGTTGAGGCTTTACGCATTGGCGCCAGTGATTATCTCGTTAAACCAGTATCCGATTTATTCATCATTGAACAAGCGATTAAACAAAGCCTCCATAGTTCCTACATTGATGATACTCAAGCTGCAGATTTTGAAGCCCTATCCCATCAAGAGTTAAGCGACAACCTCGCCTTGCTCGAACAGAGTGTTGCTGCCGCAAAGCAAGTGCAGCAACAATTGTTCCCTGCATCAAACATAAGCTATCCGGCGGCTAAGGTTGACTACAGTCTGTATAAAAATAGTGACATTAGCAGTTACTTTATTGATTCAACTATGGTCGGTAGTGATCACTTGATCATGTATATGGCGCATTTATATCCCGAAGACAATCGTGCGGCTTTTGCCTGTGTTCTGCTGAGAAGTTTTGTTAATCAGAAACTTAAAGATTTTCGAAATGGCCAGAGTCAAAGTATTATTGAACCATTCAATATGATGAGCTACTTGAATGAACGTTTAGTCAAGTCGGGTCTCGATATCAAAGCGGATATGATTTATGTCTCTATTGAGCTGACAAAGTACCGTGCTGCTATTGCGCAGGCCGGGAAGGGGCTGCGTTGCTATTTGCGTAATGATGAGGGATTAAGCCCGCTAGCACTCTCAGAGAGTCTTCAGTTGGGTGTATTAGATTGGGGTAAACCGAGTATTCAGTTCCGCAGTATTTTACCGCAAGAGCAGTTATGTATTGCGACCAGTGAACCCGAACATAAACAAGCTTTGCTTGAGAATAAATTTAAAGGATTGGTTTACGATGCCGCAATGCCGGAAGGCGGTTTCCTACAGTTAAGTCTTTAGCTCGTCGCTAACATAATTATGAAGTCAGTATTAAGTTTAAACACGACACAACGAAAAACGCCTTACTATTGCAAGTAAGGCGTTTTTGTTTTTACGGTCGAATAGCTAATTAGCGTTTTATTGCTTCATGTTCAGCAGTTACAGCAATTTCACTTTCTAATACTTCAGCTTCAGTCTGATGCTTGCTCTCAGCGCCATGCATCCAGTCCACTAATTTATCAGCCATAAAATACAGGATAATGCCAGAAAGTGCTGCTGTGATGGCAATGCCAGAGAAGATCGCCATTGCATTTGCCAGTTGCTCTTCCTTTTCACCGCCATGGCCGATGAATGAGCCAACCACACCGCCAATCTTGTTGGCGGCAGCAACGAATAGGAACCAAGCGCCCATCATCAAAGATGCGATGCGCAGAGGTGCTAACTTAGTTACCATAGATAAACCGATAGGCGATAAGCAAAGTTCACCCATAGTGTGGAAGAAATAAGCGCCCACTAACCACCACATGCTCGATTTAACCGATGCATCACCGCCCATTTGCATTACAGCACCTATCATGAATAGGAAACCGATCGCGAGTAAGAACAGGCCAAGCGCAAATTTAACTGGAGAGTTAGGTTCATTCTTACCTAAACGGATCCAGATAGAAGCAATCACAGGTGCAAATAATACGATAAAGATAGCGTTTAATGATTGGAACCATGTTGTTGGGACTTCAAAGCTACCGACCATGCGATCGGTGAACTCGTTAGTGAACAAGTTCATTAAACCGCCCGCTTGTTCGAAACCAGCCCAGAATATAATTGTGAACAAACCCATTACCATGATGACTTTAATACGGTCACGTTCAACTTTGGTCAGCGGTTCTTTACGTACTTCACCTTTCTCTTCCGCTTTTTGCTTTTCAAGCTTAGCGGCTGGCACTCTGCCGATATCGCCTAAATACTTCTGTGCGAACAAAAATTGGATGATTAAAGAGAAAATCATACCAACACCGGCACAGAAGAAACCTGCTTGCCAGTTGTTAACAAACACTTCTTGTCCGTCAACGATAGTAGCGTGTCCGAAGCTAGTATAAGCCCAGGCGACTATAAAGCCTGACAGGGCAGCACCTAAGTTGATGCCCATGTAGAAAATGGTAAATGCGCCATCACGACGGTGATCGCCTTCTTCGTAAAGATCACCCACCATAGTG
Organism: Shewanella baltica; assembly: GCF_900456975.1. Lineage (NCBI taxonomy): Bacteria > Pseudomonadati > Pseudomonadota > Gammaproteobacteria > Alteromonadales > Shewanellaceae > Shewanella > Shewanella baltica. Next base: position 1,212,550 of record NZ_UGYM01000002.1, read on the forward strand.
GAGATGTTTGGCTTGAATAAACCGTTACCCAGAATGAGAGTACCCAAACCAATATAGAACACAGTTGTTTCTAAACCTGGGATCCAACTGTGCGGCGCGGCAAGTAAGAATTGACCCGCAGCCATTAATGCGCCACCAAAATAAATGGCTTTACGTTGACCCAGTACGTTATCAGCTAACCAGCCACCGATAAGTGGCGTTAAGTAGACTAACCCTGTGAAAGTACCATAAAGCGATAATGCTTCAGCTTGAGTCCAACCTAGACCATGCCCGCCATCACTCTGCACTTTATCGACTAGATAAAGTACCAAAATGGCGCGCATTGCATAATAACTAAAACGTTCCCAAAGTTCTGTTGTAAACAGCAGGAACAATCCTTTAGGATGCCCAAGCATCGTTCCTTGTGGTTTTGCTACGCTCATGAAGTCTTCCACCTTAAGCTCGTGATTGCCTGTGGGCCCCTGAAACAGGATGATGTCACCACAGAAAAATGGTTGTTGCTCGTCCCAATATCGCCTGCTGGTTTAATCAGCAATCAATTAACACAAATGCATTCATTAATTGTTGAATAACCGCTAGTTACGTATGGGTTATTGTTGCGTTCTTATAATAAAAGTAATGTATTTAGCTGTAAAATGAGTATTTTCGCTAAAATCCCACCTTATATACCCCTTAAAAGCAACCAAAGTCAATTTTGCTAAGCTAAGTGGTGACATTATCAGCAATATAGTGTTGCCGTGCTTTTAGATGTGAATTCGCTAATCTAAGTGCGCGTTGTATGTATACCGAGCGAGATGTCGGAGAACGGCGAAAAACTGCTTCCATCGACTTAAGCATCTTTGCTATGATTGCCGCCCGTGAATGGACGTCACTTAAAATAGGGTAGTGAGATTAGCGTATGAAGGCATGGTACCTTTTGTATTGTAAGCCTCGTAGTGAAGCGAGAGCACAACAGAACTTAGCACTTCAAAATTTAGAGACCTATTTACCTATGGTCTCTGAAGAGAAATCTCAACGCGGGCGGAAACAAGTCTGTCGTGTACCATTATTCCCTAATTATTTATTCATCAATTTCGACCCAAGCCAGACAAGTGTTAGGCAGGTCCACTCTACTCGTGGTGTGAATCGAATCGTTAATTGTCAAGAAAAAATGACGCCTATTGACGACAGAATTATCCATGCCATTCGCATGAAAGAATTAACGCCTTCCCAAACGGTATTAGCCGAAGTACCAGAGCTAAAAACTGGGGAAAAAATTCGTTTTACAGATGGACCATTTGTTGATTTAGAAGGTATTTTCCAAGAAAAATGCCCGAATAAGCGTTGTCATGTTCTATTCAACATAATGGGACAAATAAAGACAGTTACAGTGCCAGAACAAACTGTTGAGCGGGTGAGTATTTAGCGAGTTGGATCACACTTCATTGTCAGACTTAAGATGAAGTTTTTGTAGGATATTAGCTATTTTAGTGATTATTGCTTTTTGCCTACAATAAATAAAAATCATTGAATAACCTATAAATCAATGAGTTACAGGTTATCTGAAATAGTTGGTTGGTTTGGCAATAAACTGTTGTTTAAAATTCGAACAAACGCCTTGTGTTTGCTTGTTAATTAACCAGCTAAAACTGAAAGTTTACAGTAAACTTGTAAAACTCAATGTTGTGATAATGTTTTAATAATCTGGTCGCCCATAGTGGAGGCTAGCTAAGTGTTAAAAGTGGATATTGATGCAAAGACGACAATTAGCCTAGTTAAGCTATTTGTTTTTGCTTACCTAAAGTAGAAATTGCTCGGCGTGTTTTCTCACAAGTTTGATGATGTGACTCGCTAGGAATACTAAAGGATTAGAGCCTTGCCATTCTTTGTATCAAAGAATGTTATAGCTTTATTGCTTGAAAAATATGAATTTTCGCGTCGCGAAGGGCAATATAGAAGCCGCAATCTATGGGCGGTAGCGTGCCTGAAGGGCATCGAATGAATAGTTTCATTCGTTAAGCTAACGCCGAAGGCCTCTGGCCGCCACGCGGATCGGTAGCGTGCCTGAAAAGGCTCAGGTTTTGTAAAGACATCAAGCTGTTTACTGCTCAAACGTAGAACAAATTGTGCTACATCTAAATTCTAAAAAATAAGTTTTGCCCCCATTTTTATAAACGGAGATATCTGGTGCTACGACAAGTCAAAAAATTCATCATACTAGGCATAAGTGCCGCGATTTTGATGGGCGCGCAGGCTAATGCCATTACGCCATCTCCGCAGATGATCGAGCAGTTCAAAGCATTACCTAAGTCTGAACAAGAAAGATTAGCACGCCAATATGGTGTTGACCCTTCAATCATAACTGGGGCTGGTGCTACAGCGACAGTTGTTGAAAATCCTACAGTAGTGACTCCGCGCGCGGCGAAAAATAATGTGGTTGATCAATCGGAGAGCGACCAGTTAAATCAAGCGACTAAGTCAGAATCTACAGTTGAAGCAATTGAAGACAAGAAAGAAAATCAACTCAAACGTTTTGGCTACGACCTCTTTGCGGGTTCACCAAGTACATTTGCGCCAGTTAGCGATGTGCCCGTACCTGCTGAGTATATGATCGGTCCTGGTGATAGTCTGAATGTTCAGTTGTTCGGTAAAGAAAATAACCAATACACATTAACAGTGGGCCGTGATGGTGCCATTCAGTTCCCTAATTTAGGGCCTATATCGCTGGTTGGTTTGAGTTTTGCTGAGGTGCGCGAATTATTACAGCAAAAGATTAGCCAAAGCATGATCGGCATTGAATCAAATATTACTATGGGCGAATTACGCTCAATCCGCATTTTCGTTGCTGGTGATGCTTTCCAACCAGGCTCTTACACAGTTTCAAGTTTATCGACTATTACTCAAGCACTATTTATCTCTGGTGGCGTTAATCAAATTGGTAGTTTACGCAACATTCAAATTAAGCGTGCTGGTAAAACAGTAGGCCACTTAGACTTATATGATCTTCTGCTTCGCGGGGATGCCTCTGGGGATATTCGTTTACAATCTGGTGATGTCGTGTTCATTCCATCTTCAGGTGGTTCAGTGAGTGTGATGGGGGAGGTTCGTCGTCCTGCTATTTATGAACTCAAAAATAATGAAACAATGGCCGATGTTATTCGCATGGCGAGTGGTCTAAACCCAGGCGCTTATCCTAAAGCAAGTACGGTTGAACGTTTCAGTAACGAATCAGTTAAAACCGTAATCAGTGTAGATTTAACCGAAAATGCTGGTTTAAACACCCTAGTTAAAAATGGTGACCTTTTAAATGTAAGATCGGCCTCAAGTCGTATCGATAATGCGATTACTGTCGCTGGTGCTGTCGTTCGTCCTGGTAAATATCAGTGGACTAAAGGTTTGACGGTTGCTGATTTACTCCCTTCAATTTGGGGTGATCTAACCATTTCTGCTGATTTAGATTATGCCTTACTAGTACGTGAGATAAATCAGCGCGGTGATATTCAAGTTGAGCGTATTGCCCTCGGACGCGCAATAGGTGAGCCTAAATCACACTATAATCCTCAATTGAATCCGCGTGATTCAATCATAGTGTTTGATTATGCAGACCGCGAAGCGTTACTAAAGCCAATAATTCAAAAGCTGAGAGAACAAAGCCGTTTTGGCGACGCTGCTAAGTTGGTCAGTATTAATGGAAATGTACGTTTTCCTGGCCAATATCCCATCACGATTAATGCTGATGTTAAAGAGCTACTTATCGCTGCCGGTGGTTTAGAGGAAGGCGCTTATACCCTTGCAGCGGAATTAACTCGGCAACAAGTATCAGAGCAAAATGGGGTGTCAGTTGAGCATGTGCAGCTGAGCTTAGACCGCGTAATGCAAAATGATCCATCTGCAAATATTAAGCTACAAAGCCGCGATATTCTAACCGTACGCACCCTTCCAGATTGGCAAGATACTCGTTGGGTAACCATTAAAGGGGAAGTCAAGTTCCCCGGTACCTATAGCATTCAACGCGGTGAAAGTTTAAAGGATGTTCTTGCTCGTGCTGGCGGCTTAACGAGCGATGCAGCTCCTCGCAGTGCGGTATTTCTTCGTAAATCAGTAAAAGATAAAGAGCAACTTGAGTTATCAAAACTCGCAGATGAATTGCGCCGAGAGATAGCTGCGAAAGCGCTAACCAAAGATACCCCAACTATTGGTTATAACGATGCACAGCAGATGCTCAATGAGCTCGAGAATGTCAAAACTGTGGGTCGATTAGTTGTTGATATTAATGCCATTGAATTAGGGATTGATAGCGCAAACCTTATGCTTGAGGATGCCGATGCCTTGTACATTCCACCGACCAATCAAACGATTTCTGTCATGGGCCAAGTGCAACACCCAAGTACACACAGATACAAGCAAGGTATGACTTTCGATCAATATCTGGCTTTATCCGGCGGAGCGCGTAAACGTGCCGATGAATCACGCTCTTATGTACTGAAAGCTGATGGCTCAGTTCAAATGCCTGAATCTTCGATGTGGTTTAGTGGTGGTAGTGCCATGGAACCAGGGGATACCATAGTTGTACCACTAGATACTGAATATAAAGATAACCTAACCTTATGGTCACAGATAACCGGCATTATTTATAATACTGCAATTGCAGTATCGGTAATCTCAGGGCTGTAGAACTAAGGAACTAGGAACGCCGCGTTGCGACTACAGAACGTCACTACGTGACTCACGGATAACGGAATGGGCTGCGCCCTTACGGTAAGCGAATTTCTTGTTGCTTATACCGTTATCTGTAAGCGAAGCGTTCTGTCAACAGTCAACGTTTCCGGTTCCGTCAACAGTGAGCGGTTCTAAGTTATTTTCCAAGGATTGGATATGAAGTTTCAAAAGCTAGAAGTCTGGCAACTTAGTTACGAATTATCATCTTCTATTTATATAGCAACAAAAGACCTCCGAGATTGGGGCTTCAGAGATCAAATTACTCGGTCAGGACTTTCAGTTCCGTCAAATATTGCGGAGGGGATGGAGCGGTATGGTGCAAAAGAGCAAATACATTTTTTATATATTGCAAAAGCTTCGCTAGCTGAATTGATTACCCAAGCAATGATTGGTAAAGATATTGGTTATTTAGAGCCAAATTATGTTGATGAATTACTAATAAAAACTGAAAGATTATCTGCAATGTTAGCTGGGCTAATCAAATCGATTAAAGATCGAAATTCAGAACATAAATAAGCGCACGCCGCTTTGCGGCTACAGAACGTCACTACGTGACTCACGGATGTTACTAAGATAACGGAAAGTCACTACGTGACTTACGGATAACGGAACGGGCTTCGCCCTTTACGGAAAACAAATTATTTGTTGCTTTTACCGTTATCTGTGAGCGGAGCGTTCCGTCAACGTTCTTAGCTTTGCTTTTACCGTTATCTGTAAGCGAAGCGTTCTGTCAACCGTCAACGGTAACCCGTCAACCGTATTCGAGAACTCACACAACGAGATAAGTTTTAAATGTCCAATGAAATAAACAAGTATAGGCAAGATGCACAGTTTTCAACTATCCAGCGACCCGCAGACGACGAAATTGATCTTCGCGAGTTATTCTCCGTCATCTGGCAAGGCAAATGGCTTATCATCGCGATTACAGCAGTATTTGCTATTGGTTCAGTGGCACTCGCACTTTATTTACCCAATATCTATAAATCTGAGGCGTTATTGGCGCCTGCAGCTGAAGAGCAAACAGGAGGCCTAGGTGCATTAGCTTCTCAGTTCGGTGGCTTAGCTAGCCTTGCTGGGGTTAATCTCCGTGGTAAAGCGGCGGGTACTGATAAAACTCAATTAGCGATAGAGGTATTAAAATCTCGTAAATTTGCCAGTGATTTTATTCAGAAGCACAATATTTTACCTGACTTAATGGCGGCTAAAAAATGGGATCGTGATGCGGATATTATTATATACGATGAAGAGGATTATATTGCTTCAACCCATACTTGGGTACGTGATGTCAAACTGCCCTTTAAGCCAGAACCTTCGATGCAAGAAGCCTATAAAGTGTTCAGTAAGTTATTTTTTGTCAATTCGGATAAAGAAACGGGAATGGTCACTATATCAGTAGAGCATCTATCGCCCACAGTCGCTCAGCAATGGGTTACTTGGTTAATTGAAGATATTAACAAAGTGATGAAGGACCGTGATGTTGCAGAAGCCAATCGAAGCAGTGAGTTTTTAAATAAGCAAATTTCCCTCACCAATGTCGCCGATATTAAATCGATCCTTTATAAGTTGGTTGAAGAGCAAGCTAAAACCATCATGTTCGCCGAAGTACGAGATGAATATGTATTTAAAACTATTGACCCTGCATTGGTGGCTGAAAATAAGGATAAACCAAAACGTGCTCTTATTTTTCTTTTAGGAACAATGCTTGGTAGTCTTTTTAGTATATTTATTGTTTTTTTTAGATATTTTACAGAAAAATAATTTAATACATATGTAATGTCAAAATAAGCTCGATACTTAGTTGTTAGATGAAGGTGTGCACGTTTTAAATTGATATTAAATATGTTTAATATCAATTTAAATAATAGATGATTGTATTTTTCTAAATTAAATGTGCCTAATTAAAGCGGTTTTTAAATTTATAGTAATGTAAGGACTTAAGATTTTAATGTCATTCTTAAGATTTTTCAAAGGGGCTTCATCTGTTTCATTCGCATCTTTATTAAGTGTAGCACTAATTTTTGCTACTCAAGTTGTATTATCTAGATTTTTAGAACCCCAGGAGTTTGGGGATTTTATATCATGTGTCGCTATTTTGACTATTTTCTCAACATTCAGTACTTTAGGCTCAGATCTTTCACTATTAAAAAAATTTGGTATATCAAATAAAGTAGGTCGTGAATATGGTGTTTCAGTTGCAAAATACACTCTAATGACATCAGGCATATCATGTTTATTAATGAGTATTTTTTTTTACTTTACGTCGAGTTCAAATTTACAATATAAACTGATGTTATTACCATGTATAATTGCTTTTGCGATTTGGAGTGTTGTAAATGTCGTGTATCAGGTTCAGCACCGTTATTCCGTCCTTGCTGTATACCAAGTTTTACCAGCTTTGCTTCGACTTTCAGTAATAACTTTAATATTTTATTCATATGATTATCTTGATTTTGGGTATGTGATTGCTTCATATTGGGCATACAACATTGCTGCATTAATTTTAATATTATTTTGTGCTAAAAGTTTTTACAATTTAATTTCTGGAAGTATTTTTGATAATGAGGAAATTATTTCTCATTATGTTAATTTTCGAACGGTTTTTATAGATTCCTTACCTTACTCTATTGCAGCAGTTTCGTTTGCAATTTATGCTCAAAATGGGCTTTATTCAGTTAATAAATATGTCGGTTCACATGAGAGTGCTGCATATGGGATCGCATTATCATTTATTTTTGCTATTTATGTTGTTCCTGGTGTTATTTATCAAAAAATAATTTTGCCAAAATTTCATCAGTGGTCAAATTATAATAAACCAGTACTTTTAAAAATGTTGCAATTAGGTAATGGAGCAATGCTTCTCTTGGGAGTATTTTTTTGCTTGGCAACACTCCTTTTTTCTAATGTATTTGTAGACTTGTTTTTTGGTGATAAGTATTTAGAAGCTATCCATATTCTACATATATTAGCTTTTGCTTTACCTTTTCGTTTCATGATCTCGAATTTAGGAGCACTATTATCTACTGGGCAAAATGTGAAATACAAAATATTTGCTATGACATTGATTGTAGTTGCTTGTATCATCCTTAATATTTATGTCGCTCAATTTTTTGGTGCAAAAGGTGTTGCATATTTATTTGTTATATCAGAGATTGCCATGTTTTTGGCTTTTATGTTTATTGCACAATTAAAAATTTATGGTGTTGCAGTTTGGTTGGGATGGTTCAAATTTCGAGGTCAGATTAAATGAATAACGTTGTTAAAATGTTTGGTAGATTGCTGCTTGCTTTTAATGGTTTTCTATACGATTGGATTAGGTTTGTAAAATATAATGGTTGGCGGAAAAAATTAAAATCGAGTAGTTTTAGAGATTATTACAATGCAAAATTATACCATACACTGGAAAAAAGCTTGAGTTATAAAGAACAAAAAATAAACTCAGGTTTAGATAATTCCAAGTTGCTGTTATCGAATCTGTCGTTTGCAACGACAGATAATGCAACATTCCACGACATTGTTGCAGCCAAAGTTCTTAAAGACTTTTGTTCGAATAAAAATCAAGAATTTACAGATTTGTTAGTAAGAATACCAGAGCTACCAGATTTTTATGGTGACTGCGGTGCGAAAACTGTTAGTCTTGAAAGTTGGAATAAATCTAGGCTAGCTGAACCTGAATTATTTTTCTTTGGGCGCTCTAGCCTAAGAGAATACTCTGATGATGTTGTCGAATTTGATATTATTGAAAGAGCACTTAAACTTGCCAATAAAACACCTTCATCTTGTAATATGCAACCATGGCATACATATCTAATTAATAATCAAGAGAAATTAAAAGCAGCTATTGATATACAGTCTGGTAATCGTGGTTTTGGAGATAAGATTAAAGGCTTGCTTATAATAACCGTCGATCAGACAGCATTTATTTCTTCGAGTGAAAGATATCAGCATTGGATTGATGGTGGAATGTACTCAATGTCAGTTGTTTATGCCCTTCATTCACTTGGAGTTGCTAGTTGTTGCTTGAACTGGAGTGAAGATCCAAGACGAGACAAGTTGCTTAGAAAAACGCTTGGTATTAAAAATGAGCATTCGATTATGATGATGATTAGTTATGGTTGGCCTGATGATACAAATAAAGTTTGTGTTTCACCTAGGAAACCAATTGAGTCAATGCTTAGTATAATTTGAGGTGATAATGAACATTGGTTTAATTACGATACATAGAACAAATAATTATGGTGCACTAATGCAAGCCTTTGCAACGCAGCATGCATTAAAAAAATTCGGAAATGTGGAAATTATTGATTATAGAAATTGTTTGACTGAAGATAGTTTGAGTTATATACGTTTTTCACCTAGCTTTAGTGGTGTTAAGTCTTTTTTTAAAGATATTCTAAGAGTTTTTCCTAGAATAAGAGCCATTAATGCTGTTAATTCATTCATTAATGATAATTTCAATTTAACCGTAAGTGTTGATTCTAGTTCTATTGATGAAATTGATCTTGATCGCTTTGATATTTTTATTTGCGGGAGTGATCAGATATGGAACCCACAATGCATATCTCCTGATGGGAAAATTGATGAAGTTTATTTTTTATCTTTTTCAAAGGATAAGCATAAGCTTGTTTCGTATGCATCAAGTGCAGGAGCACACAAATATAATAAATTAGAATCTCATCAGGTTAAAAAATTATTGTCACGTTTTGAACATATAAGTGTTCGAGAAAGTGAGCTTTCAATAAGATTGACTGAAATGTTAAACAAAGAAGTTGCTCATGTTTTGGACCCTACATTACTATTGACCGCTGCTGAATGGAAGGAGCATTTATGTAATGCTGCAATGACTTCAAGATGTCTTCCTGAAAAGTATATATTAGTGTATACGGTTCCAAAAACAAATTTATTAAAAGATGCTATTATTCGTGTTAAAAAGAAATTAGGCTACAAAGTCATTTCTATTGATCAAGGGTTGTATACTTCATCGAGTGTAGATATGCAAATTCGAGATGCAACTCCAAATGAATTTATTAGTATCTTCGAACGAGCAAGTTTTGTTATTACTGATTCATTTCATGGCGTTTGTTTTTCAATTAATTTTAATAAAAATTTTATGGCAGTTAGTCCAGGTATTTATAGTAATAGAATTGATAGTTTGTTGAAATTGACAAATTTAGAGAACAGATCTGTTGGAACCCAAAATGATATTGATACATTTGATTATGATGTTTATTCACTTGAGGCAGTAAAGTTATTAGAGGGAAAAAGAATTGAATCACTTCAATTTTTAGAAAATGCGTTGATGAACTCAAATGCAACTAAATAACTCTAAATTTTTTTTAGTAAGTCTTTTAATGCTACTTTTTTTACCCTCTTTTCTTAAAGTAGCATTGAATGCTTCATCAATGGCGCTCGGTGTAATTTTTTGTTTTTCAATTATATTTCCATATTATATTGTTTTTTTACATAGATTAGATATTTTTTATGTAAAAAAACTTCTCTATATTTCTATTTTATTTTCATTTTTGTATATTCATTTTTTATTGTCAATTTTGCTTGGGTTAGATTTCGAATTTAAAAATTTAACCACACTTTTTTTGATTTTATTTTTGTTCTTGACATCTATATTTTATTCGAATTTGTTTCTTTATGTAAATGAACAACAGCTTCTGAAATATATATATAGGTTATTATTATTTATAATATTTCTTGGGATATTATCTTTTTTATTTAGATTAAATTCTCTTGGATATTCTATTTATTCAAAATCTATTTTTCCATATAGTGAGCCTAGCCATTATGTAACAACACTCGGTTTCTTGTTTGTGTTTTGCTTTCTTATAGCAAAAAAATCTTTATTACCCATAGTAATATTAATTTATTTGTTAGTATTTAGCTTGTTCAAACCAAGTAGTTTAGGCTTGATATATTTATCCTTCATTTTATTTTTTTTGACGGTGAGATTGAGGTTCTGGTATTCATTAGTAGTGATATTGATTTTTTTTGTGATGATTCTTTTTATTTTTTCAATAGAAAGTACAAATTTAAACTATTTTATCTCTCGCATGACATTCTCATCTGATTCTACAAACTCGACAGCTCTTGTCTTTTTACAAGGATGGGAGGATTCATGGAATACTATTATTAATCATCCATTTGGATTAGGTTTGCAGAATGCGAAACTTGTAGAATCTGGGGATATTGGATTAAGAATTTATGAAATCACAGGGAGATTTGTAAATAAAGATGGGGCATTTCTTGCTTCAAAATTGATCGTAGAGTTTGGTTTACTTGGTTTGTCACTAGTTATTATATATATCTTCTTTTTTTTCAGGTCACTATTAACTTTGATTAAATATTCAAAGCATAAAACTTATTTCGATCTAAATTTCGATAGTTGCATTAAGGTTGTTTTTTCAAATTCTATCATTGTTACTTTTTTTGTTGAAATGTTTGTCAGGGGCTATGGTTATTTTTCACCAAATGTATTCTTACTTCTTTTTGCTATGATATCTACATTTTCAAAGTCAAATAATTTTTCAATAGGTTGTATCAATTATGCAAGGAAATAAAACATCAGTTTTGGTCTTCGCTCCTCACTTTTCACCAGCATTTAAGGCAGGTGGAGTGGTTAAAACACTAATCAGATTTATCGATATGCTTAAGCACGACATATCTTTTACTATTATTTCATCAGATAGAGATATTGGTGATACATCGAGTTTTAAGGAGGTGAAAGTAAATCGGTTGATAAGTAAAGATGCTTTTTCCGTGGCTTATAGTAATGGTTTTTTTTGGTATTTTTATTTTATATGTAAAATTATTTTATTTAAAAGAAGTAAATATGACTATATTTATTTGAATGGTCTTTTTTCATTAAAATATTCTATCATCCCCTTGGTGGTTTTTAAATTTCTTTTGCCATCAACAAAAATTGTTTGTGCTATTCGTGGTGAGTCATCTGATTCTGCTCTGGCTAAATCAAATTTTAAAAAATATATTTTTTTAAAATTCATTAATGCATTTGGATTATATAAAAATATAATATTTCAAGCAACGTCAGAATCTGAGCGGAGTGACTTTATAAGCAATATCTCAACAGTTTTTAAAGATATTTATTTAGTGCAAGATCCTGTGTCCATGCCCTTGACAACGATTAGTAAGATTCACTCTTCTAAAAATGAACTTAATAATGTTTTGACTATAGCTCTTATAGGGCGCATTTCAGCTGTAAAAAATATTGATTTTGCACTGAAAATATTGAAATTAGTGAAGTCAGAAGTGGCTTTGAGTATTTTTGGCCCGATAGAGGACTATGAATACTGGGAAGTATGCCTTCGAATTGTAAAAACCTTACCTAAAAACGTTACAGTTATTTATGAGGGGGCTCTTTCTCCTGATGATTTATATACTCGGCTTTCCAGTTTTGATTTGCTGCTCCATCCATCAAAAGGGGAGAATTTTGGGCATGTAATTTACGAAGCCTTATCATTAGGAGTCCCTGTTTTGATCAGTGATAAAACTCCTTGGGTCAATCTTGAAAAATTAAATATTGGATGGGATGTTTCTTTAGGCCAACCCGATAAGTTTGCATATTATATCGATGCATATTCAGTTCTTGAACATAACATTCGTAATGAGATGAAAAATTCTGCATTAAAGTATGCATATAAAATATATAGTAATTCTAGTGTCAATCAAAATATGAACCTTTTTTCTTGGTAGGTAATTTTATTATGTTTAAGCAAAAAATACTATTAATTACTGGCGGTACCGGTTCATTCGGTAACGCAGTACTAAATCGTTTCCTCGATACTGATATTGCTGAAATTCGTATTTTCAGTCGGGATGAAAAAAAGCAAGATGATATGCGCAAAAAATATAATCATCCTAAGCTTAAGTTCTATATCGGTGATGTGCGCGATTATAACAGTATATTAAATGCTACTCGTGGTGTGGATTTTATTTATCATGCTGCGGCGTTAAAGCAGGTGCCGAGTTGTGAGTTTTACCCAATGGAAGCGGTTAAAACCAATGTGCTTGGCACCGAAAATGTCTTAGAGGCCGCTATTGCTAACCAAGTTAAGCGAGTGGTGTGTTTAAGTACCGATAAAGCGGTTTATCCAATTAATGCCATGGGTATTTCTAAGGCTATGATGGAAAAGGTGATAGTGGCTAAATCGCGTAATGTTGATCCTGCAAAAACAGTGATCAGTGCAACGCGTTACGGTAACGTCATGGCATCACGTGGTTCTGTTATTCCGTTGTTCTTACGTCAAATCATTAATGATCAAGCTATCACAGTCACGGATCCCAATATGACTCGCTTTATGATGACGTTGAATGATGCCGTTGATCTCGTTTTACATGCCTTTGAACATGGTTCGAATGGTGATATTTTTGTGCAAAAAGCCCCCGCTGCTACGATTGATGTTCTTGTAAAAGCATTGCTAAAAATCACTGATAAACCTAATCATCAAGTTAATATCATTGGTACCCGTCATGGTGAGAAGCTCTATGAAGCTTTATGTAGCCGTGAAGAAATGTTTGTCGCTGAAGATCAAGGCGGTTATTACCGTATTCCGTCTGACAATCGTGACCTAAATTACTCTAAGTACAATGAGGAAGGCGAAAAAGATTTGTCTGTTATTGAAGATTACAATTCACACAATACTGAGCGTTTAGATGTGGATCGCATGGTCAAGCTGCTTCATAAGCTAGATTTCATCGCAGATATTGAGGCCGGTAGCCTAGTCGTTCCCGAGGGCGTGTAAATGAAAATTGTTGTCACTGGTGCAAAAGGTTTTATTGGTAAAAACCTCTGTGTCATGCTGCGTGAGCATGGCCATCAAGGCATTGTGGAAGTCGATCGTGAAACATCTCGAGAAGAGCTTGCACAGTTTCTCAGTGAGGCTGACTTTGTTTATCATTTAGCTGGTATCAATCGCCCAAAAGACGAAACAGAGTTTCAACAAGGGAATGCAGACTTAACATGCTTTATTACGGAGCAACTGAAACAGTTTGCTAAACCAGTGCCCTTGGTTATTAGCTCTTCTACACAAGCCGAACGTGATAACGCTTATGGGCAAAGTAAGCGTTTAGCAGAGCAAGCGGTTGAACAATATGGTATAAATACAGACGCCTCTTATTATATTTACCGATTTCCGAATGTTTTTGGTAAATGGTGTCGTCCAAACTACAATTCTTTCGTGGCCACTTTTTGTTACAACACGCTTAATGATTTAGATATCAGTATTGATGATCCCTCGGCTCCAGTAACTTTGGTTTACATTGACGATGTTTGTCATAGTTTAATTTCGCTTCTCGACGGTTCCTCAGGTAGCGGTTTTAAGCGTGTATTGCCGGAGTATCTAACCACAGTGGGTGAGGTTGCCGATCTATTAGGTGCGTTTAAAGATAGTCGTGATAGTTTGATCACTGAAAATGTGGGTTCTGGTTTGTGTAGAGCACTTTATTCCACTTACCTTAGCTATATGTCACCAGCACAATTTAGTTATGCCATTCCTAGCTATGGTGATGAGCGTGGTGTTTTTAGTGAAATGCTAAAAACTAAAGATGCTGGACAATTTTCGTTCTTTACTGCTCACCCAGGTATTACTCGTGGCGGTCATTACCATCATACAAAAAACGAGAAGTTTCTTGTAGTTAAGGGAAAAGCACTATTCAAATTTGAACATATTGTGACTGGTGAGCGTTATGAGTTGCAAACTGAGAGTCGCTCTCCTCGAATAGTTGAAACGGTTCCTGGTTGGTCACATGACATAACTAATATTGGTGATGAAGAAATGATCGTAATGCTGTGGGCTAATGAGATCTTTGATCGTGAGGCTCCCGATACGTTTGCCAAGCCATTATAATTATTCTAGAGAAAGCAAAATGAAAAAATTAAAAGTCATGTCTGTCGTTGGTACGCGCCCTGAAATTATCCGTTTGTCCCGTGTATTAGCAAAATTGGATGAGCACTGTGAACACATTTTGGTTCATACGGGGCAAAACTACGATTTTGAGCTCAATCAAGTGTTTTTTGACGATTTAGGCGTACGAAAACCGGATTATTTCTTGAATGCGGCAGGTAAGAATGCTGCAGAAACCATCGGGCAAGTGATAATTAAAGTTGATCAAGTTCTTGAAGAGGTGCAACCAGAAGCGATGCTTGTGCTTGGTGATACTAACTCTTGTCTCTCTGCTATTCCTGCAAAACGTCGTAAGGTGCCGATTTTCCATATGGAAGCAGGTAATCGATGCTTTGACCAACGAGTACCTGAAGAGACCAATCGTCGTATTGTCGACCACACGTCCGATATTAATCTTACGTACAGCACTATTGCCCGTGACTATTTGTTAGCTGAAGGTTTACCTGCAGATCGTGTCATTAAAACCGGTAGTCCTATGTTTGAGGTGTTAAATCACTATATGACTCAAATAGATGGATCTGATGTTCTTGCTCGTTTAGGTTTACAGAAAGGTCAATTCTTTGTTGTTAGCGCGCATCGTGAAGAGAACGTCGATTCTCCTAAACAACTAATTAAGTTAGCAGAAACGTTAAATCGGGTTGCTGAGCATTACAATCTGCCTGTCATTGTCTCAACACACCCACGTACTCGTAATCGAATTGAGGTACAAGGGTTAGAGTTTCACCCAAACATTCAATTATTGAAACCACTTGGTTTCCATGATTACAATCACCTGCAAAAAAATGCAAAAGCTGTGCTTTCTGATAGCGGCACTATTAACGAAGAATCTTCAATCATGAATTTCCCTGCGTTAAATTTACGCGAGGCGCATGAGCGACCAGAGGGTATGGAAGAAGCATCGGTTATGATGGTCGGTCTTGCGGTTGAGCGTGTTATGCAAGCTTTGAATATTTTAGAGTCTCAACCTAGTGGTGATGAAAGATTGCTAAGAAGAGTTCAAGATTACAGCATGCCAAATGTTTCAGACAAAGTTGTGCGAATAATTCATTCTTATACCGATTATATTAACCGTGTTGTTTGGAAGATGTATTAATGCGGATTCTGTTTATCAGCCAGTTGTTTGACCCTGAGTACTCAATTAAAGGTTTGGAACTGATGAAACATTGGGTTAATCAGGGGCATGAAGTCGAAGTATTAACAACTTTCCCTAATTACCCTACTGGCAGAGTATTTGATGGTTATAGTGTTAAGTTTAAAAGTACTGAACTGTCCGGTGGCGTTAAGATTACTCGTCTTTGGTCGCATATTTCTCACTCAAAATCAAAACTGTCCAGAGCGACAAGTTATTTAAGCTTTACTTTTATGGCGTTATTCGCTGCTTTGCTTGGTAAAAAAGCAGATCTAGTTTATACCTATCACCCACAGTCTACGACAGGTTTAATTGGTATTGCGATGCGGGTAATACGTGGGACACCTTATATTACTGATGTGCAAGACTTATGGCCTGATGCATTGATTGCAACAGGGATGAATAAGAAAAGCTTTATTGTAAAATTAATTGGTAAGTGGTGCGATGTTATTTACCGGAGTGCATCGCAGGTGATTGTTTTATCTCAAGGTTATAAAGCTGCCTTAATAGATAGGGGCGTTAGACCTGATAAGGTGACTGTCGTTTATAACTGGTGCCCTGAAGAGAAGTTAATTGACAAAGTATTAGTGCAACAATGCCAAATTAATCACTTGACGACAAAGCCTGCCCATATATTGTATGCCGGAAATATGGGAGCCGCTCAGTCATTAAAGACATTGATAGATGCTGTTTCTACTTTTAATCGAGATGACGTTCAGTTGACTTTGATTGGTGGTGGCGTTGAAAAGCATGATCTTCAAAAATATATTCTTGAGCTTAACATTGCCAATGTTGATATTAAAGATTATGTACCTCCTAACAAGATTTTTGCAGTACTGTCAGAAGCAGATGTTTTAGTAGTTCATTTACGTGATGCACCATTATTCAAAATAACGATACCGTCTAAAACTCAATCATCCTTAGCGATGGGAAAACCTATATTAATGGCAGTTGGTGGTGAAACTAACGCATTATTAGAGTCTGCAAATGCTGGGGTGACTGCTGAACCAGGCGATGTTAACTCTATCATATTAGCGATCAAAAAGCTGTTATTAAAACGTGAGCAGTGGGGTGATATGGGGAATAATGCGCGTGATTTCTATTTAAAGAATATGTCGATGTCAATTAATTACGCGAAGCTCGATAGTGTGTTAAATATGGCTGTAGAAAAAAAATGATCATAAGAGATGCAACGCAAGAAGATATATCAAAAATAGTGGAAGTTCATATATGCCTTCCAAGGTTTTTTCTTGACAACTCTAGGCCGTGGATTTTTAACAAGGCTATATGAAGGTTTTCTATTTAAAAATGATGGGATATTGAGGGTTGCAATTGCTGATGGAGAAGTTATTGGTTTTTCTGCTGGTACTACAACTCCAGAAACTTTTTTTGCTGAGCTTCGGCGTGATAAATGGCTCAGTTTTTTGAGAGCTGCGATACCTGGGCTTATGCTCAATCCTGCTGTAGTTATAAAGAAACTTTATCATGCGCTTTTTTATAAAGGGGATCCTATCGAGTCGCTGGAATCTGCTGCATTGTTAAGCAGTATTGCTGTTGATCCGAGTTGTACTGGAAAATCGATAGGTAAAGTTTTACTAGAAGATTACGAACTCCAAGTTAGCCAAAGAAGTAAGCTTGAATATGTTTACTTAATAACTGATAAGTTTGGCAATGAGAGAGTCGTTAATTTTTATAAGAAGTTACAATATATCCAAGACTCTGAATTCTGCCAGTCAGGCAATAGAGTTATGCTCCGTTTTATTAAGAAAATAATTTAAGAGGCTGTAATGTCTAGAAATTTTTTACCCTTTGCGCTGCCTGAAATAGGTGAAGAAGAAATTAATGAAGTTATTGATTCACTTCGTTCTGGTTGGGTGACTACTGGTCCAAAGGCCAAGCGTTTCGAAGAAGAGTTTACTGATTTTTTGGGGTTAAAAGGGCTTGAATCAATAGCTGTAAACTCTGCTACATCTGGACTTCATCTTGCTCTCGAAGCTGTCGGTGTTGGCACTGGTGATGAAGTAATTGTTCCTACTTATACTTTTACTGCGACTGCAGAAATTGTGCGTTATTTAGGGGCGACACCTATCATGGTTGATGTAGACCCTACGACCTTTAACATGACAAGTAAAAGTTTTGAACAAGCAATCACTGAACGCACAAAAGCTGTTATTCCTGTGCATTTTGCTGGCTTAGCCTGTGATATGGATCCAATTATATCCGTCGCGAAAGAATACGGTATTAAGGTTATTGAGGATGCTGCTCATGCATTACCGACACTCTATAACGGTAAATTGATAGGCACCTTAAGCAGTGATGTTACAGTCTTTAGCTTCTATGCTAATAAAACCATGACAACTGGTGAAGGTGGTATGGTTGTAACTGCAGATCCAGCAATTGCTAAGCGATGCAAGATAATGCGATTACATGGTATTAGTCGTGATGCATTCGATCGCTATACTTCAACGAAGCCAGCATGGTCTTACGAAATTGTTGCGCCTGGTTATAAGTATAATATGCCGGATATTGCAGCGTCTATTGGCATTCATCAACTTAAGAAATTGCCAGCTTTTCAAATTAAGCGTCAAGAAATGGCTGATTTCTATAATGATGCACTTAAAGATTTACCAATTGAATTGCCGGCGTTGCCTTCTGAAAGATGTTCACATGCATGGCATTTATATCCCATTAGATTGAAAGCTGAAGCGAATATTTCACGGGATCTTTTTATTGAAAAAATGTCTGAGAATGGAATAGGCTGTTCAGTACATTTTATACCCTTACATTTACATCCGTATTGGCGTGATACTTATAACTTAACTCCTGAAATGTTCCCTGTAGCACAAGGTATTTTTGAATCTGAGGTTAGTTTACCATTGTACACAAAGATGACTGATGACGATCTAGTACGCGTTGTTTCTGCTGTTAAATTGGTGCTTTCAAATGGCTAAAAGATTGTTTGACGTTGTATGTGCATCACTTGGGATATTTGTACTTATCCCGTTATTTTTGATTATTGCAGTATGGATAAAACTGGACTCTAATGGGCCCGTTTTTTTTCGTCAAGTTAGAGTTGGCCTAAATGGCGTCCCGTTCCGTATTCATAAGTTTCGTACTATGGGGCTAAATTCAGAGTCTGTCGGGCGATTAACCGTCGGTAGCGATCCAAGAGTGACCCGCTCGGGTCAATTTTTACGTAAGTCTAAAATAGATGAATTGCCACAACTTATTGATGTCTTTGTGGGGAATATGAGTTTGGTAGGCCCTAGACCGGAAGTACAAGAGTTTATTGACTGTTACCCAAGTGAGCTTAAACGTGAAGTTCTATCGGTGAGGCCTGGAATTACAGATCTTGCTTCAATCGAAATGGTTGATGAAAATGAAATTTTAGCGAAATATAGTGATTCTAGAAAGGCTTACATTGAACAAATTCTTCCTATTAAACAACAGTATTATGTTAATTATGTGAGAAATAATAGCGTATTAAAAGACATCAAGATTATCTTCAAAACAATTTTCAAAATTGTTCATCGGAAGTGAGTGCAAGCGCTCAAACTCAATTTGAGTTGATGCAAGCTAGAAGTTATAGTAATTTTGCATGTTTTTGGAGATTAAAGTAGGCCTATATGGCCTCTTTATTCTGAAACTAACGCTAGATATTTACCGTTTCCTCGCTCCTTTATCTGATTTGGATAACTGCCTCAGGGGGATTTTATTTAGGCAAGTGAAACATGAGTATTCAAAGACATTTTCCCCCGCAGATGATCTCAGTTGATGAAAGAGCCTACTTACTAGTCTTGTAGATTGCAGAGTTCTCGCAGCAGTATCGAATTGCATTGGGCGCATGAGGTTAATGCTATCGCAGGATTGTTTGATTTTGCTTGGTCTAATCGCGTGTTTTACTCTGCCGGTGGGGAACGGTGCTTCTAGATAGCTATGTTTTATCCCACTTGTTAACGCTAAGTTTGAATTTTTTTAAAGTTAATGCCGTGAAATGTTGTATCCCTTCTAGATTACGTGCTGTTTTGCATTTTAAATCCATACTGGGTGCTATAATGGGGTCCTGATATATCGGGTAGTGTCGAGTCAACGACATTGTAGTTGGTTAAATTATGAATAACATGTCATTGGAGCAAAAGATGGAATTTTTGCAGTTTTTATTTTCGTTAAAACGGTCGCAAAAGCGTGTTGTCAGTGTAGCAATTGACTCTGTTTTTCTGCTGTTTGCCTTTTGGTTTGCCTTGGTGGTTCGTGTTGATCACTTGGCAGTACTAGTCAATATCCAATACTGGGGGCTTATTGCTTTAACAATTCCAGTGAGTATTGCGGCGTTTGTATGGTTAGGGTTGTATCGCGCTGTACTTCGTTATATTGGCTCGCAAGCGTTTACTGCAATTGTTGCGGGTGTTGGTATTTCAACTGTAGCTCTTGTTTTACTTGCCTATTATGGCGGTGTTGATTTACCTCGTACAGTTCCCTTTATTTATGCTGCTTTTGCGTTAGTGTTTGTTGGCGGGGCGCGCTCGCTTATGCGGTCTTTAGTTGGGGCGGGAATGAATCGTCGCGGTGAGCCCGTGGTGATTTATGGTGCAGGCGTTAGCGGCCGCCAAACGGCAATTGCCCTTGCGCAAAGCCATGAGTATCATCCTATTGCCTTTGTTGATGATGATGAAACCTTACAAGGTACTGCTATACAAGGCTTGCATGTACATGCACCGCAGGAACTACGTAAGTAAATTAAGCAAAAAGCCACTGCACGTGTTTTGCTAGCTATGCCTAGTGCTTCGCGTTCACGTAGACAAGAGATTATCAATCTGCTTGAACCACTTACGGTAAAAGTGATGACCTTACCCGCTATGGCAGATCTTGTTAGTGGGGATAAGTTATTTAGTGACGTAAAAGAAGTTGAGATTGAAGATTTGCTGGGGCGTGATTCGGTAACTCCGAGGCAAAATCTGTTGACTGCCAATATTAAAAATAAAGTGGTGATGGTGACTGGAGCAGGGGGGTCAATTGGCTCTGAATTATGCCGGCAGATTTTAAAGCAGTCACCTAAAAAGCTAGTGCTATTTGAGTTATCAGAATTTGCACTTTACTCAATTGAAAGAGAACTTATCGCTACAGCCCAAGAAATTAATTTAAATGTAGAAATTCTACCTATTATGGGGTCTGTACAGCGTGAAAATCGTGTACAAGCGGTAATGCAAGCCTTTAATGTGCAAACTGTTTATCACGCTGCGGCATACAAACATGTGCCTTTAGTTGAGCACAATGTGGTTGAAGGTGTCCGCAATAACGTTTTTGGAACCTTGTATACTGCTAGAGCTGCAATTGCCGCAAAAGTTGAAACCTTTGTGTTGGTATCTACCGATAAAGCCGTGCGGCCCACAAATGTGATGGGTACCACTAAACGTATGGCTGAACTGGCTTTGCAAGCATTATCCAAAGAAGAACACCAAACGCGTTTTTGTATGGTGCGTTTTGGTAATGTACTGGGTTCTTCTGGCTCTGTTGTACCATTATTTCGCAAACAGATTGCCAATGGCGGTCCGGTTACTGTTACTCACCCAGAAATCACCCGTTTTTTTATGACTATTCCAGAAGCATCCCAACTGGTTATTCAAGCGGGGGCTATGGGTAAAGGTGGTGATGTATTTGTGCTGGATATGGGCAAGTCTGTCAAAATTGTCGATTTAGCTGAAAAAATGATTCGTCTCAGTGGTTTTGATGTGAAAGATGAAGTTCATCCAAATGGTGACATAGCAATCGAGTTTAGTGGTCTGCGCCCTGGTGAAAAACTCTACGAAGAATTACTTATTGGTGATGATGTAACAGGGACAGATCATGAGCGTATTATGACTGCTAATGAGATATTCCTGCCTTGGGTCCAATTAGAGCAAATTCTTAATCGCTTGGATAAAGCTTGTCATGAGTTTAACCACGAGGCAATTCGTGAGATTTTGCTCACTGCACCTACGGGGTTTGCACCAACAGATGGTATTTGTGATCTAGTGTGGCAGCAAAAGAAATCATCAAAAATTACTGATGTTAAAGCTAAAGTAGTCACTTTGGTTTCTTAGTTTAAGTTTTTTAAAAAGCCAAATCAGTTCTGATTTGGCTTTTTTCGTTTATTGCTATTTTTAAGGATGAAGTATGTCTAGGAAGTATTTTGGAACTGACGGTGTGCGTGGCAAAGTTGGTACTTTCCCTATTACCCCGGATTTCGCGATGAAGTTAGGTTGGGCTGCTGGCACTGTGCTTGCGTCCACGGGCACTAAAGAAGTGCTTATTGGTAAAGATACCCGTAGTAGTGGTTATATGCTTGAGTCGGCTATGGAAGCGGGGTTTTCTGCTGCGGGCGTGAATGTTGCGCTCATTGGCCCTATGCCGACACCCGCGGTGGCTTATTTAGCCTCTACATTTCGTGCTGACGCAGGGGTAGTGATCAGCGCATCGCACAATCCATTTTATGATAATGGCATTAAGTTCTTTTCTAATTCCGGCACTAAGTTAAATGATACCCAAGAACTTGAAATCGAAGCCTTGTTAGAAAAGGCGCTTAACCAGAATGCTATGCAGTGTGTTGCCTCGGAAAAGCTGGGTAAAGTGCGCCGTATCGATGATGCTGCTGGTCGTTATATTGAGTTCTGCAAAGGCACTTTTCCAAATCATTTGTCTCTAGCGGGATTGAAGATTGTTGTCGATAGTGCCCATGGTGCTGCATACCATATCGCGCCTAATGTTTTCCGTGAACTTGGTGCTGAAGTGATTAGCATCAATGATAAGCCTAACGGCGTGAATATTAATGATCACTGCGGCGCGACACATTTAGATAGTTTGCAAACTGCGGTTATGGTGCATGAAGCTGATTTAGGGATTGCGCTCGATGGTGATGCTGACCGTGTTATGTTTGTCGATCATAATGGCCATGTGGTTGATGGTGATGAGATTTTATTTATTCTTGCCCAGGCAGCCCACAGCAAAGGTGAAATGACAGGTGGCGTGGTTGGTACCTTAATGTCAAATCTTGGCTTAGAGCTTGCGCTTAACCAGATGGAAATTCCTTTTGTTCGTGCCAAAGTAGGCGACCGCTACGTAGTTGAACAGCTTAAAGCGACTGGCTGGCAATTGGGCGGTGAGGGTTCTGGGCATATATTGAGCTTGCAACATGCTTCAACAGGTGACGGCATTGTTGCGTCCTTACAGGTACTTAAAGCTGTTTTAGAGTCCCAGAAGAGTTTGTCTGAGATAAAAGCTGGCATGACTAAACTTCCTCAAGTGTTAATTAATGTGCGTTTAGCCACGGCTGACGCCGATAGCATTTTGGTGACAAGTAGCGTTCAGCAAGCTGTGATTAAAGCTGAGGGAATCTTAGGCGACCAAGGGCGAGTGCTGTTGCGTAAATCGGGTACAGAGCCGCTTATTCGGGTAATGGTCGAATCTACCGATAATCTTATGACGCAGACTCAAGCAGAATATATTGCGGATGCGGTCCGAGCAGCTTAAACCTTAGGGCTATTAAAGCTAACGGTTATACGTGTTCATTCAGGTATTTATATGCTGAATTTTTAAGCCAGAAAGTTGTATACTTTCTGGCTTTTTTATTTTTAACCTTTTTCTTTTTGGGGTAGGCGATATGCGAGTGCTCGTTACCGGTGGTGCAGGCTTTATCGGTTCTGCTTTGGTCCGTATGCTGATTGAGCAAACGACGTGTGTTGTGATCAATTTTGATAAGTTGACCTATGCCAGTGATCTTGAGTCCTTAGCCTCTATTGCCAATAGTGAGCGCTATCATTTTATTCAGGCTGATATTTGCGATAGAGTGAAATTAGATGCCGTATTTCATGATTATCGGCCAGATGTGGTGATGCATTTAGCGGCCGAAAGTCATGTTGATCGCTCAATTGATGGGCCGGCTGAATTTATCCAAACCAATATAGTGGGTACTTATACATTGCTTGAGGCGTGCCGTAGTTACTTTCAAGGCTTGACTGCCGATAAGCAAAAAGTGTTTCGATTCCATCACATTTCCACTGATGAGGTCTACGGTTCACTCGGTGATACTGGACTCTTTTCTGAGACGACAGCTTATGATCCCAGTTCACCTTATTCGGCGAGTAAGGCATCGGCGGACCATTTAGTTCGAGCTTGGCATCGCACCTATGGTTTACCGATAGTTATCACTAACTGCTCTAACAATTATGGGCCTTTTCAATATCCTGAGAAACTGATCCCTTTGATGGTCAATAATGCATTGGCCGGAAAACCGTTACCTGTCTATGGTAATGGTCAACAAGTACGCGATTGGTTATATGTAGATGATCATGTGCGTGCCTTGTTTCTTGTTGTGACACAGGGCAGAGTCGGTGAGACCTATAACATTGGTGGGGCTAATGAGCGTAGCAATCTAGCTGTTGTGTACCAAATTTGCGATTTACTCGAAGAGTTAGTGCCCACTCACGGGCAAGCTTATGGGGTCAATGGTGTTGGTTTTCGTGGCTTAATACAATACGTGACTGACAGACCCGGGCATGATATGCGTTATGCCATTGATGCGAGTAAGATCCAGCGGGAGCTTGGTTGGCAACCACTTGCATCCTTTGATTCAGGCCTGAGAAAAACGATTGAGTGGATAGTGGCTCGCTATTATAAAGCGTAAATTGATTAATATTGCTGAATTTAAGCGTCAGTACCGTAACGAGCGTAGGTAAATTTGAGGTTGATTTTGGGTTGTCGTAGAAGCAAGAACTGCTTTTTATGGTTAACAGGCCGTAATGGTGACGCTAAGTAATTGACTTGGCGCTGTCGTGACTAATTTTATATCTTGCTCTGGTTTAATGATAAGTATGTCGTATGGCATGATCTTGATGCTCTCCCCATTGTGCGCCCATGTCATTGTATCTAAACAGCAGAGTAGTTGAACGATAGGCGCTTCTGTCTTGTTATGGTGTGCATCGATGGCGGTGTTCGATATGGCCGCATGTTTTTCTATAAATATACTATCAAAGCTAAGCCTTTGAGTATGTGCTTTAAATGCATCGCGTTTGGTCATAACATTGAAATCAATAACATTACTGCCTAATAATTTGCTTGTTATTGAGGTTTCGCCTGCAAAGCAGAATGCACTGTCTATAGGCGTGAGTTGTTTATACTCAGTTGTATCTGTGTCTCCCTGTATCCTTTCATCTCCCCCAAGGTCATTTATCTGTTTTTTCCCTTCATGGCTATCGATGCTGAGTTCAACACCATCGCCTTCTAGGATGATCAGTTGTCTGTCTATGCCATTAAATAATGAAAAGGGTCCGTTACTGCTAATGCTTGCTATGCTGATCCGATAATCGAATTCAGTAAGTTCTGCATTGATGGGGGAAATAAGTAGCTGTTTTGTGCTCCCACCGCCATTTTTCCATGGCGTTGATGGGCAATCTTGATAGCGGATCAGTTGCGCTTGTTTATCTAAAGTCATTTCTTCGTCTTTGTATTTTCCGCAGTGGCTTAATAACAATGTCGTTTGCTCATCCTTGAGCCTTATATTGCTTCCGTGATTGAGCTGAGTACATTTGATCTTTAGAGGGTTACTGCACGATTTTATAATCGCATAGCGATGCCTCTCTTCAAACAAACACTCTGCTATTGTTTCTTTTTCAGTACATAATTAGCGGCCAGATCGCCGGTAATTCTTTGGCCTTCAGTATCTAACATGATCAGCTGATTTTCACCGACCAGATACTGTGTGCCATCTTCCAAAGTGATTTTTTGGCCTTTCTCATCCCACGCTGCTTTGCCCATCAGTTTTAAAATCTTCTCATCTTTACCCAAATAGACCGTTTCTTGAACAAAGCTATTATCAGATTGTAATGTGATCAGGGTTTGAATACCTTCGCAACTGGCGCATGGCAACACACCTTCATAGCTGCCTGCCCAATCGAGTGAATTTTGGCTGGTATCGCCGACAGGGACGGTTTTAGCGGCTTCTGTTTGAACTTGGGTTGTATCGACTGCTGTTTCTTCTTTTGGGGCTTCAGAGCAAGCCGTGGTAAATAAGGCCAGAAGTGCGATGCAACATAGTGATTTGTTCATAGTGGCTCCAATAGAATTTCGGGGTGTTACGGGTTAAGTGCACTCATCATACCCGTCAAGGCTGGCTTAGCCTAACTTTGGCTATTTCTATTTTATAACAATAGCTTAAGTTGTACTTGTGTTTGTTCTAAGTGGCGTGAGTGTTAGTTATTAGCCTAAAGTCTGTGACCAATAAGATGATAATTTATCCTTTGAAACTAGTCACTTTCGAGATTGAATCTATACTAAAGCTTAACTATTCATCGTAGACGGTGGTTCTGTGGCGTTATTTAAGAAAAGTGCTGATGTTATCGAGGATAAATCCCATAAGCCTAAACAAGGCATTTGGAAAGTTGCCATTATTGATGATGAGCCTGGGATCCATGAGGTGACTCGATTTGCTCTAAAAAATCTGACCTTAGATAATCGGGTATTACAGTTCTATTCCTGTTACAGCGCCGCTGAAGGTTTAGCATTACTTCAAACCGAAACGGATATTGCATTGGCTTTTATTGATGTGGTAATGGAAACCGACCATGCCGGATTAGAGCTCGTTCAAAAAATCCGTACTGAATTAAATAATCACAGCACCCGCATCATTTTACGCACAGGCCAGCCGGGACAGGCGCCTGAAGATCAAGTGATTCGGGACTTTGATATCAATGATTACAAGGCCAAAACAGAGCTTACCGCGGCTCGGCTTAAGTCTTGTGTCTACACTTCACTGCGTTCCTATCGCGATATTAAAATCATCGAGCAAAGCCAGAAGGGGATGGAGAAAGTTATTGCTGCCTCCACCTCGGTACTTAAAAGTCATACATTACATAATTTTGGCAGTGCTGTGCTCGAACAGACTTTGCAGTTACTCAATCTTGAAAGCTCAGCCCTGTATCTCACAAGCTATCATCAAGACCTTTACCTCGATACCCAAATGAATCTTCTGGCCGCCACGGGTGAGATGATCAGTTACTGCGAAGGTGGCAGCGTTGAGACGCTACCAGGGGATGTACGTGAGTATATTATCGAGGCTATCGCGCTAAAAACCTCGCTCGTTCGTGACAATATTTACGTTGGGTTTTATGAGCTAAGTGGTCATGTCACCAGTATTTTATATTTGCAGCACAATACTAAGTTAACGGATTTTCAAGTCAGTATTCTTGAGCTATTTGCGGCCAATGTGAGCTTAACTTTCGAGAATTTGTCGGGCCGTGAAAATGTGCAGCAGACGCAAAGGGAGCTGATTTTAATCATAGGTGACGCCATTGAGCAGCGGAGTAAAGAGACCGGAGCCCATGTACGTCGGGTTGCGCGCATGACTGAAATGCTCGCGATTGCTATCGGCATGCACGCGGACTTTATCGAAACGATTCGTTACGCTGCGCCTTTGCACGATGTCGGTAAAATAGGTATCCCTGAGAGTATCTTACATAAGCCAGGCAAACTTGATGCCGAGGAATGGGCGATCATGCAAACCCATGCGGAGAAAGGCTATAACTTGCTCGCGGGATCAAATCGTATTATTGCCAAAATGGGTGCCCGAATTGCTTATACCCACCATGAGCGTTGGGATGGGCAAGGGTATCCCCGTGGAATTGCTAAGGAAGAAATCCCCATTGAAGGCCGACTCATGGCGATTGTCGATGTGATTGATGCGTTGCTTTCCAAGCGCAGTTATAAAGAGGCGTGGTCAGTCGATGCGGTGCGAGAGTATATTTTGGCGCAATCGGGTAAGCAGTTTGACCCCGTACTGTGTGAAGCGAGTTTAAAACTGTTAGATGCGTTTGCCTCCCTACATATCCATATTCCGGACGAACCGCTATGACCCGAATGCTTGATCGAATCCTATTTGATGTCAGTAAGTCTCAGGTTATTGATGAGGGCGATCTCATTCAAGCATCACAACTTATTGTGAGTTCAATCTGTAAGGGATTACAGATCACGCGGGCGGGCATTTGGTTGTTTGGTCAGGATAATCAGACTATTGCTTGTTATTATTTACTCGACCACCAACAGCCGCAAGAAGCGTTAGTGCTCACTCGCGCGCAGTTTCCTCATTACTTCAGCTTACTCGACAATGAGCGCACCATTGTCGCTAATAAGGCGCAAACGGATCCTGCCACCAAAGAGTTTGTCGACAGCTACCTGAAACCGAATCAGATCACCTCTATGCTGGATAGCCCCATTCGTCACCACGGCAAAATGGTGGGGATTATTTGTTCTGAGCATCAAGGTGAGGCGAGGGAATGGACGCGGGATGAAAAGGCGTTTGCTTCGGCACTGGCCGATCTCTTTGGCCGAGCCATGAGTGCTAAAGAGATCCTCGAATACCAACAACAGCTCAAACTCATTAATACCGATTTGGAGCATCAAGTTGAACTACGAACAACCGAACTTGAGACGGCCCTATCGACCTTAAAATCGACCCAAAAGCACTTAATTGAAAATGAAAAAATGGCCGCCTTAGGTAGCTTAGTCGCCGGTGTTGCTCACGAGGTGAATACGCCACTGGGTATCGCGGTAACATCCGTGACCCATTGTTTGGATGAGTTATCGCTACTAAAAGGGTCATTCGAGAAAAACGATCTCGATGAAGATAAGTTTGTCAGTTTTATCAATACAATGCAGGACGGTTTATGTTTAATTGAGCGTAATCTTTCCCGCGCCGCAGAACTGGTTCATAACTTTAAACGCACTGCCGCAGATCAATCGATATTGGAACGTGAGCGCTTTAATTTAAAGAATTATATTTTCCAAATATTTAGTTCGTTAAAGCCCTTAATGCGTAAGAAAAACATCACCTTAAAAGTCGAACTCGATGACAATATTTTTATTGATTCTTACCCCGGCGCCATCGCTCAGATTTTTACCAACTTAGTTGCTAACAGTTTTCGCCACGCTTTCCCTGATGATTTTGTCGGAGATAAACAGATTGTCATTGTGGTTGAAAAGGAGGGGGCACAGATCAAGATGACTTATCAAGACAACGGCATCGGCATGTCCGATGAGGTGAAAGCCAAAGCATTCGAGCCATTTTTCACCACTGCGCGCCAAAGTGGTGGCACAGGTTTAGGGATGTCGATTATTTATAATCTGGTCACCCAAAAGCTCAATGGTAATGTGTCACTCTTCTCAGCGCCGAATCAGGGTTTACGTATTGAGATGCTGATCCCCGAGCAGTAGCAAGGGCGAAGATTGGTGAGCGCTAGGTTCAGCAAATGCGCTTGTCTTTATTGAATAGAGGATTGATTCATCTTACTGAAGCTGAATGGCTTTTAGTGCTTGGAATGCAAACGGCTATTGCGCCATTAATTTCGTTAATCGACTGACTCATCTGCTGTCATCCGTTCTTCCGGCTCGTCGTCTTTTATATGCTACAATCTGGACACTTCACCTAGCTTATCAATCTTAAATATTTCAATGAGAAAAGGCATTTTACTGGCGGGCGGTACTGGCTCGCGTCTTTATCCTATGACGCAGGTTGTCTGTAAGCAATTACTGCCCATTTACGATAAACCTATGATTTATTATCCACTTGTCACCCTAATGCAGGCTGATATTCGGGATATATTGATTATTTGCACTTCCCACGATTTGCCGCTATTCCATGCATTACTCGGCGATGGCAGTCATTGGGGACTTAAGCTGCAATATGCCGAGCAAGCCTCTCCGAAGGGATTGGCGCAAGCGCTCATCATTGCTGAGCCATTTTTAGCGGGTGAAGCCTGTGCGCTTATTCTTGGGGATAATCTATTCTATGGTCAGCATTTAGCGGCAAATTTGCAACATGCTTGGCAAGCCCAAGCTGGGGCGACCGTTTTTGGTTACCATGTGGCGAATCCTAATGCTTACGGTGTCGTTGAGTTTGATGGTGCAGGTAAGGTGCTTTCTATTGAAGAAAAACCTCAACATCCACGCTCTCGTTACGCTATGCCTGGGTTGTACTTTTTTGACGGCCGCGCGGCCGCATTTGCAAAAACGGTTTTACCTTCGGCAAGGGGCGAGTTAGAGATTGTCGATGTTATCACTCGTTACTTAGCTTTGGGAGAATTGCGAGTCGATATTCTTGGGCGGGGGACAGCTTGGTTAGATACTGGCACGCCGGATGCGATGGCCGAGGCGACACAATTTGTTGCTGCCATTG
This sequence comes from Shewanella baltica, assembly GCF_900456975.1. Classification (NCBI taxonomy): domain Bacteria; kingdom Pseudomonadati; phylum Pseudomonadota; class Gammaproteobacteria; order Alteromonadales; family Shewanellaceae; genus Shewanella; species Shewanella baltica. Next base: position 1,242,506 of record NZ_UGYM01000002.1, read on the forward strand.
AGAAACGACAAGGTTTAAAAATTAATTGCCCAGAAGAGACTGCATTTCGCAGCGGTTGGATCAATGCGCAGCAATTAACTGAATTAGCTCAGCCTTTACTCAAAAGTGGTTATGGTGAGTATTTGCTCGGCTTACTCGATAAGCAGGTTTTTGATGAAATGTAGCGCAACTGAGTTAGCCGAAGTGCTGGTGTTTGAACCGCAAGTCTTTGGGGATGAACGCGGTTTCTTTATGGAGACTTTTAGGCAATCCTATTTTGATGCCTGCTTTGCACAGCGGGGATTCGAGTCATTTGTATTCGTGCAGGAGAATCACAGTCGCTCGCAACGTAATGTCCTGCGAGGCTTACATTTTCAACGGCGTAAACCGCAGGGGAAGTTAGTGCGGGTCTGTGCAGGGAGTATTTTTGATGTGGCCGTCGATATACGGTCCGAGTCGGCCACCTATGGAAAATGGGTTGGGCGAGTGCTATCAGCTGAGAATCATCTGCAAATGTGGACCCCACCGGGCTTTGCTCACGGTTTTTATGTTCTCAGCGATTATGCTGAGGTTATTTATCAATGTACCCAATATTATGATCCTGAAGATGAAGGCGTTGTCGCTTGGAATAGTGCAGAATTTGCCATTGATTGGCCATTAATTGCCGCACCGATTTTATCCGCGCGAGATAGCCTCGCCAGTGCATCATCATAAAGCCAATCACGGTTTGTATTAAAAGGAATGACAATGAGTTTATTATTTTCGCCTTTAACCTTAGGTCAACTTGAGTTAGCGAACCGCATTATTATCGCGCCCATGTGTCAGTATTCGGCTGAAAACGGCCAAGCAACCGATTGGCATACGATTCATTTAGGGAGCATGGCGTTATCGGGGGCGGGAATGCTCATTCTTGAGGCCACCGCCGTTTTGCCCAATGGCCGAATTTCCTATGCAGATTTAGGCCTATGGGATGACAAAACGGAAGCCGCCCTAGATAAAACCCTCAAATCTATCCGTAAATACTCAAATATGCCGATGGCGATACAGCTTGCCCATGCGGGGCGTAAAGCATCAACTCGAAAACCTTGGGAAGGTGGCGGCGCTATTGCACCCGACGAACATAACGGTTGGCAGACGATAGCGCCTTCCGCGCAGGCCTTTAATGAAGGCACTGCATTACCGAGTGCGATGACCTTTGATGAAATTGATGAGCTTATCTTGGCATTTGTTAGTTCGGCGCAAAGAGCCGAACGATTAGGGCTTGATGCGATTGAAATTCATGCTGCCCACGGTTATTTATTACACCAATTTTTATCCCCGTTATCGAATCAACGTACCGATAAATATGGTGGCAGTTTAGAGAATCGACTGAGCTTGTTGTTGGGTGTGTTTGATGCCATTAAGGCTGTGATATCGCCTAAAATGGCACTCGGTGTGCGGATTTCGGCAACCGATTGGGTCGAGGGTGGTTGGGATTTAGCCCAAAGCCTAGTGTTGGCAAAAGCATTAGAGAGCAGAGGTTGCGATTTTATTCATGTGAGTACTGGTGGGTTAAGTCCGCTGCAACAAATCCCTGTCGCTGAGCACTTTCAAGTACCTTTTGCCGAAGCCATTAAAGCTGAGGT